>JAKEHZ010000209.1 GCA_022614735.1 Acidobacteriota bacterium | reverse complement strand
ATGCGACGCTGACCCTCGGCTCGGACGGGCGGCTCTACGGCACGACCACCCAGGGAGGCTCAAACGGGGGCGGCACGCTGTTCCGGATCAACACCGATGGCTCGCAGCATGAGGTTCTCCACCCGTTCAACCATCCGGGAGGCTCTAGCCCGCGGGCAGGAGTGATCGAAGGCGAGCCCGAGGTCTTCTACGGCGTGACCGAGACGGGCGGTGCTTCGTCCTGGGGAACGATCTATTCGTGGAGCCAGGGGACTGGTCACGTTCTCCTCAACTCGTTTGCGGGCGGTTCCCAGCCCGGGCAACCTCGGGCCGAGCTGTTCCGCGACTCATCCGGAAACCTCTGGGGAACGACGGCCGTGGGCGGATCCTGTGGCGCGATCTTCAAGCGCCTCGGGTCGACGGGCGCGATCGTCACGGTCCACTTGTTCGGCGGCAACACCGCGGGATGCATTCCGGCCTCGCCTCTCGTGCCCGGCCCCGATGGCCGCCTGTGGGGGACGATGGCGCCCGCGACTTTTTTTGGCGGCTCGCTGAGCAGAGCCGGATTAAACTTCCATTGTCGCACCGCAGTAACTGCCGCCTGCCTCAACAGCGAAGGGTCGGAGATGACATCCGCCGAGATCACATGGCCTGACTCATCGATCAGGATCTCCACCTCAACTATCCCGGACACTTTTGCCGCTTTTGCGATAGGCGAAGGCTGTGGGGAGATATGCGTGATAGCTGCAGCCTTAAGTTCCGCGTCTGACTTTGGAATGACATTTGGCGGAGACTCCTGCTGCTGACTCCTGCCTGATTTAGATAATCGCTATCGCACGCACGGTGCTCCTGCGGAGTGGTCACATGGACTTCTCCGATTGTGTACTCAGCCCATTCGTGTTCTGCTCATCCACCAACATAACACGAATAGGCTGGCCGCAATTGGGATCAGTGCAATGGGAGAAGCGAGCACCCTCCAATTGGCGATAGCGCCAATCAAGATGGTGACGAGCGTCATGGACGCACCAATGAGTTCCCATTTCCAAGCAACGCCAAGGCCGGCCAGCGAAATGACCATTGTCGCAATGCTAATGTAATCGTTTGTCTGCAGTGGACGAGAGGCGCCTCCTCCATCCCCAACGAGATGCGCAACAATAAAAAAGCCCCAGAACAGCTGGATCAGGGCGCTGAGGATACGTGCGCACCACCGAACAACCAATGTGATAGATGGCAATGCCGAATGTGCAACGTCATTCATGATAGTCTCCTTATAGTCTCCTTTCTGAGATCAAGCGGATCAAGACCTCCTCGGTCTTGATCGTGACTTGAATATCATGCTGAATGAAGCACAGTGTGGTTGACTGTGACACTTTGTAAATTGCCACATCGCAAAACCGCATACGTGGATTATCGAACAATGTCTATAAAGGATACTTTGTCTCCTTGCATACACTAGTCCGAATGACATTCGTTATCAGACCCATGTTCTATTACACGCCACTGCAACGTTCAGAGTTAGGTGCAAAACCCGCTGAGGCGAGACTCTGCCGGTTCAGAAAATAGAGATTCTTACAGGTGAAAGCTCTCCTGAGCTTAGTCTGGCGTTATTTGCTGCTGGGCCTTTCGGCGATGGCAACCACATGGCCTTGCGTACGGAAGAAGAGGGCTCCCTCAGAGACGGCAGGGGTGGCCATGCAGATCTCCCCCATGCCGTTTTTGGCCATCACCTCAAACTTGGGGCCTGCCTTAATTACATAAATATCACCGTCTTCACTCGAATAGTAAAGCTTGCCGGCGGCCGCCACGGGCGATGCAGTGAAGCCGGTAGTGCCGTCGCCGAGGCGCTCTTGGTAAATGCGGTTGCCGGTTTTCGCCTCGAAACAATTGAGGACGCCGTTGTTTTTGCTGCTGTATAGATAATCGCCGTAAACCAAAGGCGTTATCATATACGCGCCGTCACGCGGCACGCTCCAAACAACATACTTGTTGGAGGTGGAGTTTTCCGCCAGCGAAATATCGCCCATGGCATCCAAACGGATCGCGTAAATTGGTGACATGCGACCATGGGCGTTGGTTATAAACACCAGGTCGTGAGCCACAATTGGAGTTGGAACCGGAATGTCCCCGCCGCCCTGGAGTCGCCAGATCTCTTTTCCGGTCGCAGCGTCGTAACCACCGATGTGCTTGTATCCGTTGATGAGAAGAAGAGTTCGGTCTCCGGACCGATAAACAGTCGGGCTGCTCCAGGTGGGAACGTCCTGGCGCGGCGTGCGCCAGATCTCGCTACCATCTTTGATACTGAAGGCGGCGACAAAGGAGTCTTTCTGCACATCGCATTGCAGAAAGACCTTGTCTTCGAAAATGATTGGGGAGCTTCCAAAGTCCCACTGGGCGGCGGGCACCATGTAGAACCCAGAGTCAAGTACGCCGAGGTCTTTCTTCCAGAGCAGTCTTCCCTTCATATCATAGCAGTAGAGTCCTTCAGACCCGAACATGGCCACCACGCGCTCTCCATCGGTAGCAGGTGTGGAACTGGCATGGGTCGACTTCGGATGGCGTTTGATCCTGGGAACCCCAGTGTAAGCAACATGCTCCCATAGGATCTTGCCCGTCTGTTTGTCCAGACAGTAAACCATCCATTTATGACTGGTGTCATCCTGGACCGATGCAATGTCGCCATAGAGACCCACTCTGAGCTTTGCATTTGTCTGCCCGCTGATGGCGGTTGTGATGAAGAGAAGATTTCCCCAGATGACCGGGCTTGAATGGCCAAGGCCGGGTATCGGCGTCTTCCACTTAACGTTCTCACCGCCAGGCACATTCCATTGGGTCGGAGTATTGAATCCCTCGGCGATTCCGCTGGCGTTCGGGCCACGGAACGTAGGCCAGTGAATATCCGGCGCAGGGGCTTTGCCTGGTGATGATTGAAGTAATATTGCTGACAGCAGAAGAATAGCGGCGGATCGGGAAGCGCTACGGTTCATAGAACGTGTTCCTCAATGCCTTGCCACCGGGTGTCAAGAGCGGGGATGAAATTTTCTGTACGTGGTCTTGAGATGATCGTCTGTCACGTGCGTATAGATCTGCGTTGTGCCGATATCGCTGTGTCCGAGCATCATCTGTACAGACCTCAAATCAGCGCCATTGGAAAGCAGAGCCGTGGCAAAACTATGGCGAAGCAAGTGTGGTGTGACATAATCTATATTCGCCAATTTGCCGTAACTTTTGATCAACTTCCAGAACTTCTGGCGAGTCACAACTCCACCTTCCTCTTCAATAAACAACATCTCTGATTGTCCGTCACATAGCAGACGTCTCCTGGCAGGGAGATAGAGTTTCAGGTAATAAATTGCGGAACGCCCTATAGGCACACATCTCTGTTTGCTGCCTTTTCCGAAACAGATTAATAACCCGGTCTCATAATCAACGTCCTTGATCTTCAAGCCTACAAGTTCTGACACACGTAATCCTGTAGCGTATAGGACCTCCAGCATTGCCCGGTCACGTATGCCTGTGTCGGTTTTCAAATCAGGCTTTGCGAGTATGGCGTCAACCTCTTCCTGATTCAGAAACCTGGGAAGAGTTTGCCACGACTTCCGCGTCTCTAAATGTGCCGTCGGGTCTTGCTTGGAAAATCCTTCACTTACAACGTACTTATAGAATCCTCTGATGGTCGAAACAAACCTTGCAATGCTCGCATCACTACGCTCACTTCGCTTCATCTGAGCTAAAACAAACAGCAAGTCGCTGCGTTCCAGGCTGAGCAGCCTCTTCCCACAGTCAACCGCGGCCGTGGAGAGCTTTTTCAGATCGTTTCTGTAGGATTGCAAAGTATTATCTGACAACCCTTTCTCTACTCTCAATGATATAATAAACTCATCAATCAATTTGCTGTCTTCCATAGCTCCCTGTGTATTGAAGATTGAAGAACGTTTGCTGAATTACCTATTTTCGATTTCCGTTATCAGACCTAGGTTATTAAATTGTAAGTAATCCTTTATTGCGTGTCAACTATGAAACTTGGTGAGATCGCTCTATTTATCAACTGCCAGATCGTTGGTAATCCGGAGATTGAGATAACCGGCCTTGCCCCTATTGATAGTGCACAAGCCAACCAGCTCACCTTTCTGAGTAATAGAAAATACCGTCGATTCCTTGCTTCCACTCAAGCTGCGGCCATCATCACTGACGATCCAAATAATTTGCTCGAGGGTCAATCAGGACTTATCTCTCCTCAACCCTACCTTGCTTTTGCGCAGGCCCTGTCGTTATTTCACAATAAAATCCAATTTGATACTGGCATAAACAAGTATGCGTTAGTCTCTCCATCTGCCATTATCGGCGAAAAGGTCACCATTGGCCCATTCTCCGTTATCGGAGATAAGGTTAAAATTGGGAACAATGTCACTATTCTTTCTCACTGTACGATATATCCCGAGGCAGAGATAGGTGATCACTCCTTCATTCATTCCCATTGTATTATCAGAGAAAGATGTATAGTCGGATCTCGTGTCATACTACAAAACGATGTCGTAATCGGCAGCGATGGTTTCGGTTATGCCAAGCATTCCGATAATTCCTGGTTTAAAATCCCTCAAACGGGGATCGTGATCATTGAGGATGATGTTGAGATAGGCTCTGGAAGCATTATTGATCGGGCAACAATCGGAGCTACCAATATCGGGAAAGGAACCAAGATTGACAATCTGGTTCAGATTGGCCATGGTTCGACTGTCGGGCAGAACTCACTTTTATGCGCTCAGGTTGGTCTTGCTGGAAGCACACAAGTTGGCGATGAAGTCATTCTAGGTGGGCAGGTTGGCGCGGCCGGTCATCTGAAAATCGGCGATAGAGTAGTTGCCACAGCGCAAACAGGTATTCCAAATTCCGTCGAGCCTGATAAAGTTATATCCGGATATCCCGCTATCGATAATCGTAACTGGTTGAAGTCATCGGCTATCTTTGCTCAATTGCCTCAACTTCAGAGAGAGATAAAGGCCTTGAAAGATAGACTGAACCAACTCGAAGAGCAATTTTTGAAGAGGAGCTAATAACCTACTGAGGTATGTAAATGTCGATCAAAATTGAGAACCAAGCTTCCATCAAGCCACCAAAAAAAACGGAGGAGACCATTCAAAGCGTCCTGGAGATGGTTCCCAGGGAGCATATCCGGGGGCTGAACCGGATTGTTCTGGTCGATCGTATCGTCCCTGATAGCAGAATGCCCTTACAAAATGTTTCAGAGTTACCGGGGCTCTATCATCCACGCCAGGGTAATATTCAACCCTTCTGTGAAATCGCATTGACTATGCTTTTACCGAGAGATGGTTTTTTCAAGCGTTTGGCGGGGCGTCTGAATTTCAAACCGAATCTCGCTTATCTGGTGCTCTCACTTCAAGCTCAGCATTACTTCCTAACTTTATCGCACGGAATAAAGAAGCATCAATACGAGAGCGCGATCCGTTCCTATGTTGAGCAATATCATAAGGCCTGGAGAGATAAGCAGAGCGGTTGGAGAGGACGGCTGTTCAAACCACTGCAGCCATATATAGACAAATGGGCGCGCAGCCTCAGGAAGAAATACAATACGGAACAGAAACGTAAGTCAGCTTAAATTCCAACTTCATGTCTTTGGGCGTCTTATCTCACCGAGGACAGACTCTATTGCTTCTATTAACTCTCCATTTGCGATCGAGGATCGCCGGAATTTAATCTCGAGAGTGAAATCACGATTTGGTGAGGTGTAACGATACACAAAAGGTTGTGGTCGGTTCTGTTTGTTTTTACGCGCTTTTCGCACCTCATCCCTGGTCATTCCCTGCTCCGCTATACGATCAATAAATTCACTCATCGTATCCGGAGTTGGCTGTCTTGCGACCTCCAACAATAATCTCTTGGATAAGATGTCGGCGCGCTGACATTTTTCTTTGACCTCAGCCGGCATCGCGGCAATCGTCAGAGCCTCAGTTACCGTTGTTCGTGATTTACCTATCTTGCGAGCTATATCTTCGTGCGTATAACCGAAGCGTTCGACGAAAACTAACAACCCCTCCGCTTCTTCGAAAGGTGTGAGGTCTTTCCGCTGCAAATTTTCAATCAGCGCGATCTCCGCAACCCCCCTCTCATCGACGTCCATCTCAATACATGGAACTTCTCTCAACCCTGCGTCTCTCGCCGCACGGTACCGTCTCTCGCCGGAGATGATCATATAACGACCACCAACCTGTGAGGGGCGAACGAGCAGGGGCTCAAGCACTCCCTTCTCTTTGATCGAAGCGATCAATTCATCCATATCTCCGAATTCGACACGGGGTTGTTGTGGATTGGGCTCCAGTCGATCAATAGCGATCATTTGACCAATGGGCGCCCCTCGCAGCGATGACAATTCTTCAACATAGTGACGGTCGTGTCGCATCTTCAAGGTAGCTGGTAAACCACGTTTAGTAGGCACGGCGTATTACCTCATCACATAAATTGGCGTACTCAATTGCGCCGCTTGAGGCGGGCGCAAAGGTGAATATTGATTCTCTATATGCAGGACTCTCTTCAAGTCTCACTGACTTTGATATCGTTGTTTCAAAGACCTTGTCGCCAAAGACCTGACAAATCTGATCATGAATATCACGTGAGAGCGTGGTGCGGCGGTCGTGCAGTGTCACGACTACACCCAAGACTTCAAGTTGCGGGTTGGGCCTGGCTTTGATTCTTTCAATCGTTTCCAGCAAATCATCTGTCCCTTCAAGAGCAAAGTAGGACGATTGTATTGGAATAATCAGATGTGTAGCGGAGACCAAGGCATTGACCGTTATCAGACCCAAGGTCGGCGGGGTATCGATTATCGTCACGTCATAATGCACACATACCGGGTCGATTTTATCCTTTAATCGAAAGGGTGCATCGAGTTCGCCAATCAGCTTCCCCTCGAGTTTTGCCAGATTTAGGCGGGAAGGAAGAAGATCCAGGTTTTCGATCTTGGTTTTTTTAACAACGTCATCAAAATGAACATCTGATTCAATCAACATATCGTAGATTGACAGGTCAAATTCCTGAAGATCCAAAAAGGAGATTGTACTGTTGGCCTGAGGATCAAGATCGACAAGTAGAACCTTTTTTCCCTTCTGAGCAAGAGCGGCAGAGAGGTTGATCGCAGTGGTTGTCTTCCCTACACCACCTTTCTGATTTGCGATTGCAATCTTTATACCGGGCAATCCACCCTCCATGAATGCACCGCCGATAACAACTGGCGCAGCTGAGCAGGCGAAGAGGCAAAGCTTATGTAAATATTAAATCTGGGATATAAAAAACCTCTTTGAATTCTATATTTTGTAATCGGGGACGTCATCTATTTCCTCAGGCCACTCAACTTCTTCATCACTATCATCTTCATCAGCTACCCTGGCAGCTTCGTCAATACGGGACGATTCAAGAACCTCTTCGCGGATAAATATGGGGCAATCGACGCGGAGAGCCAAAGCGATAGCATCACTGGGCCGGGAGTCCAGGAAAACTACACGATCACCGGTCACAATCTCAATGACAGCGTAGAATGTGTTATCTCGCAAATCTGTGACTATAACGCGACGCACTACTCCCCCCATCTGATTTATCACATTACGCAGAAGGTCATGTGTCATAGGACGCTGAGGAGCCATCTTCTCAATTTCTGAAGCAATGGAATTTGCCTCATATGGACCCACCCAGATCGGCAACATCGCCTCACTTCCGACATCCTTCAAAAGAACGATGGGTGAGTTTGTTGTCGGATCAACGAGCAGCCCTCGAACTTTGACTTCCTTTTCCATTTGATTATTAACCTCTTTAAAAACCACGCCTTGCGTGGAAAACATTAAAGCTACTCTTCAATCAATGTTCCATAAAGACTGTGTTGCTTCGCATCCGTAATTTTGACATCAACTACTTTACCAATAATATCTTCACTGCCCGGAAAATTTACGACTTTGTGACACCGAGTGTGACCTGAAAGGTCAGAGGCAGAACGTAAGCTCTTCCCCTCAACCAACACCTCAACAGAGCGTCCCAAATATCTGCTATATCTGCTCTTTTGCACATGGTCCTGTAATTCCTGAAGCCTCAGGAATCTGTCAATTTTTACCTCTTCAGGAATTGAATCCGGATAGGCGGCAGCCGGTGTTCGAGGTCTGGGTGAGTACTTGAAAATATATAACCCGTCATACTCGACCTCAACAATAAGGCTCATCGTCTCACTGAAGTCTTCTTCTGTCTCCCCGGGAAACCCTACTATCATATCTCCAGTGATAGCAAAATCCTTTCTTGCTCGCTTAATTGCCGCTATTTTTTCCGTATAATCATTGCGAGAATAGCCGCGTCTCATTGCGCGCAGCACCCTATCGCTTCCAGATTGAGCAGGTAGATGAATCCATTCACATAGATTCTGGTGATCGTCGATAACGTTGACGATCTTCTCGTCAAAATCTCTGGGATATGAAGTTGTAAATTTAATTCGTGGTACTCCGCTCTCAGTCGCAACTCTTTCAAGTAATCTGGCAAAGGTTATCTCTCCATTATCTCTTTCATCGATCTCATCAATTAAACTGTCTAGATTGCCATGATAGCGCCCGCTCAATCCATAACTATTAACATTCTGTCCCAATAACTGCACTTCCTGATATCCAATCCTTCCGAGACCTGTTGCCTCCGCAACAATACGGTCCGCAGGTCGACTACGCTCACGCCCACGTGTAAACGGCACAATGCAAAAAGAGCAGAACTTGTTGCAGCCCTCCGTAATTGTAATATAAGCTATATGCTTCGTTTGACGAACGTTACAGTCCAACTCGAAGAACTCTGCTTCCTTGCTCAAACGAACATCAATCGCCCGCGGGAATCCCCCTTCGAGTTGTTCCATCAATTTAGGGAGCCTGGCTATTGCCTGTGTACCCAGAACCAACTTGATATCGCGACTGCGTTCAAATAAGCGATCGGCTTCAGCCTGTGCTACACATCCCATCACACCAAAGATGGGAAGGCTATCCTTCTCGATGTTGCGAAGAGATCGATTCTTTATCTCGCCTATTCTGGCATAGACCTTGCGCGCCGCCTTCTCCCTCACCATACAGGTGTTGAGCAGGATCAGATCTGCATCAACAGGGTCAGATGTGGGTTCATAGCCCGCAGCTGACAAGGCAAACGACGCCTTCTCGCTGTCATGCACATTCATCTGACACCCATATGTCTCGAGATAGAACTTCTTCTTCATATATCAACTAATGTCGCCAGCAGCAATGATTTAATATCATTAAACTTTAGGTGGCTGTTCCCGGTCGAAAATCAGACTTGTTATATACCAACTGTATCCCATCCACAAGATTATTGCATCAAACAGATCAATCAATTCATCCTAGAATTTCCGAATAGTCTTCATTAAGTATGTCCCACGTTTTCCCCTCGGTCGTCGTCACGGAGTTTTGAGCAGCTCTTTTGCGTGTTTTCTGGCAGATTGGGTTACTTCTGCCCCTCCAATCATTCGGGCGAGCTCTTCTATTCGTCCTTCCTTATCTAATTCAACTACTCCTGTTAGTGATCTGCCGCCCACAATATCTTTGAACACTTGAAAATGGGCATCCGCATAGCGGGCGATCTGTGATTGATGAGTCACACAAAGCACCTGATTAGTCTCTGCAAGACGCTTCAGCCTCTGTCCCACAGCATCCGCCACCTTTCCGCCAATTCCCGCGTCAATCTCATCGAAGATCAAAGTCCTTGGAAACTGAGAGGGGGCGATAATAGTTTTAAGTACAAGCATCAGGCGAGATAACTCTCCGCCAGAGGCTACCGAGCTTATTGGTTTCAAATCTTCGCCAAGATTTGCAGAAAAGTAGAATTCTATCTGTTCTTTGCCATCACGTCTTAGAACTCCTGCCCTCAGTTTGGAGACCGCATCCAATCTATCTGCGAGTTGATTGTTTGGAGTCTCACTAAACCGAACCGAGAAGCGAGCAGTGTTAAGTGCGACATCCGCAAATTCTCTGCTCAGTGTACGCTCGAACTTCCGAGAGGCGGAGAGTCTCAACTCACTTAACTCGCCCGCACAATGTTGGTACTCCTCAATCGTCTGTCTGAGCAGTTGTTCCAATTGTTCAGCCCGTTCCTCGCTGCGCAACAAAGAATCACGCTGTCCAATCAGGTTGATTTTAGTTTCCAGTACGTCTTCGATCGATTTACCAAACTTACGTTTCAATCGATCCAGCTCGACGAGACGGTCTTCCACGAATTTAAGCCGCTCTGGTGAAGCCTGAATGCCCTCAGCATAGTCTCTAATAAATGAGGCAGTATCATCAAGAATATGCTTCGCTGAAATCAGCTGCTCCAGAGAAGTAGCAAAGCTGGAGTCTAGTTCGACAAGCTCACTCAGACGCCGCTGAGCCGTCCCTAAGCGTGTCAGAACGGATTTCTCGTCTTCATAAATCAGACCATAGGTTTCCGCACACAGAACTGCTAGTTTCTCAGCATTAGCAAGCAATCTTCTCTCAGCCTCTAAATCTACATCCTCATTAGCTACCAATTTCGCCTGCTCAATCTCATTTACTTGAAACTCGACCATGTCGAGTTCCCGCAATCTCTCCGACTCAGATTTTTTTGAATCCTCAAGTTCTTTGATAACCTTCAATAGAGCATCATATGCCTGTGAAGTCCTTCGACGAGTTTGAGTCGAATTTGCAAAAGTATCGAGCAGATTCAGATGTACATCAGACGAGAGAAGACTCTGCTGATCACCCTGTCCGTGCAGATCTAATAAATGAGGCTGGACCGCTTTGAGAAAGCTAAGATTGGCCGAGCAGTTATTGACAAAAATCCGCCCTCTTCCATTAATCCCCAGCTCTCTTCTGATTATGAGGTCGCCCTCGTCTGCATCGAACCCGGATTGAGATATAAGCTCTAACAGCGGTCTATTTTTATCGGTTTCGAAAACCCCTTCGACAAATGCACGCTCACTGCCGGTTCGTATCAGATCCGGTGAAGCCCGCTCCCCAAGTAAGAGCCCTAGTGCATCAATGATGATTGACTTGCCTGAGCCGGTTTCACCACTCAGGACATTCAGCCCAGGTCTAAATTCAACCTGTAATGTGTCTATGACCGCCAGATTGGAAATGTTCAGAAATCTCAACATGGAGTCACCACTCAATCCTTTATTTTCAGCGAAATAATCGGATCAACTTAAGTAATACATTTAATGTATTGCATTATATTATCAATCTCCAGATCGGAGTTTACGATTTGAGCCGATAAAAACAACAAGCAATACGCCTTGTCATTTACAATCTATTCTTTTTATTCTATTAACGCAAAACTATTTATCAGAAATTCATTTACGTAACAATCTATTGGGCTTATACTCCTCATATTGTTGACCATAACAAAACGTTACCATCTATCAAAGCCATAAGGAGGAAGGAAAAAGTCCTATGCAGCAGTACAAACCAATATTCCTTGCCGCAAGCCTTCTGCTGATTATTGGAGCAATATCCCCTACCAGCGGAGAAAAAGAGTTAATCATTAAATTACAGGGCGAGGTTTTAGTCCTTCAGCGCCAGGTCCGTGATCTACAAGAATCATTCGACAAGTGGCAGGGACAGTCCGCGGCATCGTTGCAGAAAATATCCGAAAATACGGACACAACGGTCCGAGAAATATCTTCAGTCGAAGATTCGTTGAAGAATGTGCAGTCATTCCATAGTAGTAATTTAGCAGGAACTTCTGTTCAGCTTCAGAAGATCTCTGAACATCTATCGAGACAGAATCAAAACCTATCCAGTCTTAGCCAACAGATGAGCACTCTCAGACAATCAATCCAGGAATTTCAGCAGAAGTTGGAATCAAAGGAGAGATCGGAGAGAGTGGCTGACCCATCAACAACGCAAAATAGTCCTGAAAGTCTCTTTGCAACCGCATATAGTCAATACAACAAAGGCAACTACGAATCAGCTATCTCCTTCTTCAGAGCATATCTGAATTCTCAGAGTCAGGGCGAAGATATCGATGATGCAATTTTCTGGATTGCAGAGAGCCTCTTCTCTCTGGATAGGCACAATGAAGCCATACGAGAATATGATCGTATCCTATCCGAATTTCCAAAGGGGGATAAAGCCACCCAGGCTCTGCTCAAAAAGGGGATCACACTACTGCATCTGGAACGGCGTAATGAAGGGGTAACCATTTTAAAATCCGTCATAAACCAATTTCCGAATTCGACGGAAGCGAGTACTGCCAGAAATGAATTGAGCAGATTGGGAGAAGTATCTTCAACATCTTCAGCTCTGCCACCCCAAAATAGACAGCGTCCCATGTAGCAATCACGGATATGGGAATTGCTTTGAACACTCACTGATACAAATCAAAGGAGATAAAATGGCATCATTTAACAAAATAGTGATCGTGGGATATTTGGGTAGAGACCCCGAAATCAGATATACGCCACAGGGTACAGCAGTCTGTAATTTCTCAATAGCAACAACGGAGAAACGTAAAGATCGTGCCGGAGAGGCACAGGATGTGACAACCTGGTTTCGAGTTGCCGCTTGGGGTCGGCAGGCTGAACTCGCTAACCAATATCTGTCAAAAGGCAGACAGGTATATGTTGAAGGCAGGCTGAGACAGGAAGAGTATACTGACAGAGATGGCGCCCGCCGCCAATCGCTCGAAGTAACTGCAACCGAGATCCATTTTCTGAGTCCACGCGGAGAGGGTGCGCCTGGCGCCCCATTTCAACAGCCGTCAGGACAAAATGATGACGATGTCAATTCTGCAGGCCGCCCTGACGAGGAAATACCATTCTAAATAGATCACTTAGATGTGATTGTCGGCGCGCCGACAATCACATCTAGCTCCCTCCATTCATCTCAAAAACACCCATTCCCCTAAACTTATTAAATCTTCTCACAAGCAGTTCCTCTACAGAGATAGATTCGAACTTTTGCAAAGAATCGATCAAGGCTTTTGCCAGCAGATCGGAAGCTTTATCCCAGTCATTTTGCGCCCCACCCGCCGGCTCTGAGATGATATTGTCCACGACTTTACTCTTCAGAAGGTCATTGGCAGTCAATCTGAGGCTTTCGGCTGCTTGAGGGGCCATGGCGGCATCCTTCCATAAGATGGCGGCGCATCCTTCGGGAGATATGACAGAATAGATGCCATTCTCCAATATATTGATGACATCCCCCACACCGATGGCCAGAGCACCACCCGATCCCCCCTCACCCGTAATGGTTACGATAATAGGAACTCGGAGACGAGACATTTCGCGTAGATTGACGGCTATTGCTTCAGCCTGACCGCGCTCTTCACCATCAATCCCCGGGTAGGCTCCAGGGGTGTCGATAAACGTCAAGATCGGCCGGTTAAATTTTTCTGCCAATTTCATTATTCGCAGGGCTTTCCGATAACCATCAGGTTTTGGCATCCCAAAGCTTCTCTTCTGCCTTTCACCAATATCTCTTCCCTTCTGGTGAGCGATGATAGCAACAGGTCGGCCGTTCAATTTGGCAACCCCCCCAACGATGGCCGGATCATCTCTATATTTGCGATCCCCGTGAAGCTCATAGAAATCACTAAAGATTCGTTGTATGAAGTCCAAAGAATATGGTCGCCGATCGTGCCTGGCCAAGGCAACGCGTTCCATCGGCTCAGCATTCGTTCGTTCACTTTTAACAAGATTCATCGCTTTACCTAATATCTAAAGTAACTGCTCAGCCTCATCGCTGCTGACGCGGCGATGAGGCTGAGCAGTTACTATTTTAAAGCAGGTGGTACCGCCCTTGCCTAGTTATTTACGCTATACTCTACTTTCCAAGAGTCCGATATATGTTCGATTTTTTCAACTAGTTCCCGGGATAGGTTTAACCGAAGATGATTATTGGGTCTCAGCTGAACCACAATGCCATCATCAGTTGTCAACTCGAAGAAGACGGGGGTATTACCAGGATTTGAGATGACAATTTCATTGAAAGCCTTTAGATTCCGGTTAGTGGCAGAATTCTCCGCCAGTTTCACGATTATTGCCCTGGCAGCATTAACGCGCGCGCTCTCCAGTTGTTGGATCTCTTGAGCGATTATCGTCGCTATTCCTTCATCTGAAAGTTCCAGACGACCCTTAACGAGGATAGCCACGTCAGGTTGGATGACGTTCTTGTAGCGATTGAACTGTTCCGGCCAGCACACGATCTTGACCGAGCCAAATTGATCTTCCAGCCGAAATAGCGCAAAACGGTCTCCTCTCTTGGTGGTTCTGAAGTTCAGATCGACAACGATACCAGCCATAGCAACATGATCGCCATGTTTAGCTTCGACTATGGTCCCACTATCTACCTGTGCCAAACCGCGGATCGAATCTGCATAATCTTCCAGAGGGTGGCCGCTAACGTAAAATCCCAGCGCATCTTTTTCATAGGTTAGCAACTCCCTACGGTTCCAATGTTGCACAGGTGGTATTTGAGGCTCATCGATCTCGATATCAGTTGATTGGCCCATAGACGCAAATAATCCAGCCTGACCGGAAATTTTATCCCTTTGCGCTTTCGCTCCAAATTCAATAGCTCTATCAAGAACTGCCATCAATGAAGCACGGTGAGAGCAGATTAAATCGAAAGCCCCGGCTTTAGTCAAAGACTCCAGAACCCGTCTATTTACGGCGCGCTGATCGACCCGTTCAGCAAAATCAAAGATAGAGCGGAATTTACCGCCATCTCCGCGAGCCTCTACGATCATCTGAACGGCTGTGGATCCGAGACCTTTTATCGCTGCCAACCCGAAGCGAATAGCATCGCCGACGGGCGTGAAGCCCTCATGACTCGAGTTTATGTCAGGAGGCAGCAATTCAATGCCGAAGGCTTTCATCTCGCTCACATATCTTGCCACCTTTTCAGTATTCGTAATTTCATTTGAAAGCACTGCGGCATAAAAATGCGTGGGGTAATGCGTTTTCAAGTAGGCAGTTTGATATGCGAGATAGGCATAAGCGAATGAGTGTGAACGGTTGAAGCCATAATCAGCAAACTGGGCCATCAAAGTGAAAATACGCCTCGCCTTCTCCTCGGGAATTTCTCGCTCAACTGCTCCTCTGATAAACTTCTCCTCATGAAGGGCCATCTCCTCCTTCTTCTTTTTCCCCATTGCACGCCGCATGAGATCAGCTTCGCCGAGTGTATATCCTGCCAATTTTTGAGCGAGTTCCATGATTTGCTCCTGGTAGACCAGGATTCCGTAGGTATTTTCGAGAATCTCTCTCATCTGGGGCACTATGTAGAGCACCTTTTTCCTTCCGTGACGGCGGTCTATATAATCTTCGACCATACCACCGTCGAGCGGTCCAGGACGATAGAGCGCATTGAGGGCCGACAAATCCTCCAAGCCCTCAGGCTTGAACTTGCGGCAGATTTCCACCATTCCGGAACTCTCAAATTGAAAGACTGCATTCAGCAAACCATCTGCAAATAGCTTGAGTGTCTTTTCGTCGTCCAATTGAATTTGTGCCAAGTCTGGCCGCTGACCGGTCTCGCGTTCAATCGATTTCAGACAGTCCTCAATAATGGTTAGAGTAGTGAGAGCCAAAAAGTCCATTTTTAGCATGCCGGTCTTCTCGAGATCAGACATGACAAACTGGGTCGTCAATTCATCATTTTGGCTTTTACAAACCGGAACCAGTTCATAGATTGGCCTGGGCGATATGACCACTCCGGCCGCGTGTACCGAGGTGTGTCTCGCACAACCTTCTAACTTACGCGCAATCTCAACCAATTCAGCTACTTGCCCGTTATTTTCTATAAGTTGCTTTAAGTCTGGATTCTGTTTGATGGCATCATCGATAGAGACATTACGGCCACGCACTGGAGGGGGAATCATTTTGGCGACCTTCTCGACATCTGCATATGGCATCTCCAGCGCGCGTCCAACATCCTTGATTACCGCGCGAGAGGCCATCGTACCGAAAGTAATTATCTGTGAGACGTTCTGCCTGCCATAAAGATCACTAACATAGTTGATCACATCTGCACGTCCACGCACACAAAAATCCACATCGATGTCAGGCATCGTTACGCGTTCGGGATTGAGAAAGCGCTCAAAAAGCAAGTCATACTGAATCGGGTCGATATCGGTTATCTTCAGACAATAGGCCACGATGCTGCCAGCCACAGACCCTCTGCCAGGTCCCACGGGAATTCCTTTATTTCTGGCATATCGAATGAAATCCCAGACGATCAAGAAATATCCAGAATAACCCATGCGCTTGATAGTCTCAATTTCAAGAGTGAGTCGATCTTGATATTTAACTATAGGATGGCGTAATGATCCTGTCATTTGTAGGTGCTGCCAAACTTCGCGAAGTCTCTCTTCGAATCCATCTCTTGTGACTTTCTCAAAATAACTATCAACCGTATAGCCGTCCGGGACCGGATAGATGGGGACCTGGTCAATGGTCTTTGGAAACTCCAGAGCGCATTTCTCCGCAATCTCCATCGTCCGGAGCAGAAGTTCAGGCTCTTCTCCAAAGGTCTCCCACATCTCTTCAGCACTACGAAAGTAATACTTTGGCGAACCATAGGTGAGGCGGTTCGGGTCATTAATTGTTTTTCCCGTGCCGATGCAGAGCAGAGTGTCGTGCGCTTTAACATCGGTGGCCATCAGATAGTGCGAGTCGTTGGTAGCCACCAATGGAATACCGGTCTTCCTGGATAACTCGACCATGGGCTTGCGTATACGTTTCTGCGCATCAAGACCGTGCTCTTGTATCTCAAGATAAAAATTCCCTTTGCCCAGGATTTCTTGAAACTCAAGCGATGCTCTGGCAGCTTCATCGAATTTGTCTCTGAGCAGCAATGATGGTGGGACTCCACTGATGCATGCTGAAAGCCCGATAATCCCATCGGAATATTGGGCCAACAATTCACGATCAATTCGCGGTTTCCTCCAAAAACCCTCTATGTAGGCGAAGGAGGAAAGTTTGACGAGGTTATGGTATCCCTTCAGGTCTTTTGCCAGCAGAACTATGTGATTGGTTGCGCGTTGGCCTGGTTGCAGGTTTAGTGTACCTCTATCATGGCGGCTCCCGTGTGAGATGTATGCCTCGATCCCAATAATTGGTTTAATCCCCTCCGCTCGCATCTTGTGATAAAAGGAGAGTGCGCCATAGAGATTGCCGTGATCTGTGATCGCAACAGCCGGCATCTTCAGCTCAGTTGCGCGCTTAGCCAATGGCCCTATCTTTATTGCTCCATCCAGCAAACTATAATCAGTGTGCAGGTGAAGATGAACAAACTGTTTATTTTCACTCATAAGCAAGCAGTTGTTTAATTTAAGACGATTAAACCCAACGCTTAACCGTTAAGCATACATAATTGTCTTCTTAAAGCATTCAGTTATTCCCATTCAATGGTGCTTGGCGGCTTTGAACTGATGTCATAGACTACCCGATTGATACCACTGATCTCGCTGACTATTCTGCGGCTGATTCGCTCGAGGACCTCATAAGGCAATCTCGCCCAATCAGCCGTCATTCCATCAAGACTCTCGACTGCTCTGATCGCGATTACCCGTTCATATGTTCTCTGGTCTCCCATCACCCCGACTGTCTGGATTGGCAGCAGCACTGCAAATGACTGCCATAGCTTATTCTGCAACCCAGCACGAGCAATCTCTTCTTCCACGACGTTATCAGACTCTTGTAGCAGCCTAACCCTGTCTTCATCGACGGGACCGATAATTCTCACAGCCAGACCCGGGCCCGGGAATGGTTGTCGTTCAATCAGGCTGGCAGGGAGGTTCAATTCTCGGCCTACATTGCGCACTTCATCTTTGAATAGTTCACGCAGGGGCTCAACCAAACGCAAATGCATCTTTTCGGGAAGTCCGCCCACGTTATGATGAGATTTAATAACTGCCGAGGGCCCCTTGACAGACTGTGACTCAATAACATCGGGATAGAGGGTTCCCTGTACCAGAAAATCAATTTTCCCCAGCTTTGCGGCTTCCTCTTGAAAGACATCAATGAATTCGTATCCAATGATCTTTCGTTTGCGCTCCGGATCCGACTCTCCTTTAAGCGCTGTGAGAAACCTTTCTCCCGCGGCCACTCCTTTGACATTCAGTCTCCCGAAATCATTGAAAGACTTCAGTACCTTCTTGAATTCATCTTTCCTGAGCAGCCCGTTATCGACAAAGATACACGTCAGCCTGTCACCGATTGCACGAGCGACGAGTGCAGCCGCTACAGCCGAATCAACTCCACCTGAAAGCCCGCACACAGCTCTTCCATTACCTATCTGATCTTTGATTCGTTCAATTGCTGCTTCAATGAATGATGACGCAGACCAGTCACCGGAGCATCCGCAGATTACCCGAAGGAAGTTATCAAGTATCTTCTTGCCATCGGGAGTGTGTGCAACCTCAGGGTGAAATTGTAGCCCATAGAGTCTGCGCTCGACATTCTCGACAGTGGCGAGAGCACTTTCAGTTTCGGCAACCACATGAAAGCCCGGAGGTGCTTCAGTCACCTGATCACCATGACTCATCCAGACTGGAAATATTGCGGGCAGGCCTGACAATAATCGACTTTCGGCCGACAATCTGACCTGTGCGGCGCCATATTCGCGGCGGAGCGATGGCTCAACCCTGCCTCCCAGGAAATAGGCGAGAAGTTGAAGCCCATAACATATACCAAGCACCGGTACCCCGATTTCCAATACCCCTGGCTCGCAATGAGGGGCGCCATTCTCGTAGACCGAGCTGGGTCCACCAGAGAGGACTATCCCTCTGGGTCTCAGGTCGCGAATTACTTTTAGCGGTGTGTTGAACGGGTGAATTTCGCAGTAAACGCCGAGCTCGCGAATTCGGCGGGCGATGAGTTGTGTGTATTGTCCGCCAAAATCAAGTATGACAACGAGTTCAAAAGACTTTGACAAGAGTCACTCCCCCGGAATATGTAATTCTATATGTGGCTCAGGCTGTAAGCTGGAGTATACGCGAGAGTGTGATCAGTAACAATATTGGGTTTCGTCGGCGTAGATTTAAAACCGCTGCATGGTTTCCTCAGTTTGTCGAATTCGCTCCCCTTTCATAAGGGGTGCGCTGGGAACTTTGATCCTGAACAAGTGCGTAGGACCTCGTGATTCTTCTGACAGTCAATTTTCGAATGATGAAGTGGCCGCGTCATCAACTTTATGCAGAGGTCGTCGTAGACGATTGATGAGACCCCATAGCTTCAAGAGCGGGCCGTGTGAAACATAGACTGTGGCAAGAACCAAAAGCACCCAATGCGAGTAGAACCATATTCCCGCGACGAGAAGAGATAGCAGTGGGAGAGTAATAAAAGGCTTATTGCTTCTCAGGGCGAAGTTTTTAAAGCTTGCATACCGAATAGTGCTCACCATTAATATGGCCAGAATCGCGATCGCGACTAACAATATCCAGCTATAAAACTGAGCCTGGTTAAAGTCATAAGATGGAATAGGTTGCGGAACAAAATGGATAACAGCTGCAAGCATACCGGCAGCGGCGGGGATCGGTAGTCCCACGAAATATCTTTTATCCAATTTCGGCGTGTTTCCACCAATTGAAAATCGTGGGGCTCGGGCCGTGACGTTGAACCGCGCCAAACGCAACGCTCCGCAGATAAGAAAGAAGAAAGAGACGCCCCAGGCGAGGCGCTCAAGTCCGTGTGTCGACCCGTATCCCCATGTATATGCGAGGACAGCGGGTGCGATTCCAAAAGATAGAACGTCGGCTATGCTATCAAGTTCGACACCAAACTCACTGGTTGTCTTGGTCATTCGGGCAATTCTTCCGTCAAGACTATCGAGCAGTACAGCAAACCCTATGGCACGCGCTGCATTATCGAATAATTGCGCAGCGTGCGCTGTGTCAGAGAGCGCTTGATAGCCTTTTACGGAATTGATTACAGCGTAGAAACCGCAGAGTATATTACCGATCGTGAAAGCACTGGGAATGATATAAATCCCACGCCGAATCCCACGTCGTTGCGGATTTGCCTGAGTTTCTTCCCGCTCGTCACTCATATCTCTACCTTTCCGATGATCGAAATTCCTCCTTTGACGTGCTCACCTTTCTTCACCAGAACAGTTACTTGTGAGGGCAAAATGATGTCCACACGCGATCCGAATCTAATCAACCCAATTCTTTCTCCGAGCTGCACTTGATCTCCTGCCTGCTTCCAGAAAACTATACGGCGCGCGATCAAACCGGCAATCTGCTTAAAAACCACTTTTGTGTATTCGTTTTGGACTGTTATCACATTCTGCTCATTTTCGAGAGAAGCTTTTTGTTTGGTGGCGATCAGAAACTTGCCCTTACGGTAATTGGTGCTGACAATCCTGCCGGCGAGGGGAGACCGGTTAATATGGACGTCGAAAATTGAGAGAAAGATGCTGACGAGTGTCCCTGCATTTCCTTCCTGCGGCCCATCCTGCGGCCCATCCTGAATCTTGAATGGTTTAATGACAACAACGTGACCATCGGCCGGAGAGACAACGAGTTTTTCATCCGTTGGAACCTCACGCTCGGGATCGCGAAAAAAGAATGCGACAAAAAGAGCCAGCAGCAAGAAGAAAAATGCGAAAAAGAAGAATACCGGAACGAGCCACCAACCGAGCAATAAACACAATCCACCTAACAGACCGAGAGGAATTATGAAGGAATAAGCATCACGCGCCACTTTAAAATTGCCTCTATATCAGAGATAAATCCAACTCAGGATCACAGGTCAACCAACGAAACTCAAACTAAAGACGTGAAAAATCAGCAGCTTTAGAGCGCTTCGCTAAAGTGATGGTTAAACCGGTCACCTGAAGTAATAGTTACACCTTTAATTTAAACTATCTGTTGAATTTTTCAACCGACCGGCTTGACCCT
>JAKEHZ010000208.1 GCA_022614735.1 Acidobacteriota bacterium | reverse complement strand
GTGGTGAGTGACGTAGGAAACCTGCACTGGCACACCTCCATTCACCTTCACCTTCACCAACACCTGATAATTCGCCGGCAACCTCGGTGCCTTTCCCGCAGACGCTGTGTTGAGGTGCTTGATCAGGTCGCGGATGTAATCGGGTTTGGTCACATACTCAACAGATGCTTGAGTCCCGAGGGTCGTAATGCCGGCGAGAATGAGCAAACGATTTTCTGCATTCAACCCTTCCAGCAAACTCACTACGGCGTAATCTTCAGAGATCTGGCTGCGCGATGGGCCACCCTGTTTAGCTAAATAATATTGCTGTTCACCAGGCTGCGGTCTGGTATTGATGATGCCGAAGGCTTTTTTCCTGTTATCGTCAGGATTTGGCAAATTCGGTTTGAAGATAAAATCCTGTTTTTGCGGCAGGTCGCGCAAAAAAAGGTTCTCGGCCGGTGAGCCGAGCACTACGATATTTTCAGTCTTCATATCTTCCCATGTCAGCAGCAAGCTGCGTTTGACACGCGCAGCGTGGTGCATCTTGGCGAAGAAATCGCCGAGTAAATAGGAGCCCATGACTTCGCCTATTCCGGTGTAATGTTCAATCACTGGCTCCTTGCTCACCTCGATTTCACTTTGCGGGATGATGGGAGAACCGAGACTGCTGCCCGGCGCATCGAGTGATTTGAGCAGCTTCATTCCCTCTTCGGCAGTGCCTCGGAAGAGCGTGTTGCTGTATACCACCAGAATCGGTTCAGTTGAACGCAACAAGCCTCCCCACAATGGTTCGATCTCATTCCGGTCAAGCGCTTCCGTCTCTCCAGGCGCCCCGACAGCTGCCGGCTTTGAGAACTCAGCCGTCTTAGCACGATAAAAGAGAGTCAAGACTAAGAATAAAACCGCCAGCGGCACAGCCGCAATCGTGAGAAAAGCCCATATTCGTTGCCAGGCGGACCGTGATTCGGTGATGCGCAACGCATCCGCCCAAAAATGATCTGCGGCTATGCCTGGCGAACCTATCTTCGACGAACCAGGAACTGCGGAAGATGAGGTGGCTGCGCTTGAAACCGCGGATCCAGGAACAGCATCCCCAGCCAAAGGCTGAGTAGAGAGATGCTCACCATTAGCGCCCTGCTCATGCGTTCGCTGAGCATAAGAGAAGACGGGCATGTACTGGCCTTTTGGCAGATCGATGATGACCTGGTCGTCTTTCCCTTCGGTGGTGTAATATTCCTGGAGCTTCACTCTGAGCCTTCCAGCCTGTACGCGCACGACCGAGTCAATTCGCGGATCGAAATCTCTGGCACGACCAAAAACTTCCGTCGCGATGACATACTCCTTGACCTGGCTATCCTGATTATCGATGGATTTATCGACGATGAAACGAAGGAAGGCACGCAGGTTTTCCGATCCGTGCAAAGTACGCCCTTGCAGGATCTTGTCCAACTGTTCGAGTTTTTCTTCTCTGGCGATATACATGGAACTTGGCAACGTTACCGATACGCATGTAACGTTAATTTAACCTCGCTAACACAATGAATAACAAGGCAGTAAGTGTATTAACCGTATTATACGTGTCGTAACTGCCAAAGCAAGCGAGAGCCAGTTATTCTTTTGGACATTGATAAATCAAAAATAAAAAATTAGATGTCTTCACACGCTATTAAAGGATATAAACACGGGGCTACCTGCTGGGAACAAATCAATAACCCCCATTCGCCATTCTCTGGCTGACTCTATCTTCACCATGTGTGGAATAAAGTTAAGACTTCAGAGGGTGCTGACTGTGCCATATCAAAAAAACTGAAACTGCTTTGCTGGGATGATTCAAGGTTCCTGATCAATGGATCATGAGTGGTGTGTGCGCATTCGACAGATTTTGCAGCGAGGCGCTCACCGCCGACTTTGGGTGAAGCAATCGATGCTCAAAGCAATTGCCACACTTGCTTTGTTAATTCCTCCGATTGCCAAACCTTATTAGAAACAATCGACCAAAATTAAGACTGGCTTATCAGCGTTGCTGCGCAATCCCTGGCATTGCTGGTTAAGATCAGGAGGGAAAATCTTATGAGAGCAATCTACAAGTTCTCTCTGTTCGCGTTGAGCCTGCTGCTCTGCCTCGCACTCGCTTCCGTGTCGTTCGGCCAGGCGGTGTATGGCAGTATCTTCGGGACCGTGAGCGACCCGTCGGGCGCTGCAGTGGCGGGCGCGACGGTGACGATCACGAACACGGGCACCAACGTGGTGATGACGACAAAAAGCAATGAATCTGGAAATTTCAATCAAACACGTTTAATCCCCGGAACCTACCGCATCAAAGTCGAATCCTCCGGTTTCAAAACCGTGGTGGTCGACACTGTCGTCGTCAATGTTGACAGAGCTACCGAATCCAACATCCAGTTGCAGGCAGGACAGGTCTCTGAAGAGGTCACGATTTCAGCTGAAGCGCCGTTGTTAAAGACCGACCGTGCCGACGTTGCGACAACATTTGAGACCCGTCAGGTCACCGACCTGCCCATTCTCGATCGCAACTTCACCAAATTCATTCTGCTCACGCCCGGCACGCAGCAACTTCAATGGCAACACGCCGCGAGCGAAAACCCGCAGGGCTCGACGCAAACCATGGTCAACGGCCAGCACTTCAGCGGCACGGGTTATCAGCTTGACGGAACCGAGAACCGCGACCCGATTCTCGGCATCATCGTCATCAACCCGAACTTTGAATCCATTGGCGAAACCAAAATCACATCGCAGAACTATGACGCCGAATTCGGTCAAGCCATTGCCGGTGTCGTTTCGGTCTCGACGCGCTCGGGAACGAACGATCTGCACGGTTCGGCCTTCCTCTTCCGTCAGAACGACGTGCTGCAGGCGCGCAATCCGTTCTCGCAATCGCGGCCGGATCCCCTCACCAGCAAGTTCATCCCCGATACGCTGCGTAATCAATTCGGCGGCTCGCTCGGGGGGCGCATCATAAAGGACAGGCTCTTCTTCTTCGGAGATTATGACGGACTGCGCAGCAAGACCGGCGGCACGAGGCTGTTGACGGTGCCTACTGCAGCAGCACGCGCGGGTGATTTGAGCGCCTATGGCGTGAACATCTTCGACCCGGCGACATCGGTCTTCAACGCTGCCGGGGACTTGGTCTCACGCACGCAATTCACCGGCAACAGGATTCCGACCGCACGCCTGTCACAGCAATCGCTCAACTTGCTAAACCTGATCCCGCTTCCGAACGCGCCCGGGCGCTTGAACGGAACAGCAGACAATTATGTGGCTTCGGGCATCGAGGGTTTCGATAAGGACAGCTTCGACGTACGCATCGACTACAAGTCGACCGAAAATCTGACCATGTTCGGGCGCTACAGCTTCGCCGACTTCCAACGCATTGGCCCAACGGCTTTCGGTCAGGGCGGAGGCGCCGAGTTGGTCTCGCTCGGCGGCTCTTCGAAGGTGCGCACCCAGAGTGTCGCTTACGGCTTTGACTATACCTGGTCGTCAACTCTGGTGACGGACTTCCGCTTCGGTTTCTTCCGTTATAAAGTCAACGTGCTTCCGTTCGATTTCGGCAAGAACACTGCGACTGATGCTGGTATCAGAGGGCTGAACCTCGACTCGTTCAGCTCCGGTCTGTTCGCCGGTTTTATCAAAGGTAACAGCGGCATCCCCGACACCAATTTCGGCTCGGGCCTCGGCGTCAACCGCTGCAACTGCCCGCTCGATCAGGACGAGAACCAGCTCCAGTTTGTAAGCAACACATCGAAATTTCACGGGAACCACACCTTCAAGTTCGGCGTTGACGTGCGTCGCGCCTACAACCTGCGCGTGCCGAGCGATGTTCACCGCGCTGGTGAGCTCTCCTTCGAGAACGCCCGCACCGGCCATCCGACGCTACCCGGCGGTTTGGGTCTGGCTACCTTCCTCCTCGGCGACGTTTCGAACCTTGGGCGCTACATCAGTACCAACACTGACGCACGTGAGCGGCAGTGGCGGCACTTCTACTACGGCCAGGATTCCTGGCGCGTTAATCAGAAGCTGACAGTCAACTACGGTCTGCGCCTCGACATCATCAACCCGCAGACAATCAACAAGGCAGGCAATGCCGGCTATCTCAGCCTGGATACAGGTCAGATCCGCACCGTCGGTGTCGGCGATACCAACCTTAAGGGGAACATTGAGAATTCGATCAATTTTGCTCCGCGGCTGAGCCTGGCCTACAAAGTCAGTGACAAGGTGGTAGTTCGCGCGGGCTATGGCCGCAGCTACGACATCGGTGTGTTCGGCTCGGTTTTCGGCCACTCGGTCACGCAGAACCTCCCTGTTCTCGCGATCCAGTCTGTCAACAACGGCAACTTCAACCGGGCATTCAACCTGGCAGACGGCGCTCCAGCATTCACCCAGTATTTCGGCCTTAGTCGGGCACCCAACACGTGTCCATTTAGAGCCGGGAGTACAACTGAACGCGACTGTTCAGCTTTTGTGAACACCTCGCTGCCCGCGAACGGACAATTCTTCCTGCCAAACGGCGTCTCCGCGTTTGTTCTGCCCGACAAGCAACGGCTACCGACCGTGGACGCCTGGAATGCCACCTTACAGTACCAGTTGAACAGCAAGATGACGCTTGAAGCCGCTTACGTCGGTAACAAGGGCACGCACGTCTTCGCCGGCGATGGCCCCGATTTTGGCCCTAATCAGGTGCCCATCGCAGGCTTCCGCCCCGGTCGTAACGGAAATGACTTCAAGCCTCTCTTCCAGAAGTTCGGCTGGACACAGGACTTCAGATACTTCTGCAACTGCGCCGACAACCACTACGATTCGCTCCAGGTAAAGCTGGACAAGCGGTTCTCGGATGGCTACTCGGTTCTACTGCATTACACCTACCAGCGTCAGATTCAGGAAGACGGGGGTTATTTCGTCTTCGATTCGGGCCTCAATCGCGGCCCGGCGGGCTGGCAGCGCGATCACAACTTTGTGTTCTCGCAGGTCTACGAACTGCCTATCGGCAAGGGCAAGAAGTACCTCGGCGGCCTCTCGCGCGCGGCGGATCTGTTGATTGGAGGCTGGCAGATCAACTCTAACACGATAATCCAAAGCGGATTGCCATTCGACAATGGCTTCGACACGAGCGGCATCTCCGACACCGGGACTAACCGTCCGAATGTCAGCGGCGATGTCGAGACCGGTGTTTCCCGCAGACCCGACGGGACGATCGTGTACTTCACCGACTTGAGCGTCTTCAGCGCTCCGGCGGTGGGCACCTTCGGCAACCAGAAGCGGTTTGCCCTGCGCGGCCCCAGCTACTGGCGCACTGATGCCTCGCTCTTCAAGAAGTTCCGTTTCACGGAGCGGGTCGAAGGCGAATTCCGTTTTGAGGCGGTCAACTTCTTCAATCACGTTAATCTGGGCAATCCCGATGGTTTCATCGGCAGCTTCAGTAGCGGCAGGCTCAATCCGGCCGGGGGCGCGGGCGTGATCAACTCGACCGCCTACTTCGGAGCAGATCTGCAACGCAACTTCCAGTTTGGGTTCAAGCTCAAGTTCTAAGAGTAGCGCAAACTGTCGGTAGTGGTCAGTTGTCAGTTGTGCAATCTTGAGCTGCCAATGCGGCTCAAGATTGCACAACCACAAAATCGTTTAGTCCTACAGCCATTAAGAACAAAGAACCGATTGATCATCCACCGGGAGCGCAGGCATCCCAGTGGATGATCAATCGGTTCTTTATTTGATTGCTATGGGACTATTCATCACTTCAATCTCTGACGCGCCCGCTTGAGGTTTTCTTGGGCATTCGCGTGCGCTGGATTGAGCCGAACTGCCTGCTCGAAGTGCACTAACGCCTGCGCCAGCTTTCCCTGATTGGCTAACAACACACCGAGTTCATTGTGCGCGTCGGCGTTGTCAGGATCGAGGCGCAACGACTCTTCGTAATGAAAGATCGCCTGAGTGAGTTTGCCTTGAGTTGCGAGCACCTGCGCGAGATTGCTGTGCACATCGGCGTTGTCAGGATCAAGACGCAATGACTGTTCGAAATAGTTGGCGGCCTGCGTTGAGTCGCCTTGCATCCCGAATGCGCTGCCGAGACTGTTATATGCTCCGGCATCCTCCGGCTGAAGCCGCAAGACTTCGCGCAAATGCTTAATCGCTTCCTCCGGCCGGTTCTGCGCGAGCAGCAAATTGCCCAGGTTGTAATGCGCATCGGCGTAATCGGGCTTGCGGCTCAATGCCTGGCGATAGTAGACAATCGCCTCTTCCGGCTTTCCGCTATTTAGCAGCGCTACACCAAGGCCGTTGAGGGCAGCCACATCACCCGGTTTCGCGCGCAGGGCCAGACGATAATGCTCAATTGCTTCTACAATCTTTCCCTCCGATTGCTCGGCGGCGCCGAGATTGAAGTGCGCGGTGAAGTCCGATGGATATTTGCGCAGCCGCTGTTGCATCAATTCTTTTTGTAAGACAATCCGAAGATCAGTTGTTGCCACTGTAGCCACTGTTGCTCCTGTTGCCCCTGGCTGTGTGCGCGGCAAGACTTGAATCCAGAGATGCCCCATTTCATCGGTGGATTTATTACCGGCGACGACACGCTTCGGCGGGCGGCTCGGATTGCGCGGGTTATCGGCGGAGTTGTCATAGCTGTAACGCATCGAGATTACCGATCCCTTGGGAAGAAAGATCGGCTTTTCATAGCGATAAACCGCTTGCCAATTGATGTCCCAATTCCTGATGCGAATCAACCATTGTTTCGTTCCGTCAGGTAGCTTTACGAAACCCTCAAGCTCTTTCCCGAGATAATGTGCGTGCGGATAGACGCCGAGTACATCCACATCCACCGGCAAGGTGAAATCATCGGTAATGACGAAATCCTTTTTGCCCGGCGGAATATCTATCGCGCCATCGCGCTCGAGCTGCAACAGCATCGGGTAGCGGGTCGGCGGTTGATCGGAGTAATAAAGGCCCACCGCCGCCTGGATCACTTCCGGTTTGCCGGAAGGTTGAAGATGCATATTGAGAACAAGGTCCGTACCTCTGTCCAGTCGCCAGGCCAGGCCTTCAGGTTCAGCCCACGGCACGGTGCCAGGTTTCCAGAAGAGGAAATGACTGTCGGGGTCAAAGCGCTCCGATTCAATCGCCACATCCATACCACTGAAACCGACACCCGGATCTTGCTCGTCGCTCCGTCGAGATGCCTGTGTGCGATCAATCAGGATATTGGCGTGATGCACGAGTTTTTTATTGCCCGGAAGGATTTCGATTGCTCTTACATACCGCGTCTTCGGGACTGGAATCGGGATCACGAAATTACGAAAGACATCCGTCCCTCCGGCAGGCAGAGAGTAAGGCTGCGGCATCTTGACGATCAAATCCGGCTCGCCTAGTTGCCATCCTTCTTTGAATTCCGGCAAGGAAGGTAAATCAGCAGGACTGCCTTCGAGCATTCCACCAGCAATCCATTGCTGAATCACCCTGATCTGTTCGTCGCTCAATCTGCGCGCGCCCGCGAATTGACCGTAGCCGGGTTCCGGCAGCCACGGCGGCATATAGCGGCTCTCGGTCACCAGGGCGATTTGTTTTGCGCGCTTTTTAACATCCTGGTAACCGAGCAAGCTGAACGGCCCGGATCCTCCCGGATGATGACATGCAGCACAATTCGTGAAGATGATCGGGGCGATGTCTGTGTTGAAAGTGACGGCTGCAGCGGATCGTGTTGGCCTCGATGATAAGAATAGACAGATCGAGATAACGCACGCGCAGATGAATAACACGGTGATGAATCCGACTCGGGAGATCATTTCACATCAGAGATGAAGCAACCAATTGCGCTATTGGTCCTGGTTACGACGGATTTACCCTGCAGAATCGCCCCAATCACCTGTTCCAGATCATGCGTGGTCGGCGCCGGGCGCATTTTGCCAAAAGCGAGATAGCGATCGTCGATGCGACCGCGATAGACCATTTTTCCGCCAGTCACGAAGATTGCTGCTTCGGGCGTGACGCTGACGCCTGTAAGTTTGACCAATCGGTGTTGTGGATCACGCAACGCGCCGAAGTTGTAGGCGTATTCTTTGACGTGCTGCCGAATCTCTTTCACGGATTCCTCCGCGTCAGGATAAACCAGCCAGAAGTTGATGCCACTGGCTGCAAACTTTTGTGCGAGTCGCCGAACTTCCGGCGCGTAACGATTGGAGATCGGGCAATCCGTGCGTGTGAAGATCAGGACCACGGCTTTCGCTTGCGGCGCATTGAGTGGCTCGACGGAGCGACCTTCTAAATCGAGCAGGCGTATTTGTGACGGGTGTGAGTTATCAGCCCGGTTGGTGATTCCCAGAGTCAACAATGCGGTCAGGATCAACACGCAACGTGTGGTCCACTGATGATATTGTGAGCGGCACATCGATTGTCGATCTTGCATTATGATCCTTCGCTTCAGGCGTGATGAAGAAATTGCTATACATCATAATCTGCATTGCCGTACAATTCCAACAGATGAAGATAGAATACAAAGCAACAAGAATTGGCGAAATAAACGTACGGTGCAGTACGGGGAGCGTGAGCGACCTGAGCTTCCCGGTACGGGCCACCTACGGAATACCAGGTCGCTTACGCTCCCCGTACTGCACCGTACGTTTGTTTCGTTTGTTTCGTATTCTCTCTTTCAGCTTCATTTCAATAACGTGTGTTTTCGGGCAGGAACGACCTGATCCGATCACCGTCACGCTCGCCGAAGCACGAACGCTCATCAACGACGGCAATCCGAAAACCGCTATTGCCAAATTGACCGCATTGCCGAATAAAACCGACATCCGTGTCGCGCATCTGCTCGGCTTAGCCTATTACTCCGCCAACGATCACGTACGCGCCATTGAGCATTTGGCAGCAGTGATCGACAAACTTCCGAATGATTCTCCGGAACGACGCGAGGCTGTGCAAGCCATCGGGCTGTCGCATTACATTCTCGGTCATCTGGCCGAATCCATTCCGTTTCTCGAACAGACGCGAGCCTGGTTACCCAACAACAACGAGCTGACTTACGCACTTGGAATGGCCTGCATTCAAACACGCCAGCCGGACAAAGCGCGCGAATCTTTTGCACGGATGTTCCGCGTTGATAAGGATTCTCCCGCCGCGCATCTGGTCACCGCGCAGATGATGATTCGTGTGGAATTTGAAGAGTTCGCCGAAAAGGAATTGAAAAATGCTTTGGAGAAGGACCCGAAGCTGCCACAGGCCAATTACCTGCTCGGTCAAATATCGATCTATAGGGGAAGACTGGATGAGGGCATTTCATTGATGGAGCGCGAGTTGGCGATCAATCCGGGCAATGCGAATGCATATTACAAGATAGGTGACGCTTATACGCGCATGCTCAAATGGGACGAAGCGATCATCGCACTGCAAAAATCGGTTTGGCTTTATCCATTCTACAGCGGCCCGTATATTCTTCTCGGCAAGGCTTATTCGAAGAAGAAGAATTTTCCCTCCGCTGAAGGAATGCTCAAGCGCGCAATTCAATTTGATCCGAACAACAAATCAGCGCATTACCTGTTGGGTCAGGTCTATCAGCAAACCGGGCGTGCCGAAGAAGCGAAGCGTGAGTTTGCGATCGCGGAGAAGTTGCAGGGGACTTTGAATGAGCAGGAGAGGTAATAGTGTAAATGCAGTAAGAGGCTC
>JAKEHZ010000032.1 GCA_022614735.1 Acidobacteriota bacterium | reverse complement strand
TTTAGCGGTGTTGCCGGAGAAGTCGCCGACCGTTGGATTAATCTGGGCGAGGGCGATGCGTATGGTGGCCATATGATTGCGGATTGCCGATTGCGGATTGCCGATTGCGGATTTGAGGAGAAGATTTTCGCAATCAATCCGCAATCCGCAATCCGCAATCCGCAATCAGGAGACTTAATCAGTCACTTCAACCGTATCAATAATACCAACAATCGCCGCATCGACAGGCATGTCCTTGAGCCCTTCGGCCATCCGCGCACTGCTGCCCGAGACGACCAGCACCTTTTCACGATAGCCGGCGCCGACCGTATCGACAGCTACAAGGTAATTGTTTTCGTCCTCGCCTCGCAGTGTGATTGGGCGGACGAGCAATAACTTTTTACCTTCCAGCCGGGGGTCCTTGCGTGTCGCGACGATATTGCCGATGATGCGTCCGATGATCATAACGATTATCGATTGCGGATTGCGGATTGCGGATTGCGGATTAAAGGAGACCTAGCGCCTGAATTGCTGTAATCTTCTCCAATCCGCAATCCGCAATCCGCAATCCGCAATCATTTCCTGGCTCTCGCTTCAGTAGTGACCGGAAGGTTTTCGTCGACTGCCGAGTGCGGGCGCGGGATGACGTGGACGCTGACGAGTTCGCCGACACGACGCGCGGCTGCGGCTCCTGCATCGGTCGCAGCCTTGACTGCGGCGACATCGCCTCGGACGATGGCCGTGACGAAACCAGCGCCGATCTTCTCATAGCCGATGAGTGTGACGTTTGCCGCTTTAGCCATCGCATCGGCAGCCTCGATCATCGCCACCAGGCCTTTTGTCTCAATCATTCCGAGTGCTTCCATCTACTCGTAGCTCCTTTCGCTCTTCCCGATGATTTCCTATCAGACTATCAGTTTAAGAGGCGCGCCGATTCCATCAACAACTCGATTAACTCGGCACGAGTCAGGGTGACCTTTTCATTCCCATCTCCATCCCCTCTCCGGCTCCCCTCCTCTCCTGCTCTTCCAATTGCGCAGACCTGCCCCGTCCTCGCCTCGGGCCTTATTGCTCCACTTCTCTCGCGAATCTCGAAGAGCTTCTCGACTGCACCGTCAGGGATCGTATTTTCATTACCCAGTGCGCGCGCAATGAAGCTGATCCTGCATGTGTGTTCGAGTGTCTCGAGTTTGTTAAATGCCTTTTCGAGCGTGTCTGCATATGCCACCGCACCATGATTGGCCATCAACAATGCGTCGTGATATTCGAGATACGGTTTAATTGCATCAGTCAACTCGTGCGTCGAGGGAGTGCCATATGCCGCCAATGGCACACAGCCCAGGGTCAGGATGACCTCGGATAAGATCGCTCTGTCGAGTGACAATCCGGCTACTGCGAACCCTGTGGCGTAGGGCGGATGCGCGTGTGCCACGGCATGAATATCAGATCGAGCTTGATAGATCACCCGATGCATCGGCCATTCGGTGGAGACTTTGTAATCGGACGGTTCAAGAGGGTTGCCTTCCAGATCAACGACGACCATCATTTCGGGTTTCATCCGGCCTTTGCTGACGCCGGATGGTGTAGCGATGATACGATTCGGCGCAACACGCACGCTGATATTTCCATCACCGGCAACAAGTAACCCGCGCCCGTAACATTGGGTCGCTATCTCGACAATCTGTTCACGAACTTTCTGCTCGTCGACCATTTTGAAAATCTACGCTCATCTGCCAGCGCCATTCGAATCAGCCTCGTAACGCAGAAAGTCGCGATAATCGACATTTATCCCATCTGCGCTGGGATTTGCCAGAAAATATGAGAGGCTCTCGAGCGAGGTCGTCAGATCAACGGTTTTGACTTTGACCCCGGGCTTCGGATGTAAATGAACAGGCGCGAAGTTGAGAACGGCTCTCACTCCGGCCTCGGTTACCTGTTCAAGAACTTGTTCTGCAGCGTGAGCAGGGACGGTGATGATCACAATATTGATGTTTTCCCTCTTGATGATCTCCTTGAGATTTTCCGAGCCCTGGATTTCAAGGCCGCTCCGAACTCGGCTGCCGACCTTCGCCGGATCAGCGTCGAACAAAGCTACAATATTGAAGCTGTGTTGATTGAAACCCTGGTAATTAGCCAATGCCATTCCCAGGTTGCCCAACCCGACAATCGCTACACGATGCTTCTCTGTCAGGCCAAGAATCTTCATTAGGTGCTGGCGAAGTTCTTCAACATAATATCCCACTCCACGCACACCGAATTCGCCGAAATAAGCCAGATCTTTGCGGATCTGTGCCGAGTTGAGATTGAATTGTTCGGCCATAGCCTGTGATGAGATAGTTTCGACCCCTGCAGCCGCGAGCTCATTCAGACAGCGCAGGTAGACCGAAAGACGATTCGTGGTTAGTTCTGAAATCTTCTCTGTCTTCATGCAGTTGGGGATTAATTATTCACAGTCCGTCAGCCTGGTAGGCAACGATAGCTCAGCCGATAAGGGCTGTCAACTTCGCGTTTAGTCATGGCTCTTTGACACTGCCTGATTCGCTTCGTAAACTGCAATTTCAGTTCGCAGTTCGCAGTTCGCAGTTCGCAGTTCCCATTAACCCACTATCCGCTCTAAACTGCGAACTGCGAACTGCGAACTGTGAACTGTGAACTGCTTATGATCGCTCATATCACTGGTAAACTTATTCAGAAACAACCCAATTCGGTGATTGTGGAGGTTGGCGGTGGTGTCGGATATGAGCTGACCGTACCGCTCTCTACCTTTTATGATCTGGGCGATATCGGAACGGATGTATCGCTACGCGTTTATACTTATGTGCGCGAAGATGCTTTGCATCTGTACGGTTTTCGCACTGAGCGTGAGAAGAAGTTGTTTTTGCTTTTGATCAGCGTTTCAGGCATCGGCCCGAAGCTGGCGATCACAGCGCTATCGGGTCTGAGCGCAGAAGAGCTCGTTGAAGCGATTCGGGTGGGCGATCTGGTGCGTCTGGTCTCGATTCCCGGCGTCGGCAAAAAAACCGCTGAAAGAATGCTGGTGGAATTAAAAGACAAAGTCGTCTCTCTCGTCTCTCCCGAGCTTGAAGAACGGCTGCGCGCCGGGATTGCAGTCAATGCCGGTGAAGCCATGAGAGACGATGTGATTTCGGCATTGGTGAATCTGGAATATCCCAGGGCAGCCGCAGAAAGAGCCGTTATCAATGTGTTGAAAGAAAATCCCGATGCGAATTTTGAAACGACACTGAAGCTCGCATTGAGAAAATTGGCCAGATAGATATGGATGACGAACAGCAAATCGAACTATCTCTCCGACCTAAATGGCTGCGCGAGTATATCGGCCAGCGGAAAGTCAAAGACAACCTCGGCATCTTTATCAAAGCTGCGCTCGCTCGTGACGAAGCGCTGGATCATGTACTTCTGAACGGCCCGCCAGGCCTGGGTAAGACGAGTCTGGCAGGGATAATCGCTCGCGAAATGGGCGCTCAGATAAAGATGACTGCCGGGCCGGTGATTGAGAAGGCTGGTGACCTTGCCGCGCTGCTCACCAATCTTGAAGAAGGGGATGTCCTTTTCATCGATGAGATCCATCGTTTACACCCCGCAATCGAAGAAATACTTTACCCTGCAATGGAAGACTTTGAGCTCGACCTCGTTATTGGGCAGGGGCCGTCGGCCCGTTCAGTCAAACTCGATCTGCCGCGATTCACATTGATCGGCGCGACAACTCGCCCGGGACTGATCAGCGCGCCTCTGCGCGGACGTTTCGGCATCAACTTTCATCTTGATTTCTATCCCGTCGAAGATTTACAGGTCATTGTCGAGCGTTCGTCATCTATCCTGAGTGCGAAGATCGAGACGGTCGGCGCGAAAGCTATTGCTCAGCGCTCACGTGGCACACCGCGTATCGCTAATCGCCTACTCAGGCGTGTTCGTGATTACGCTGAAGTCGAATACGATGGTCTGATCACTGACAAAGTCGCCACTGATGCCTTAAACCGCATGGAGGTCGATCGCTATGGATTGGACGAAGTCGACCGCAAAATGCTTACGACAATTATCGAAAAGTTCAACGGAGGCCCTGTTGGCGTCGGCACTATCTCAGCTGCGATCAATGAAGATAAGGAGGCTATCGAAGAGATCTACGAACCTTACCTCATTCAAATCGGATTTTTGAACCGTACACCTCGCGGGCGCGTCGTGACCCCGTCCGCATACCAGCATCTGGGCCTCAACTGCGGCGACACAATTGACCAGCAAAAAGATTTGTTTCAATGACCTTCACAAGCTATATTGCCTCTTCAGAAAAAGATGCCAGATGCTGCAGCTAGCAGCTTTTATTTTATGCATATCCTAGAGTTCGACTACGAGTTGCCATCTGAGCTGATTGCGCAAGAGCCGCTTCCCGAGCGTGACAGCTCACGTATGCTCGTTCTCGATCGTGCCGGCAAAACTTGGCGAGACAGCTCATTCGCCGAATTTCCAACTTATTTCAGTGAAGGTGACGTGATTGTCATCAACAATACGCAGGTCTTTCCGGCAAGATTGGTTGGCCATCGGGTTCTGAAAGGTGAAAATGGTGAGCAACGAGGAGCCCAGGTCGAAGCTTTGCTTATGCGCCCGGTCGCAGGCAGCGAAAACGAATGGGAGGTTCTGGCCAAACCGGGCCGGGCCTTGCGTTTGGGCGCGGAGATCGAATTCGGGAATGGGCGTTTACGCGGAACAGTCACGACAATCCTCGAAGAAGGTCGTCGAAAGATTCGTTTTAAGCTCAACGGAGACCTCGATCGGATCGTAGATGAAATCGGTAACACGCCATTGCCGCCTTACATTAAACGCGAGAATAGTGAGGATCACCGCCTGGACGAACCGCGCTACCAGACAGTTTATGCCAAAAAACGCGGGGCTATTGCTGCACCGACTGCCGGTTTGCACTTCACCCCACGCACCTTCAACGAATTGCGTGCGCGCCATGTCCGGGTCTTAGAAATCACTCTTCATGTCGGTTATGCGACATTTCAGCCTGTCCGCGTCGAAAGGATCGAAGAACATCAGATCGCTGTGGAAAGTTACGAAATCAGCGAAGAGGCGGCCCACACGATCAACAGTGCCAAAAAAGACGGTCACCGGATCATTGCAGTTGGGACGACAACAGTGCGTGCCCTGGAAAGCGCGGCAGAATCTGATGGACTTATTCGCGCTGAACGTCGCAATACGGATCTATTTATTTATTCCGGTAAAAAATTTCGGGTGATCGACGCCATGCTGACTAATTTTCATTTGCCGCAATCGTCTTTACTGATCCTTGTGTCTGCATTTGCAGGACATGAATTGATAATAAATGCTTATCGTCACGCGGTTGCCGCAAAGTATCGCTTCTATAGCTATGGGGACTCTATGTTGATTGGGGATTGGAAGTTTGGTTTTAGAGATTGTGGTATTTAAGAAAAAAACTTACCGCCAAGACGCCAAGAACGCCAAGTCTTGACAGCCTTTCTTGGCGATCTTGGCGTCTTGGCAGTAGAGACACATTCTATGCGGGCCATCAACTACAACATATCTAAGGCATTTAAAGGCTCATTGCGTCCATTATTGCTGTCCGACCTGAACGAGTTGTGGCAGTTGGACCTGCGATGCTTTGTCGATGGCGAAGCATACGAACGCGAGACTTTTCGTTACCTTCTCTCCAATCCTCAGACTATCGCGCGACAAATCAGGTCCGAACACGACGAAATGAGCGCCTTTGCCATAGCTGTGGTCGAGTCAGACGGCGTCGGCCATATTACAACCATTGGAGTTGCGCCGGAATATCGGCGCCGAGGATTGGCCAGACTGATTTTGCACGAAATTGAAAGAAGTTTTCTCGCGCGCACAGTAACAACGGTCCGCCTGGAAGTTCGAGTCGGCAATACTGCCGCCCAAAGACTTTATGAACAATTGGGTTACGTCGTGGTACAACGAATGGGAAAATATTATTCTAATGGAGACGATGGATATTTAATGGTTAAATCATTAGAAATACAGCTCTAATCTTACCTCGCACATTGGGACAGGCTAACCTCTACATATCTCAGCTAAACCTATACGAGTCAGGGCCTTACCGCTTTCCGACTTCAAAATAGATATTTATCCCCCGGCCAGTCAACAGAGGTCATTTCAGGGGAATCGCCGAATACCTCTAATATTTTTACAAAGTCAAATTTGACATCATCTCGATAATCTGTTAAAAAACAGTCACTTAGCGACAAGGAGGCGGAAAGCCCGGTAAGCAAAACTTCTTTTTTTGAAGGAAGCTGATATGAGGGAATTGCTCTCGAGAAGTCCGAAAACCAAAACGAAGAGTAAGCTCAGAGTTGCAACTAAGGCAACCAGGACAAAATCTGTTTCAAGACGTGGAACCAAAGCGTCATCATCAAGGCGGATCAAATCATCGGTAAAAAAATTGGTTAAAGTGAAATCGGTGAAAACGGCTAAGCCCGTGAAGAAGGCATTGAGAGTCAAGAAGGCGGCGACCAAACGGATCAAGACCGTTGCGAAGAAGTCTCCCAGGATCAAAGCTAAATCCAACAAAGCTAAATCCAAAAGGATAATCAAAACTAAATCCGCAAGAGTGCTCAAACCCAAAACAAGAAGGGTGGTCAAAGCCAAGTCCGGGCGGGTGCTTAAAACCAAGACCAGGAGAGTGGTCAAAACTAAATCCAGAAGGCTCTCTCCGGCACCGAGAGTGAAGGCCAGGGCAAAAGTTATTCCTAAGAGCAAACCGGCAACCAGACTTCACCGATCGGCAAAGATCAGGTCTACGAAGATCCAGACCAAGCGTAAAGGCAAAGTTTCGATTCCCCTGGTGGTTAGTCCACCTCCATTGCCGCCTGAGCCTCCGCGCCGGCAAGTCTCTTCAGCTGTACTGCGTGCTTTCGAGCAGGCGGTCAAGGTTTTTAACCGGCGTCAGTATGATGAAGCGAAAGAGATGTTCGAAAATCTGCAGACGCGCTTTCCCAATGAAGTAGAGATTATTGCTCGAGCACAAACCTATATTCAGGTCTGCAACCAGAAGCTCGCACACAGACCCTCAGTTCCGCGCAACGCAGATGAACTCTATGATCGTGGCGTATTCGCGTTGAACATTGGCGATTTCACACAGGCATGCGCGTTCTTCGAGAAGGCTTTGCGATTGCGGCCCGATGAGCCGTATCTGCTTTATTCTCTTGCTGCAACGCACGCGCAGACTGGCTCACTCGATCAGGCGCTCGACTATCTGAAACGGTCGATTCAAATCCAGCCGCGGTTCCGTTCGCAGGCGTTGAACGACTCGGATTTTTCCGGCTTGCGAGAGAACAAGCAGTTTCTGGAATTGCTCGGTTTGACTTCGCCTTTCGAACGGCTAGAGTCGAGAAGATAAGAAGGGGAAAACAGAACAAACGGAAATAACGGAACAAACGGAAATTTTATTGATCTTCCGTTTATTCCGTTATTTCCGTTTGTTCCGTTTTCCCTTAAGTTTTCTTGTGAGCTGCCGTTTGACATTGTTTCTTATACCCGGCAGAAGCGCATAGAGTAGATCTCCTGGGCATTCAGTGGAACCGGGACCATCGCGATGACCGGAGATGGTGTCCAGATTGAGCTGAGATGCGATGTGCAATGATGTGCCGATCGGATCGAGATCGCACTGATCACACTTCCAGGCGAGGATTTTTTTGAGACTTGTGAGAGCCTTTTTTGTTGGGCCGACAGTCATAAATGTGCCGAGCATCGCGATTCCCATCGTTCCAGCATTAACACCGCTGAAGTGGGCGCCCTGCACATTATCGCCAGCTGCGCGCCCTTCGTAGATCATCCCATTCGGATCAACCAGATAGTTGTAGCCTATATCGGCATAACCTCTCTCGAAGACGTGAAAATTCCAGATGCTGCGCACGACCGCTGCCCAATCACTCGAATCATTATCATTGACAGTATGATGAAGGATCAGATGCGTCACCGTGGTATAGGACAATGGTCCGTGGGTTGTATTTTGTCCATCAGGGCAATCCCATTCGGAGCGAGTAATTACAGGTGGTTTTGGATATTTTGCTGATTGCCGGTTCTCTCCGCTCATTCTTATTTTGGTTATAACACAGGGAAGCGTTAGACTGTTAATAAGTGCAGACGGGTATAATTTATCCAGCGGGCAGAAAGAGACATTATGCGTTACGTCAATAATCCGCCAAACCCCTGGCTCTCCACGCATCATGAATGGATCGGCGAGCCACCCGAGGCACGGCTGGAAGTCTTCGAAGAGACAGCTACACGCTCGATTATCACGAATAACAACAGCCCGGACATCCCCTTCGATTTTTCGGTCAACTGCTATCGAGGTTGCACACACGGTTGCACGTATTGCTTCTCGCGACCGACACACGAATATCTGGGCTTCGGCGCAGGCACGGATTTCGACCGAAAGATCGTCGTCAAAGTTCGCGCTCCGGAATTGCTGCGTGAAGAACTGATGAAGAAAAGCTGGAAAGGCGATGTTCTGGTTTTTTCGTTCACCTCCGATCCGTATATTCCGCTGGAGGCAAACTACCAGCTGACGCGACGATGTCTGGAGGTCTGTCTGGAGTTCCGCAACCCGATCAGCATCATCACAAAAGGCGCATTGATCCGCCGCGATCTGGGGCTGATCAAACAACTTTCAGAAGAGGCTGATGCGATGGTTCATTTTACAATCCCGTTCCTCGATCATGACGTAAATCGCGCGGTCGAACCATTTGCGCCATTTCCCGAAGCACGATTCAAAGCTATGAAGGAGTTCGCAGAGGCCGGTATAGAAGTAGGTTTGGGCATCGCCCCCATCATTCCCGGGTTGAATGAGCATGAGATTCCTGAATTGCTCGAGCGCGCGAGAGACGCAGGCGCAAAATCAGCCTTCATCAATCTGCTGCGTTTGCCGGGCAGCGTGCGGCCATACTTCCTGGAACGGTTGGAGGAGAAGATGCCGCTGCGGGCGCAAAAAATCATCAATCGCATCAAGGAGGTGAAAGGCGGCGTGCTCAATCGCAGCGGATTCGGCGAGCGTATGCGTGGCGAGGGACCTTATTGGGATATGATCGTGCAAACCTTCAAAATCCATGCTCGAAGACTAGGCCTCAATCAAGCGAGATACGAGATGAAGGATCGCCGGCAGACTTTCCGCCGTCCTTCAGCGCAAGGTAGTCTATTCGAATGAGAGAGAGAATATGCTCATACCGACCACCTTTGCTGCCGCAGGAATTCCCGCTTTTCTGCCCGAAGTAGTCGCATTGATCGTCGCAGGCGCCGGGATAGCCTATCTCTGCAATCGTCTCAATCTGGTTCCAATCATCGGTTTTCTTCTGGCAGGCGTGGTTATCGGGCCAAACGGATTGGGGTTGGTGCGCGACCTGGAGCTAGTCAATTCGGCCGCCGAAGTCGGTGTCGTGCTGTTGCTCTTCACAATCGGCATCGAATTCAGTCTGGAAAAACTCGCGCGCATCAAGCGACTGATCTTTATCGGAGGTGGACTTCAGGTCGCGCTCGCGACGGTTGTGACATTAGCCTTGCTCGCCTCCTTCGGCATTAATTGGCGCGCAGGCATTTTCACGGGGTTTCTCATTGCGCTCAGTTCAACGGCGATTGTTTTGAAACTTCTCGCCGACCGCGGCGAAACGAATGCCACACACGGTCAGATCAGTCTCGGCCTCCTCATTTTTCAAGACCTGGCGATCATCGTTATGGTGCTGCTTTTGCCCCTCCTCAGCGGCTCACAGGGTTCAGCGCTGGGCATTGCCTGGGCGCTGGGCAAAGCTATTGCAATCATTCTCGTCGTGCTGGTCTTCGCGCGGCGGCTGATGCCGAAAATTCTGGAGCAAGTCGCGCTGACCTGCTCGCCGGAGTTGTTCCTGCTCACGGTGATCGCAATCTGTTTCGGCACAGCCTATCTCACGAGCCTGGCGGGCGTGAGCCTTTCGCTCGGAGCTTTTCTTGCAGGGTTGTTGGTGAGTGAGAGTCGCTTCAGCGAGCACGCGCTGGGCGAAACGATGCCCCTGCAGATACTCTTCAGTGCGACCTTCTTTGTTTCCGTCGGTATGCTGCTCGATCTGCGTTTTTTGATTCACAACCTCTCTCTCGTTCTCGCGACGATAGCTCTGGTGCTGATCGTGAAGTTCGTAACGACGGGAGTAAGTGTGATCGCGCTGGGCTATAAACTTCCGTTCGCCGTGAGCTCCAGCCTGATGCTGGCGCAGATCGGCGAATTCTCTTTTGTCCTCGAGAGAGCCGGACGCGAAGTAGGCCTGTCGCCGGCAGGAATGGAGGCGGCCGGATCGCAAACGTTTATTGCAACGACAGTCGTCTTGATGATCTTGACACCATTTCTTTCACAACTCGGCGCGAAACTTTCAAATCGTCTCTCAGAGCGGAAAGAGGCAAAAGAGATAACACGGATAGAAGCGGGCGATAGTATGCCGTCAAATATCCCGCATCTTGAAGACCATGTCATCGTCGCCGGTTATGGCCAGGCGGCTCGGCGGCTCGTTCGGGTGCTGCACGGCTCGAGAATCCCATTCATCATCACCACCCTGAGCCCCGGCGGCGCGAATGAGGCCGAAGGGGAAGGACTACCAGTGCTGCGCGGAGACTCGAGCAAACTACACACGCTGTCCCTGGCCGGGATTGAGCGGGCAAAGATGATGGTCATTGCCGATGACGAACCGGCGATGGCTCATCGCATCGCAACCGTCGGCCGTAACATCAATCCGACAATGCGTATCGTCATTCGCACACGTTACATCAGCGAAATCGACCCTCTGAGAGAAGCGGGCGGAGACCTCGTCATTGCTGAAGAACTGGAAAGCATCGTTCAACTGTTCGCCGAAGTGTTGCGCGATTACCGCATTCCAGCTGAAGAGATCGAAGCCCACGAAGAGGCAGTCAGACACGGCGGTTACGCCGCTCTGCTCAGTGAAACGATAGATGAGGACCCGGTGGTGATCTGCAATCCGGGCGAGGATTGCTTCGACACGCGAACGGTCATCATTCGCCCCGGCGCTCAAGCCAACGGTAAGACTATTTCCGATCTGGAGCTTGAGAAGAAATATTCGATCACCATTCAAGCTGTGAAACGTGATGGAAAAGAGTTGAGTAATGCTAACGGTGATTTACGATTGAAAGCCGGTGATGAATTGATACTCGCGGGACCATCCGATGCATTCGCGCGAAGCGCCGCCGTCTTCCGTTCCACTCAGCCTACAGCCTTCGTGGAGTCTCAAGCCGGATCTGTTCGTGATGAACCGAGGCTTAAATTTGACCCGGAGAGCCTGGTCGTCTTGAACGTCCCGCGCCCACACCCCTCTTGCTCGCATCTCGATCAAACTCGTCCGGTCTTACCCAGCGCGCGCGGCTGCGAAGATTGCCTCCGAATCGGCGATGTATGGGTACATCTGAGGATTTGCATGACTTGCGGCCACGTCGGTTGCTGTGACTCTTCGAAGAATAAACACGCGACCGGACATTCACATGAATCCGGGCATCCGATCATCAAGTCGCTTGAGCCGAGGGAAGAATGGGCATGGTGTTATGTGGACAAAAGTATGCTCTGATTATCCCTTTCGAGAGACCGAAGAGGGAAAACGGAACAAACGGAAATAACGGAACAAACGGAAAAATCCTGAAGAATTTCCGTTTGTTCCGTTATTTCCGTTTGTTCCGTTTTCCCTCTT
>JAKEHZ010000031.1 GCA_022614735.1 Acidobacteriota bacterium | reverse complement strand
TCTTCTGTCGAGCGCGGTGTCTGAGCATGGGCAACTACTCCAACAAGCAGGAACGATAGCATCAGACCTACCAATCTTCTCGCAAAACTCATATTTCTCCTCCTGGAAGTGGGTGTTATTTTGTTTTCTTCCTAAATTAAATGTTTATTTGATGACCTGCGTTTGAGAATCTCACCCGCTGTCATGTTGCAACCTTCTTCGATTCAAAGATCGACCTCCTCTTACTCGCCAGGTTTAGAACCTGCCTAAATTCGAAGAATCTTTGGGGAGGCTGCCTGCATAAGACGATGAAGACTGGGTCAAGCTACAAGGAAAATTTATACGATAGAAATCAATGTGTCAATCGCAATCTTACAATCTTCGCAATACCTTATGCGCGGTTTTCTGTGGTTAGTTGTCAATTTCTCGGGGGTATTTTGGGTATTAATAAGACTAAAATTGCTCTATCACTCTCAGTGACAATGGCAAAAGCCTGAGGGGGGGCGACTGCCCTTGTATTAATTAAGCATAAATACCACGCACGCGGGTGATATATGCCACGCGGTCAATCGCGAGCATATAAGCAGCAATGCGGTTATTGACATTATGGCTCTCGGCGTACTTAACAACATCGTTGAAACTTGCCACCATAATATCCTGTAAACGTTCGTTGACCAGCTCTTCTTTCCAAAAATAACCCATCCTGTCCTGGACCCATTCGAAGTAACTACAGGTCACTCCACCGGCGTTCGCTAAAATGTCAGGTATAACGAAGACGCCTTTGCGTTCGAGAATTTCATCCGCAGCTGCTGTCGTCGGCCCATTCGCCCCTTCGACAAGTATTCGACACCTGATTTTGTCGGCGTTATGACTCGTAATTTGATTTTCAGTCGCGGCAGGTAGGAGCACTTCACAGTCGAGTTCGAGCAGCTCATGGTTGGAAACCGGTTCGGCTCTCGGATACAACTCGAGGCTATTGTTTTTGGCCAGATATTGCATGACATCCGGGATATCGAGCCCTTTCGCATTATAGATCCCGCCGTGGATATCAGAAAGCGCGACGAGTTTGTAGCCGGTCTCATAGAGCAGGCGAGCCGCAGTACCGCCGACATTTCCCGAGCCCTGGACAACGACACGCGCCTCTGGAACCTTCAGCCCAAGCTTTTTAACGGCTTCGTTTGTGACACAGAGCAATCCCCTGCCAGTGGCTTCGCGCCGGCCCCGGGAGCCCGAAAGATCAATCGGTTTGCCCGTCACGACGGCTGTCACAGTGTGGCGCGCATGCATGGAATAGGTATCCATGATCCACGCCATCGTCTGTTCATTAGTGTTCATGTCGGGCGCCGGCACATCGCGTTCCGGGCCAATGAAATCGATCAATTCCGCCGTGTAACGGCGTGTCATTCTTTCAAGCTCGGCTTGCGACATCTGTGATGGGTCACAGATGATCCCGCCTTTCGCTCCGCCGAATGGGATATTGACGACCGCGCATTTCCAGGTCATCCACGCCGCGAGCGCGCGAATTTCATCGAGCGTGATATCGGGCGCAAAGCGAATACCGCCTTTTGCCGGGCCGCGCGCGAAATTATGTTGCACGCGGTAGCCGGTGAATACCTCAATTCGGCCATCATCCATGAAGACTGGGATGTAAATCGTGATCTCACGATTGGGGACGCGCAGAACCTTATAGAGGTCAGGATCCAGGTTAAGAAGCTGAGCCGCGTTGTCGAAGCGCGACATCATCGACTCGAATGGGTTTTCTTCCCTGATTACCCTGATATCATCGACAAGTGCTCCCACAATGATCTCCAGGCAATAATTTATGCGGGTTTTCTTCCCGCCTTTTATCTATTCTCAGTTTTTCAGTGATTCGTTGAGCGAGCCTGTGCGATAGCCTTCAAGATCTAGCGTGACGAACTTAAACCCCAGTTGTTTGAAGACGGCGGCAATTCGCCCGGTCATTTCCAAATTGAGTGCGAGCGGCATCTCTTCGGGCGCAATCTCGATCCGCGCGACCTCGCCATGGTGACGTACGCGCATGAGGCGAAAGCCGAGTTCGCGCAATTTGGCTTCGCCTTTTTCAATCACCGAGAGCTTCTCAATCGTCACCGGCATTCCATAGGGAATACGCGATGAGAGACAGGCAGAAGCCGGGCGGTCCCAGATCGGCAACTCAGCTGCCTGCGAAAGAGCGCGGATTTCCGCCTTGGTCAAGCCAGCCTCGATTAACGGGCTCCGTACATTCAACTCCTTCGCCGCCTGCCTCCCTGGACGATAATCCCTAACGTCGTCCGCGTTATTCCCATCGCAGACGAACGCGTATCCGCGCTCCAGAGCGAGCTCATTCAGACGCGAAAAAAGCTCGTGCTTGCAGAAATAACAACGGTTGGATGGATTTGCCCGATACTTCGGATCATTGATCTCAGCCGTCTTGACGAACTCGTGCGGGATCGAGAATTGTCTGACGAGTGCCAGCGCGTCCTGGCGTTGGTTATCCGGGTAGCTGGGGCTTTCGCCAGTCACTGCCAGCGCGCGGTCTTCCAGGACATCTGTGGCGATATAGGCGAGATAAGCGCTGTCAACTCCGCCTGAGAAGGCGATGATGACTGACTTCATCTCACGCAATATCCGCCGCAGCTCTCGTTCCTTTGCCAAGGCTTCTTTGGTGATATCTTTGCCGACTCCGTGTCTAGATACAGATGTCAATGCGGCTGCACTTAATTCTCTCCCGATCGCTTCCTCTAGCATTGGATCCAAGCTTTCTGTTGGGGGTACAGGAGGCAATGTAAATGTTAACGCATTTTGCCGGTCAAATCGAATGAATTGTGGGGGTGCGGGAGGCAATCCAAATCTTAACGCATTCTGCCGGCCAAATCGAATAAAAATGCGAGTTTTATTACATAATAAATGAAAAAGGGAGGAGAATATTTAACCGTTTGGAGCGCTCTACCAAGTCAAAGAGAGAGTACAAAACAGAGGAAATTTGGGGATTTTCTTCTCTTTCGTTTATCGCTTCTGTTTCGTATTCTCACCTCAAATTCCAGATATTGCAAACCAGAGCGGAACCAAATCTTTCAAAAAACCGAGTAGCCCTTGATGCCCAGCGGCAAGCGATAGACACGCTGCGTGCTGACGACGATCATATTACCGTGATCATCGAAGGCCAGTCCAACGAGCGTCGAACCTGAGACGAGGACCTCAGCTTTCTGCCCGTCGGATGTGATGCGAATAATTCCCCTGTGGCCTCGGAGGGAAGCCGCGACGTAGAGATTGCCCTCGGTATCGAAGGCTAAACCTTGCGGGCGGCCCAGACCAGTGTAGAAACGCACCGGGTTCCCATTCGAGTCAATGCGCATCACGCTCTCGAAGTTCGATGAGACTGTCGGGCCAGTTACATAAAGATCGCCATCGGGTCCGAATGTCAGATGATAGGCTGAAACACTCGGTTCTATTGAAGCGATTGGCCGCGACTCGCCGATCTCATTGACACGGAAGATCGTGCCGCTGCGGTCACCGACATAGATCTCACCGCGGCGATCGAAAGCGATACCAGTTGCCACACCCAGGTCAGAGGCGACAGTTTGGACTTCCTTGAATGGTGAGATCTTGTAAAGCGTCCCGTCATAGCGGCTGGTCACGTAGAGTGTCCCTTCACGATTGAACGCCATTCCTGTTGGATTGACGATCTCGGTGATGAAGGGTGATACCGTGTCATCCGGAGAGATTTTGTAGATCGACACGGGGACCTTCTGCCCGCGAGTCCCCGAGAGCGTGACGAAGACGCTCCCATCGTCGCGATCGATCGCCGGGTTCGCGACGGGATGCAGGTTGTCAGCGATTTTGGCGCCCAGCGTGAATGGCGCGTTGAAATTCTCGCCGGCACCTTCGAGGTTCAGTTCACTGGCGCTGACCCCAATTCCGCAATCCGGAACCGCGGCGATCACTCGCGTCGGAGAGGCGCTCACCAACCTCCCGCGTTGCTCACCAAACATCACCCGGCAAGCTGAGTAATCCGATGTGTTGTAACCTTCACAGGTAATAATTACCTCTCCGCCGTCGACCCCGGCGCGCGGTAGCGTATTTTTGATCGGCCCATTGTTCCAATCAGCCATTTCTATTTCTCCGTCTCAAAGCTCGATTCGAATAAAGTAATGCAAATCATACGCGAGCCATCTATTGATGTCTAGAATCGCTGGCTGTGAGGAACCTTAGACCTTTCTCAAGCAGTCTCTCTTTTAAACGAAATGAGGTCTCGATAATCTCGCTCATAACTGCAAAAGATCGGCCAACCATCTCGCCTCATTCCACATCAAAGACGGCGCAATGAGAGGAAGTAATAATCGAGAGGCCCAGGCGGCCTCTCAGCAATGTTATAAGGAACTACTGGGAGCGCAAGCGCTCCCGGTAGTTGCAGAGGAGGAAAATGAAAAAGTTTATTGTAACGATGGTTCTGACCCTGATGACAGCCGCTTTTTCGGTGATGCCGATCGCGGCTTCTACCAATACGGAAATTACGACAACCGACAAAACGGTCAAGAAGATTCGCAAGGAATTGGTGACCTTGCCCTTCTATGGTGTGTTTGACAATCTGGCATTTAATTACGAGGACGGCATCGTCACACTTTATGGTCAAGTCTCTCGCCCCACGCTGAAGAAAGATGCAGCGCGTGTGGTCGAGAGAGTGGCCGGCGTCGAGCAAGTTATCAACAAGATAGATGTGCTGCCTTTGTCCGGATTCGACGATCAGATTCGAATCGCGACTTTCCGGGCGATCTACCGTCGACCTGGTTTTGATCGTCTGGGACTGCAAGCTGTGCCTCCGATTCACATCATCGTCAATCGAGGTCACGTGACGCTTGAGGGCGTTGTCCCGACCAAGTCCGATTCGGATCGGGCGTTCATCTATGCCAACAGTGTCGCGAATGTTTTCTCTGTGACCAACAATCTACGAGTCGAAAAAATGAAGTAGAAATCATAGATTCCTTCCGAGGGGTAAGGTTAAATAACTTTGGGGCTGATGGGCATTGCTCATCAGCCCTTTTTTTCTCTCCCGGGAGAATCGTCAACCTTACTTACTTAGAGGTGTCCAACTATATCTCTTCTTCACCCTGTGCAAGTTTTTGTTGACGGAGAGCCGCCATGCCGAGCAAGCCGCCCATCCCCATCGACTCGACTGCAGTGCTGGGCACTATCATCATCGCGCCTTTCTCTTTCAATCCCTCGTAGAGCATATTCATCGCGCGCAGGTGCAACGCAGTCGGGTTGTCGTGATATGCCTTGGCAGCCTGCTCGAAGAGATGCGCGATCTCGAC
>JAKEHZ010000030.1 GCA_022614735.1 Acidobacteriota bacterium | reverse complement strand
TTTTCGCTTTCAATCTTTTTTGCTCTTCTTGCACTTTTTGCCATTTTTGCTTTCCTCTTATCCCTAAACTTAATGCCATTGCGCTTACGCTCCCCGTACTGCAATTCCGTTATTTCCGTTTGTTCCGTTTTCTCTTAAGCTAGGATATGGAACATACCGTGAGATCTAGGCGTCTACAAACGGGAAGCTTTGCTGTAACAGTTCTGCTATGCTCTACCCATGAAGAATAAACGAGTAAAATCGCCATCTGGCCCGGCCACTCACGAGGATGCTATACGCCGGCTCACGCGAAGACTCGCTGCAATGCTGACGCTCAAACGATCGCTGGCGTTTATCACCATTTGGTGTTTCGTCTGGGGCGCAGGCGCGCTCGTCTTACGAGCAGTTGGCGGCGCGCCACGAAAACCATTGCTGTGGGGCGCGATTGGGCTCCTGGTCGCCTTTGTCGCTGCCTTCGTGATCTCGCGTAAGCATCTGCCTTCGGAATCCTCGGTTCGCGCACTGCTCGATCGCCAAAATGAATGTGGTGGTTTGTTGATGGCTGCGAGAGATGTGGCGCTTGGCGATTGGCAAACGCGAATGCCTGAAATCAAGGTGCCGCATGTGCGCTGGAGAGGCTCGAAATCCGTGAGCCTGTTAGCCGCCTCAATCGTATTCGTCATCGCCAGCCTGCTGGTTCCTGTGCGTTTTGCCGCGATTGATGCGGGTCGCGGGCTCGATGTCCGTCGTGAGGTGAATGATCTCGCCGAAAAGATCGAGACCCTGAAAGAAGTGCAGATTATTGAGGAAGCCAGGGCCGAAGCAATGGAACAGAAGCTCGATCAACTGAGAGTAGAAGCATCGGGCGAGGATCCGGTAAAAACCTGGGAGGCTTTGGATCATCTCTCCGGTGCGGTTGAAAGAGCTGCAATAGAGGCTGCTCAATCCGCAATGGTTAATCAGGAGAAATTAGCCCAAGCTGAAGCGTTGTCTGAAGGCTTAATCTCAGGTTCGGACAAAATGGATTCAAAACTGATGACCGAAGCGATGCAAACGTTATCAGAGATGATGAAGCGCGCGATGGAGGAGAACCAGATGCTCGCACGCGAGCTTTCAGCTGAATTAAAAGAAGCGATTAAATCCGGCGCGCTCAAACCGGAGCACCTCAAAGACATCTCAAAAGCTCTGAGCCAGAACAGAGCGGTTTCAAATCAGAAGCTGTCAAAACTGAATAAAGCAGGGATGATTGACTCGAATTCACTCAAAGGGGGTGCACTCTCAAACCGGCGGGATAATTCCGGCCTCGCGCAATTTTTGAAAGAAAACGCGGAGCGAATGTCGGTCGAAGATGCGGTTGGGGCCTGGTGTGAAAATCCGGGAAAGGGCGGAGTCAACCGTGGTCGTGCCGATGCCGCCATGACGTGGACGGATGGAACGAGCGAGAGAGACGCGAAGTTCAAAGAGAAGGAATTGCCGCCCTCGGCCATCGGAGGGTTAAAAGACAGTCAGCTCGTCGGTATCAGCGCGAGCGAGCCGGGTGTTGAAAATACTATCGCAGCTCATGGCGCACTGAACGATGCGGCGAAAGGCGGAGGCTCGGCCTATACGCAAACGATTCTCCCCAGACATAGAGGCGCAGTGAAACGCTACTTCGAGCGAAAGTAGACAATGATGAGCAACGCGGATCATACAGAGACAATCCTTCAACCCGAAGAACTCGAACCTGCAGTCGATATCACCAACAAAATTCTGGATCAACTCGACCGCATCCTGCTTGGCCGTCCAGATCTCCATCGTCTGGTGCTGGCCGGCATTTTGAGCCGCGGTCACATACTGCTGGAAGGATTGCCGGGAGTCGGTAAGACCGCACTGATCAAAGCTCTGGGGAATCTGTTCAATCTTCAATTTAATCGTGTGCAGTTCACTCCGGACCTCATGCCGAGCGATATGCTGGGGACGCACATACTGCAGGAAAATGCGGATGGCAGGCGAACGATGGAATTTCATCCCGGCCCGATCTTCACTAATCTGCTGCTTGCAGATGAGATCAACCGGGCGTCACCTAAAACGCAATCTGCTCTACTCGAAGCTATGCAGGAACACGCGGTGACACTGCTCGGCACGACCCGGCCAGTGCCGGAACCATTCTTTGTACTTGCCTCGCAAAACCCGATTGAGCTCGAGGGAACATATCCTCTGCCAGAAGCGCAGCTCGACCGTTTCCTCTTCAAGTTGAATGTCTCCAATACTGATATCGAGACGCTCAATCAGATCATCTCGACGCGAAGACGTGGCCATCTGCCTGTGCCGGAATTCACGGTAAATGCTGAAGGGCTTCATCTATTGTTTGCTGTCATGGATCGTATCTATTTACCGATGCCCGTCTCACGTTATATATCGCGAATTGTGGCGGCGACCCACTCAGCTTCACCAGAAGCGATTGAGGAGATCCACAATTACGTTGCTTATGGAGCTTCGCCTCGCGCTGCGCTTGCCATGGCTGAGGCTTCGCGCGCCTATGCGCTACTCGCGGGCAGACCGACAGTAGGTTTTGAAGATGTCAAAGCGGTTGCCGGTCCAACACTCAATCATAGACTGGTTCTCAACTACAAAGCGAAGTTTGATGGAGTTGATACGCACACAATAATCACCAGGCTACTTGCGCAGATTGACGAGGCAGGGATCAAGTTGCCGAGAGATTTGGCGTTCGAAGCGAAATAAGACCGGAGTGACAGATTGGAGAAGAGAAGAGAGAATACGAAGGTACAGTACGGGGAGCGTAAGCGACCTGGTATTTGGTTTAACTGCCCCTTCGCAAGTAGCAGGTCGCTTACGCTCCCCGTACTGTACCTTCGTATTCTCTCTGCCTGCCTTATTACAATCCCAGTCGTCTCGGTTTTTGCTCAGACTCAACACTTCAATGATATCTCAGTCAAGGTGGAATCTCTTAGCTCAGGCGGGTTCGGATCCGGATACGAAGAATTTCGCGCGACGATAGTCAACCGTTCGAGACAAAATAGTCATGAGGTGACTTTGATTGCGCCCGCTTCGCCAGTAAGAAACTCAGGCTCACTCATATACGAGTTGAAACGCACAGTCGTTGTGGCTGCTTCGTCCACAGCTCAAGTATCTCTGCTCCTGCCGCCATTGGATCTTGCCGGGGTTGACTTCGCAGTCATCATTGATGGTCAGAGGCAACAAGGCGATGTCTCTGCAATATCGGAACGCGCAGGTATGTGGGTGGGAAGAGTTCGCAACAAGATTTCTCTGCTGGTCAGTCAGAGTGTCCGCAGGAGCCGGTTGATTGATGAACCCCAGGTAGAAGAATGGCTCAAGGATTCGACAGGCAACCTTGATGTGGCTTATCTGCCTTACGAGTTTCCAGTGAATGAGTGGAGTACCAACTGGCTCGGATATTCGCGTTTTGATGGCGTCCTTGTTAGCGCTGATGAACTGCAGGCCATGCCGGAAAGCGTTCGAACCGCGTTATGGCGTTACATGGAGTGTGGTGGATCGATGTTTGTGCTTGGCTCCTGGGTGGTGCCGAAAGAGTGGCAGGAGCGTCTGGAATTGATCAGCTCTGCTGCAATCCCGAAGAAAGCTCTGCAAACCTATTACATTGGTTTTGGGGTATTGATCGTGACCGGATCGGTTGATCCCGGGCAGCTCGATGAAATCCAATGGAAAAAAATCAAACTTCATTGGGAAGATTCGCGCCCGAACGATACATATTACAGGTCAATTTCAGATATCAATGGGGTGTTTTCGGTGATTGATCGGATCGGAGTGCCCGTTCGTGGCTTGTTTATCCTGATGATACTGTTCGTCTTCGTCATCGGGCCTGTCAACCTGCTCTGGCTTGCCCGGCGTGGGCGAAAAATCTGGTTGCTCTGGACGGTACCCGCAATTTCATTTGTGACATGTCTTGCCGTCTCGGCCTTCGCATTTTTCGGTGAGGGTATTAGCGCGACGGCGCGAACTGATGCCCTGACGATACTCGACGAAGTTTCTCATCGCGCGACGACGCTTGGGTGGATGGGGTTCTACTCTCCTGTAACGCCGGGCGAGGGCCTGCATTTCAGTTACGACACGGAATTAGATCCAAGATTACCGGGTAGATGGGATCTCAGAGGCGGCGATAGATCTAGTCGCACGCTTGATTGGACGAACGATCAGCATCTGGCTTCGGAATGGATAACCGCACGGGTGCCAGTCTATTTCAAGTTCCGCAAAAGCGAAATGCGTCGTGAACGGCTGACGGTCAGACAGGGAACGAATGACTCAGTCAGCATCGTCAACGGATTGGGCGCAGCCATTCGGCAATTGTGGTGGGCGGACAACTCCGGCAATATCTACACCGCGACCAACATCCCCGCGGGTGATGAATCAAAGTTGACATGGGTAAATCTGAAAGCCGCGGGGACGGAGAACAATCTACGCGACGTCTTTAAGGATGATGTCTGGTTGGGGATGTTCAACTCATTGGAGGTTAACCCGAGGGAAGCTTTGATGCCAAATAGCTACCTGGCAGTGCTCGATGCCGCCCCATTTGTCGAAGAGGGCCTGCGCGGTGTGAAGAATCGGAAGGCAAAGACACTCGTTTATGGGATCCAACGTTTAGCACCGTGAATGCAAGATGAAGGTTGAGGTTGTCAATCTGAAAAAACATTTCGGCGCCACTCGCGCAGTCGATGACGTGTCATTTTCGTTTTCATCCGGACAGGTCGTTGGTTTCGTCGGTCCGAACGGCGCTGGGAAGACGACAACAATGCGCATCCTCTCAACTCTCGACGAGCCGTCTGATGGGGATGCGATGATCGATGGTGTGTCCGTTGTCGAAGAGCCGGAACGAGCGCGGCATCTGGTTGGTTATGTGCCTGACTCGCTGCCAACGCATCGTGATATGTCCGTTCACGAATACCTGGATTTCTTCGCCAGAGCTTATGATCTTAAGGGTGAACGGCGCGAACAGGTGATCGAAAGCGTTGAGGAGTTCACGAACCTGACGGGTATTCGCGAGAAGATGCTCAACGCGCTATCGAAAGGAATGAAGCAACGTGTGAGTTTGGCGCGCGCACTGCTGCACGATCCGCCTGTATTGATTATGGATGAGCCGGCTGCGGGGCTCGATCCGCGCGCGAGAATCGAACTGCGTGAACTCTTGCGCGTGCTTTCGTCACATGGCAAAGCAATTCTTATCAGCTCGCATATACTCACTGAGCTGGCCGAAATCTGCCATGCAGCAGTCATCATTGAACATGGCAAGATATTGATGGCCGGCGCGATGGGTGATCTCCTGATGAGCAGCGTTCCCCGGCGCACAGTGCTTATTCGTGTCCTCGAGCAACAGGAAGAGCTGCACCGCGAATTGTTGCAAATGCCGCACATCGAAAATGCGCGTCTCATCGGCAGTGAGATTGCGCTCGAAGTCAATGGAACGGAAGAGACGTGTTGCGATCTGCTTGTCAGCTTGATCCAGCGCGGCTACCGGATCCTTGAATTCAAACAGCAGCGCGCCAATCTCGAAGAAATTTTTATGAATGTGACGAAGGGAGTTGTCCAATGACGGTCCGCTCTGTATTGCGACAGAAGGGGCTTCTCGCGCGGATCGACGATTGGATGAATCCGATCGTCATCAAAGAACTGCGGCAGGCGGTTCAGTCTCGCTTTGTCGTTACCGCGCTGTTGGTGCTGCTCTCTATTCAGCTCCTTGCAGTTGGTATTTACATTCTTGCGTGGCGCAGCGCCCTGATAGACCTGGACGCCGGACGGTGGGTGTTTATGTTGCTTTACGGCATCCTGCTCGGCATAAGCATGCTCTTCGTCCCGCTCTATACCGCGATACGTCTGTTCGCTGAGCGCTCAGACACCAACGTCGATCTGCTTTTTATCACCACAATCAAGCCGCGCAGCATCATTGCCGGTAAGTTGTTCGCGGCAATCATACTCACCATCTTGATCTTCAGCGCGTGTATGCCTTTTATGGCTTTTACGTACTTCCTGCGCGGGATTGATCTGCCATCGATCTTCGTCGTGCTACTTCTTGGTTTTATGATTGTCATTACCTGTACTCAGGCGGCGATCTTCGTCGCGTCTATTCCGGTCAATCGGGTTCTCAAGGTTATCTTCGGATTAGTTGTATTATGGGTTTTTTTGATGATCTTTATCTCGACGATGGGTGGAATGAACGAGCTGTTCAGGATGGGAATCGGCAGTAGACTTGGCGATTGGGAGTTCTGGGAAGGGGTGATTGGCTTTCTATCCCTCTTCACCCTCTTGATCGGTTCATTCTTTGTCCTCTCTGTTGCCATGATTACTCCGCCGGCCGCGAATCGTGGATTTCCGGTGCGCGTCTTCATGACACTCGCCTGGGCATCGCTTGGCATAACAGTTTTGATCGGAAGTGTGATCAATAAAACTCACACACCGGTTGCCGTCTGGCAGGTCGTCTTCAGCTCGACGTTCGCGCTCGCCTTGTTCATCGCGGTCAGTGAGCGCGACGGACCCGGGCGACGTGTCTTACGCTCGGTTCCGCAATCGAAGTTGAAACGCGCAGTGGCATTTTTCTTTTACAGCGGTGCTGCGAGCGGGCTCACATGGGCAAGTGTGGGAATAGCCCTGACTCTGACCCTTGCATGGATTTGGTCGAAGCTCCTACCTGCCTACAGCAATCATGACGATTTGATTGGCGGCTTAAAATGGATGGGAGCGATGTGCCTTTACTTCTTCTGCTATGCCTTGAGCGGCGCGCTCTTGCGACGCCATCTGCTGAGCAAAGTCGGCAGTGAGCTGACATGGATATTTGGGTTGATTCTGATGATCGGCGGTATCGTCGTCCCTTTCATGATCGGGTACTTGCTGTTTTTCGGTGACGAATGGTGGAAGGAGGATTACGAAAACTGGCTTGTTGGCAATCCCTTTGCCTGGAATGGAATTTCGAGCAAGGCCTTATATCTGGGCATTGCGGTGGTCTGGGCCGTGCTTGTTGCAGCGTTGAATCTTCGCTGGTTTATTGAGCGTGTCAGCGGCTTTCGACCACTCATCGCACCAATTGACCAGAGTGGATCAAGTGTTATGGCCCAGATTCATGATGCTAACATTGCATTTGAGCCGCCAGGACGCCAGGAACGCCAGGATGCATAGATCTTACACGGTTCAAAAACTCCAACAATGAGCGAAGCGGGTCATCAATACCTTAATGAAGGCGAAAGCGCTGGGATGCGTTATGCGCTGGCCGTGCCACGTTCTACAGCCTCAGCGATGACGGGGCTGCAACTGGGCCAACGCGCCGGTAGTTCGCTGGAATTCAGAGATCATCGCGATTACCAGCCGGGCGATGATCTGCGACGGATTGATTGGAATGCTTTCGCCCGCTCGGGGAAACTCACCGTCAAGCTCTACCGCGAAGAGATCAGCCCGCATCTCGACATTGTCCTCGATGGTTCACGGTCAATGGCCCTCGATGGAAGCGCAAAGATGCGGGCTGCAATCGGGTTGGCTGCCGTGTTTGCTGTTGCGGCCGAAAACGCCGGCTATTCGCACAGTGCATGGCTGGCGCGCGATCGGTGCGTGCCGGTTCCTAACGGTAACAATCGCCCGTCAACCTGGAGCGGGATCGAATTCGATTTTCGCGGCAACCTGAAAGGGCCGATGGAAGCGTTCACGCGCGTGCCGCCTAAGTTCAGCCGCCAGGGGATGCGCGTGCTAATCAGCGACCTGCTCTGGTTAGGTGAACCTTTAACTGTTCTCCAACATCTCGCCAAAAGCGCTTCTACCATAGTCGTCGCGCAGGTTCTCGCCGGAGCAGATGTCGATCCACCCGAGCGTGGCCGGGTACGGCTGGTCGATTCTGAAACAGAAGAAGAACGCGAGATTTTCATCGATGATGGAGCGATCAGGCGTTACCGCGATGCGCTGATGCGACACCAGCAGAATTGGCATCGCGCTTGCCGTCAAGCTGGCGCAGTGATTGTAAGTGTAGTGGCCGAGCAGATTGTCGCCGGCTGGAATCTTGAAGCCTTAGTCAAAGCGGAAGTACTGAAAGTTTGATGCCTGTCTTCGCTTTTCCACTCGCACTTATCGGACTCCTCGCAGTGCCCGCGCTTATTGCAATCTACGTGCTGCGAAGCCGGGCGCGTAGACAGAGAGTTTCAAGTCTGCTTCTTTGGTTGGATGAGAGGCAGATGTGGGAAGGCGGTCAGCGAATTTATCGGCTGCAAACACCTCTCCTCTTCTTCCTCGAATTACTGATAATTCTTTTGATCGTGACAGCCGCCGCAGGGCCGATGATGCGGGCGGGTGAAGGCGGAAGGCCGCTGGTTATCGTGCTTGATGACTCGTTTTCAATGCTCGCGGGCAATGATGAGAGCGCACGGAATCGCGCGGTGCGGGCAATTGATAACGAGCTTCGCTCGGGTCGCTATGACCCAGTGCGCTTTGTCCTTGCCGGAGAAACTCCTCAAGTGCTGGGCGAAGCGACAGGCAAAGCGGAGCATGCGATCGATTGGCTAAAAGATTGGAAGTGCGCGGCGCCTATGTCAAAGCTGGAGGAAGCGATTGCTTTTGCATTTGAGCTCAGCCGTAGTCGCACTCGAGTCCTTGCAGTTACCGACCACGCCCCCCAACAGGAGCTGACCAATAGCAGATTGCAGTGGTGGGCATTTGGCTCATCGCAGCAGAACGTCGCATTCGTTAATGCCACACGCACTTCGCGCGATGACGTAGATCGTGTTCTGATTGAAATTGCGAACTTGTCCTCACAGCCAGGCTCGACAACGCTCACCATAGAATCAAATAGCCCATCCGATGCCGCCAAACCGCAACTCACACCCGGCACCCAGAATTGGCCGCAATCCATATCGCTTGGCGCCAATGAAACTCGCCGCCTCGTTCTCACATTCAAAGCTGGCGCCCCGCCGCTTCACGCTCGATTGAGGGACGATGCACTTAATGTCGATAACAAAATTGTCCTCATGCCTGAGGCGAACAAAATGGTGCGGATTGATTTGCGATTGAATGATGCGGCCGTCCGAGCGATTGTCGAAAAGTCATTACAATCATCGCAGATTGTGACGATCACGCCGGACAAACCGGAATTATTGATTACTGATGTTGCTGAGGCAGCGACCGAAGGCACTGAAGCCTGGACTCTGAAACTTATCCCCGAGAAAGACGCTGCGAGTTTCCTCGGCCCCTTTATTATTGATCGCGCACACCCGATGAGTGAAGGACTATCACTTGGTGGTGTAGTGTGGGGCGGCGGTAAAAGCGCACAGTTTCCAGGTTCACCGATTATCACAGCTGGAAATATTCCCTTACTGACCGATATAGAGCGTGCGGGCAAGCACGAATTGCGAATGCGGTTGCGGCCGGATTTATCAACTCTGCAGGAAACTCCAAGCTGGCCGATCCTCATGTGGAATCTGATAAATTGGCGCGCGGGTGCGGCGCCGGGATTGCAGCAGGCTAATGTGCGATTGGGTTCCGGGGCAGCTCTCAAAGTCGAGACCGAGGTCGAGTCGGTGAAAGTCACTGACCCGGCGGGCATTACGAAACAATTTCCGGTGCGGGATAAGGCTGTTACGATCATCGCTGATAAGATCGGTATTTACGAGGTGACTACGAACCAGGGCAAATATTCGTTTGCGGCAAACGCGCTCCAACGAGAAGAGTCGGATTTGACCAGAGCAGCTTCGGGACGTTGGGGGAATTGGGCGAAGGCGGCGGACTTGCAGTGGGAGTACCGGAATATGGCCTGGTTGTTGTTGCTACTGGCGATGATGACACTGGCGGTCCATGCGTGGTTGGTTGCGCACAGATGATTACACTTCTTCATCCAATCTGGCTTGTGTTAGCGATTCCGCTGCTTGCTGCCTGGTGGGTATGGAAGCCAGCTTCGCGCTTTCTACGATACGCCCGACTCATAACTCTGTTATTGATCCTGCTTGCTCTATGTGGATTGGCCATCAAACTTCCCAGCTGGGCCGGGACCATTGTCGTCGTTGCAGATCGCAGTTTTTCGATGCCCACTGACAGCGAAGCCACGCAGAAGGAGGCAATTGAGCTGATTCAGCGTGCAATGGGAAATGACGACCGTCTCGCCGTCGTTTCGTTCGGGCAGAACGCGGCCATCGAGCGTTCGCCGCAAACAGGCGCCTTCGCAGGGTTCACAAATCAAGTTGAACAAGACGCATCGAATCTCACTGAGGCCATTGAGAAAGCCGTCGCGCTCATCCCGCAAGATTCGCCCGGGAGGGTGCTGGTTATCTCGGATGGCCGCTGGACAGGCAGAGACCCGTCGATCGCAGCAGCGAAAGCCGCCATGCGAGGTATTGCGATTGATCACCGCTTACATCAACGATCGACGGCAAATGATCTGGCGATCTCTCAGATCGACGCTCCCGTCACTGTTACGCCCGGCGAAGCTTTTATGATAACTGCCTGGGTGAAATCGCCGAAGCAGCAAGAGATCAATTTTGAATTACTCCGAGGCGGGCAGATGCTTGCCGCCGGGAAAACGAGTGTCATATCGGGTTTGAACCGCCTGACTTTCCGCGACAATGCCGGTGATCCGGGCGCGCAAGGCTACATCCTCAAAATTATTGGCAATGGTGAAGACCCCGTTCCCGAAAACAACCGCGCAAAAATTCTCGTCGGTGTGCAGGGTCCCCGTCCGTTGCTGGTCGTGACGACATCGCAAAATTCGGGGCTCGCGCGTTTACTTGCTGCTGGTGGAATGAAGATCAAGACTCTCCTGCCCGAACAAATCCAATGGTCGCTCGATGCATTAGCGCAATACTCCGGCATTCTGATCGAGAACGTTCCTGCTCAAAAGATCGGTGAGCGAGGAATGGAAACAATCACGTCCTGGGTCACTGAAACTGGCGCAGGAATAATGATGACGGGAGGCAGGAACTCTTATGGCCCTGGAGGTTACTTCAAATCCCCGCTTGAGCCAGTGATGCCCGTGTCCATGGAATTACGACAGGAACATCGCAAGCTCTCGCTCGCGATCGTTGTCGCGATGGATCGTTCGGGCAGTATGGCTGTGACTGTCGGCGGCGGTCGGACGAAGATGGATCTGGCGAACCTTGCCGCAGTGCAGGTACTCGATATGCTCTCGCCAGCTGATGAGTTCGGCGTGGTCGCGGTAGACAGCATTTCTCACATCATCGTTGATCTGAACATGGTTGATGTCAACGCCAAATTGCGTAACCGAATACTGCAGGTTGATTCAGGCGGCGGCGGCATCTTCATCTATGAAGCGCTCACTGCCGCGGCTGAGATGTTGCTGAAAGCAAAGGCAGGGACACGACATATCATTCTCTTTGCTGATGCCGCGGATTCGGAAGAGCCGGGGAAGTATCAGGAATTGCTCAAACAATGCGAGACTGCTGGAATAACGGTCAGCGTCATAGGCCTGGGCAAACCATCAGATCAAGACGCCAATTTGCTGCGAGATATCGCCAAACGCGGCAACGGGGAGACCTACTTCACTGAAAGCGCAGAAGAATTGCCCAAACTTTTTGCTCAAGACACCATCGTCCTCGCGCGAAGCACATTCCTGGAAGAGCCTACGCAAATTCAGTTCACCGGTGGTCTGGTCACATTGACCGGAAAGCAATTCAAGGATGCGCCTCAGATTGGCGGGTACAACCTCACCTACCTGAGACCAAAGGCAAATCTCGCGGCACTGACCGCTGACGAATACCAGGCGCCCGTGATCGCAACCTGGCAGGCTGGAAGTGGTCGAGTGCTTTGCTATACGGGTGAGGCCGACGGCGCCTACACAGGCGCAATGGAGGGGTGGAAAGATGCCGGGGAGTATTTCACGAGCCTGGCTCGATGGACCGCGGGTGGTGAGAGTAATCTGCCCGCCGGCATGCTCATCACGCAGGAAGTCAGGAACGGTGTCAGCATCATTCAGCTTCATCTCGATCCGGAAAGAGACAATTCATCGCCGCGACGGCCAGGGGATGATCGCATCGAAACCACATCAACCTCGCTTTCAACATTGCCTAAAGTGACGACCCTACGTGGTGTTGCCGGATCGAAGCCCACCTCCGAAAAAGCCGAGATGCATTGGACATCGGCCGATACGCTCGAAGTTGCCATCCCGCTGCGAGGCAATGAAACCGCGCTCTCGACTGTTGAAGTTGCCGGCGCAGGCCTTATCAGTCTGGCGCCTGTTGCGCTGCCTTATTCTACTGAGTTCAAGCCAGTCGCCAACGACGAAGGGCAAATGGCTCTCGCGCGTTTGGCGCAGGCCACTGGAGGTAAGGAGCGCATTGAACTGGCGGGCATTTGGAGAGATTTGCCGCGAAAGATGCGATTGATCGAGCTCACGCCGTGGATGCTGATCCTGGCAACACTTGCTCTGCTTGCTGAAGTCCTGGAGAGGCATTCCGGCTTGATCACGGCGCGCATGCTGCCGGTGCTACTGAGAGAACGCGAGCCGAAAATCAAAACGAGAAAGGTCGAACCGAAGCGGCAACAGCCGGAACCCGTTCAACAGGCTCCATCAGAAATTGAATCGGAACAGGTAGAACCGGTCGCAATTCTCAGCGCATTGCAACAGGCGAGACAACAGGCAAAGGAGAGAATCCGAAGCAAGCGAAAATAACGAAACAAACGAAGAAAAGTTGGCAATTGGAGGAATTCTTATTGCCAACTGTCAACTGCCAATTGCCAACTTTTCTTCGTTTGTTTTGCATTCTCTCTCCGACATCGGTTGAACGCCCCACCCCAAAATCAAGTATAATGCCGGCTGGTGATGTGGCAGATGTTTCGTGTCATCACTATTCAAAGTTATACAAAATTCCAA
>JAKEHZ010000029.1 GCA_022614735.1 Acidobacteriota bacterium | reverse complement strand
GACATCGGTTGAACGCCCCACCCCAAAATCAAGTATAATGCCGGCTGGTGATGTGGCAGATGTTTCGTGTCATCACTATTCAAAGTTATACAAAATTCCAATCAGCGCGAGGTCAAAAATGAAATCAATGTTTGTTCCCACACTGCGGGTGTCAGCGGTGTGTGTGCTCGCATTTTCGATTACAGCTCCGTCTACGTTGTTCGCCTCACCGATTGATAGCCAGGATCAAAAACAGGATCAATCCAAAGATCAAACACCACCAATCTCCGAAGACGAGCAGAAGGCTTTAGCAAAGGTCAATGCTGCGAGCGGAGCCGATGCGAAGCTGAAGGCTGCGGCTGACTATCTTAAAAAATATTCCAAGAGTTCGATGCGACCGCGCCTCGCCGGCTTTATCGCGGATGAAATCATCTCAGTGAAAGATAGCGCGCAAAAAATCTCACTGTCTCAAAATTTCATTTCGATCTTCAATCAACCGGGTGAGGCCGATATGGTCAAGCCTGCATTGGTTGAGGCTTACCTGAACGCAGGCAAGTTTGATGAGGCGCTGAACGAAAGCTCCAAGTATCTGGAGAAGAATCCAGATGATATCGTTATGTTGACACAGCTGGCGTGGGCAGGTGCGAATCAAGCTCAAAAGCAAACGGCCTCTCCGAAACTGCTGCAAACATCATCGCAAGCGGCCGCAAAAGCCATTGAGTTGATGGAGTCGGACAAAAAACCTGAGAGGATGACCGCCGAAGCCTGGACATCCTACCGTAACTCCTGGCTGCCGCGTCTCTACCAGGCTCAGGGCGTGATTCTCTATTTCAGCAATGACAAAGCGAGGGCCAAAGAGAAATTGGAGAAAGCTGTCGGTTTCGATCCTTACGATCCTTCCACACTCTTATTGCTGGTCAATATTTCAAATGACGAATATCAGGAGATGGCGAAAAAGTATCAAGCTGAGAAGAAGCCGGAAATACTCAACCAGGCCCTGGGGAAGCTGGATGAGACTATTGACTGGATGGCTCGTACTGTTGCCGCCACCGAGGGCAATCCTCAGTTTCAGAGCGTCCACGATCAATTGAAAGATAACTTGAAGCAATACTACTCATTCCGTCGCGAGGGAAAGACTGATGGACTGGATGAATTGATTAAGAAATACAAGAAGCCGCAATAGCCGGCCAGGTGAGCAGATGTTTTGCCCAAACTGCGGAAGAGAAAACCCTATCGAGCGAAAGTTCTGCGTCTCATGTGGCACCAATCTTGAGGCCGTCTCCCAAGCTCTGTCCGGGAGCTCGGATGACTTTTTCACCAAGACCGATAATGCGCTCGATCAATTCCTGGCTAAATATGCCGAGCACGTTTTTAAGGATGCTCCAGCTAGTGCTAATGACCGAACTATTATCAAGTCCTGGCGAATTCTCGGGCAAAGTATTCTCACTTCGTTTGTCGACCTAATCCTCTTCAGCCTGATGTGGAATATTTTACCGCTGAGATTCATCATTCTCTTGATCTCGACCCCATTCAAGTTGGTTTCCCGTCGAAGCAGCAGGCAGGAGGTAATTACAGGAGAGATTGTCGATTCGAGGACAATGGGCCTTCCTGAACCTTTACCAAACAGAGGCTTGCCGAGCACGGTTTCCAGTATTACTGAACAGACGACTGAGAAATTTCCAGATCGCCTGGAGACGAGACAAAAAGAGGTCGCGAACCTGGACGCTTCAGAATAAGAGAAGATGAAACTTGCCGAAATTTCAGGCTTTTTCGTTTGTTTCGTATTCTCAGATGTTTTCAGGATCGAACAGAAGAGGGAAGAATTGCCCGCCCATCTTCTCGCCTTTAGGAATGACAGGTACGCCTTCGAGTAACGGGGCATCAGAGTTCGATCGGACGCCATCTCGGAAAACGTTGATGACTGTTGCACGACGCGGCCTGTCTGTGGTGTTTGCATATGAGCCGTGAATCATCCGCGGATGATGGAAGGAACATTCGCCCTTTTTCAGCTCGATCGCTACTGGTTTGAACAGCTTCTTCTGCTCATCAGTGAGCACTGACAGAATGGCACTCATATCGCCGGTTAGTCCCGTGATCGGTAAGTCGGGCCAGAGGTGGCTTCCCGGAACGTAGTGAACACAGCCGTTGTCGCGGGTAGAATCATCAAGCCCAATCCAGCAGGTCAAATGAGCGAGCGGAGTAGTGCGCGTCCAGTAGGAATAGTCCTGATGCCAGGCGACGACACCACCGTGATGCGCCGGTTTGCAGAAGAGTTGGTCATGCCAGAAACGCACCGCACCGTCGAGGAGTTGTGAAGCCTTAGTGAGAACTGCCGGATGCCAGAGCAGATCGTGAAATCCGGGCTTAATCCGCCATGCGCCGAGCGCATGAAAGAGGACTTTCGTTGGATCTTTTGATTCGTTCGAATGAAATTCGTAGAAGAGACTATGTCCGGGGTGTTCCGGGTTCATGAGGTCTTTCAACTCTTCACTCAGCGTTTCAATCTCCTCCTCCTTCAGTATTCGCAAACCCGCCAGGTATCCCTTCTCGATGAAAAACCTCACCTGCTCATCGCTTAAATGATACCGCTCCCAGTCTTCGGACCTCCCCTGACCCGGGAAGAGGTCTGTGATCGGATGGTGGTAAAGAGACAAATCTTGCAGCACCTGGAGATCTCCTTTTCATGATTTGATCATATGCAAGTTAACCGGTTTTTATCGTTCACAACCTATGTATGTCACTACAAATGGCAAACTTACCAGAAAAAACGAAATTTTCCATCAGCCTAAACCCGGGCAACTTTATCAGGCCCGGTTACCTTCAAAAAACGTTCTGTAGTGCTATAATCCCACTACAACTTTATGATCAAGAAACGCGGGGCTATTAATATGAAAAGATTCTTTTTGCTTGGGATGATTTCTATCGCCGCCTTTGCTTTGGCGGCTATCGGAGTCGGCGCCCAAAGTACGTCAAAGGGCGCGATTGATTTCGATGTTCAGCACTACAAAATTGATGCGGAACTTGTGCCGTCAGCGCAACTGCTCAAGGCACGCGCTGAAGTCCGATTCGTGCCTACGACTGAGACCCGGTCGGTCGTCTTCGAGATGAATGGCTCACTCGCCATAAAACGGATCACGCGCGCCGGTGTGACAGCGACAAAACCTCCTGTCACTCCCGCGCCTAACCCACGCGATCCGAAAGTGCGCGGCGCCGGGGCCGTCAAACCAAATAGCCCCGCCGCCAAGGAAAATGGGGGAAATCAGGCGCCCGGAACATCGGATTTGCAATTCATTCAAGACAACCGCGAGAACATGAATGTGCGTGTTGACCTGGGGAATGTCGCTCCGGCAGGCCAGCCCGTCACACTCCTCTTTGAGTATGAGGGAGCGCTTGAATCCCCACAGGGCGGGCCAATATCAAATGCGCGGCTTGCTTATGTCGGCGAACAGGGGTCATACCTCTTCTATGCCGCTCGCTGGTTCCCATTCCACGAATACGCAGCCGACCTCGCGACCTCACTGATCAATATCAAAGTCCCGAAGGGTAATCTGGTTGCGGGTTATAGCGAGTCACCCGTCTACGCTGTTCCATCGGTTGACCCAAAGACCAAAGAAGAATTCTCGACCTACACCTTCACGACCACGAAACAGGTGTTGCCAGGTAACTTCGCGGCGGGCAAATACATACTCCGTTCATCGAATCACGGTGGATTCGTAGTCGATTTTTATGTCAAAGTGGGTGATGAGAAATGGGCTGAACACGCATCGGAAGTCGTCGGCAAACATCTTGAATACTACTCATCGAAATTCGGTCGTTATGCCTTTGGAAACAAGTTGATAGTGGCTGAAACTGATGAAGAAACGCTCGAGACATACTCCGGCGCTGGAATCATGTTTGTGTCACCACGCGCGTTGGCTTCCGGAATCGATGAAAAGCTTGCGCGCGAAGTCGCGTATCAATGGTGGGGACAGTCAGTCGGGTTGCGTTCATTCGATGATATCTGGCTCTCGCAAGGATTGGCTGAATTCAGCACACTGCTTTTTCTGAAAGACAACTCCAATGAGACTCTCTACCGCCAGTCAGTTCAGGCCGAGCTCGAAAAGGCCTTAGCCTTCGAGCAATCAGCCTCTGTTCGTCAGGCTCCATTGCAGCTCGATGATCAGACGCCGGCCTATCGCTCAATCGTTTTTTACAAAGGCGCGCTGGTCTTCAATATGCTGAGGCAGTTGATGGGTGAGGAAAAATTCGACAAGATGCTGCAGGATTATTACGCGAAAAACCAGGGGAAGAACGTCAAACTTGACGAATTTGAAGCATTCGCCTCACAGGCCGCCGGACGAAACCTGCGCTTCTTCTTCGGCCAATGGGTCGATTCGACGGGCGTGCCCGAGTTCCGGGTCGATTATCGAATCTCTCGCACTAAAGACGGCTTCCGCGTGCCCGGCACAGTCAAACAGGATCTGGATACATTCGAGATGCCCGTCGAAATTATGCTTCGCACAGAGGCAGGGAACGAACGGCAGACATTGCTATTGAAAGGGACATCGGCGGACTTCGACATTTCGACCAAGAGCAAGCCAGTCGAAGTCATCGTCGATCCCGACGCAAAGATCTTGCGAAGCTCCCCAGAGTTGCGAGAGGGAGTGATTGTCCGGCGGGGGATCGAACACTTCCGCGAGCAGGAATATACCGAAGCCGAACAGCAGCTCCAGGCTGCAATCAAGCTGAATCGGGGCAATTCGTGGGCGTGGTATAATCTCGGGTTACTCTATATGACTCAACGCAATTGGAACAAGGCTCTCGACGCCTTCGACCAGGCGCTGAACGGAAATATACGACCGGATTGGATAGAAGTCTGGTCATACATTTATCGCGGTAATTGCTGGGATATGATCGGTCAGCGGGAGCGCGCAATCGCCGAATACAATAAAGCGATCAGCAACGGCAACAACTATGATAATGCCCAGGCTACGGCACAGGGCTACGTCGCAGAGCCCTACGGCAAAAAGAAGACCGGTCAACAAACACCGGATAATCAGGCGAATTAATTAGTTCGCAGTTCGCAGTTCGCAGTAGGAGAATGAAAACTGCGAAGGTTAGGCTGCGAACTGCGACTTGCGGACTGCGAACCGCGACAATTAAGCAATTATGCGCAGATTTATCTTATCAACCTTCACTCTTATCTTGCTCTTTACGCCCTCCATTTCATCCCAGGCACAGACGCGCATTGAAATTTCGGAGACAGGTGGAAACAATAAGTCCGCTTTGGTTCGTTATCATTATCTTTTTGAGAACGAACGCTTCACGACACCGGTTCAGGAGGTCGAGTTTGATGGGAGCGGGCGAGGAAAATTCCGTTTCAAGCGCAAAGGTGGAGAGGAGATCATCAACAATCTCCAAGTCTCGGATTCTCTGCTTTCACAAATTCAGGGTATTTTCAATGAATTGAATTTTATCGATGGCAATGAAGATTACCAGCATAAAAAGGACTTTTCGCACCTGGGCACAATGACAATCACTTACTCGCGAAACGGGAGAGAACGCTCGGTCAGCTTCAACTATACCGACAACCAGAGCATGAACCGGCTGGTCGATCTGTTCCGCAACATTGCCACACAGGAAACACGTGTTTTCGAGATCGAGACTGTGCGCTCAGCTGACCCCATTTCTACCCCTGCTCAGTTGCGCCTGCTGGAAAATGAGCTGCGATCAAAGCATATTGCCGACCCACAACGCCTCCTTCCACTCTTGGCTGATATTAAGATGGACGAAGGCGTCCCGCTCATTGCGCGCAATCACGCGGAACGGTTGTCGCAATGGATCAAGAAGGGGAAATAGTGGGTATCGAATCCTACCAACTCGCCAGTTCCAATTTTCTCAGCGCATGCGCTGTGGGATAACCTGTAACTGAAATCTTTTCGTCAGTCTGAAAACGCCGCATCGCGTCAACTGTTGATTCATCGTAGACACCTGTCATCTCGCCTCGATAGAACCCTCGACTGGCCAGCGCCTGTTGGATTTCGATCACACGCGACGCCTCCATCTTAATATTAAAGCGTCTTGACCGAGTCGGGCTTTCGGTAGGATTGAAGCTTGCATTGTCCGTTCGACTCGGATTTGGCATATTCAATAAGCGTCCAAGCACAGGTGAATCCGAAGACCCGTGTTCGATTACTTCGATGCTGTCGGGAAGAGTCGTTTTGACCGGTTCAGCTTCAAATGCCAGGGTGTCTATGGTGTTCCTCTGATGATATCTCTTATTGCCTCTGACCGTTTTGCGGCGTGAAGAACTTCCGCGAACAGACCTGGTCATCACTCTGGATTTGCTTTTTGATTTTGCGGAGGCTCGCCTGCTTTTCTTACCTTTCCCTTCAGCGGGTAAACCAATGCTGAAAATCAGGGTGACAACGAGAAACGCTGCCGCGAGGAGTTGGGGCAACTTCTTGGGTAATGGCATAGGTTCTCCTTTTTATCGGGAACATAGTCATCAGAGAGTACGAAACAAATGAAAAGATCAGAATCCTTTCGCCTGTTTCGTATCCTTTCTTGTAATCTCCCTCCCAAGCGCAGAATCTGTTTCTATGGTTTATTGAATGAAATGAAGATACGTGAAAAGGGAGCAGCTTTCTCCCTATATACTTGAAGCACAATTGGGTCGCCTGGTTTGAGCCGATTTAGTACTCTCCTGAAATCCTGATTATCTCTGATCGGCTCGCGATTGATCAGCTCGATGATATCATTGGCTTTCAACTCCGCATCGTCAGCCACACTGCCCGACTCGACGCTGACGACAAGCACCCCTCGCGCTCTGGCCGGCTCTTTGATGATAGTGCCAATTTCCTTATTCTGACTTTTTTGCGGTGTGAGTGCCTGAATGCCTATTCCAAGGTTCTGGGTTTTTGGCGCTTCTTCAGCGCCGCTGGTAGCCGAGGCTTCCGCGCGTTTGGGAGTTTCACGGCCCGGACGGCGACCAATAACGACGGAGATATTCATCTCTTTCCCGTCGCGGAAAATTTTGATCGGCGCGGTTGTACCGACAGGCGTCGATGCGACACGCCGCACCAACTCTGCGTCATCTTTGATTTTCTCACCGCGGAATTCAACTATGATATCGTTCAGTTTGAGACCTGCTTTAGCCGCTGGACTTTCGACGATGTTACCATCTACATCCATCGTCTCACTGACGTTACTGACGATAGCGCCTCGCGCTACGGGTAGTCTGTAAATTTTGGCAATTTGCGGTGTGGCACGCTCAGTCATCGCCCCGAGGAAACCACGGACGACGCGTCCCTCTTTGACCAGTTGTTTGTAGATCGAGATCGCTTCGGATGTGGGCAGGGCAAAGCAGATGCCATTGTAGTCACCTGTGCTCGTTGCAATGGCTGTGTTGATCCCGATCACTTCACCCGAGAGATTGATCAACGGCCCACCGGAATTTCCGCGATTGATTGCCGCATCGGTTTGCAGGAAATATTGAAAACCGACCTTCCGGTAAAGTTCAGACGAATCACGTTCCTTCGCACTGATAATTCCCGCTGTGACGGTTTGATCCAGGCCGAAAGGCGATCCTATGGCAAGCACCCAATCACCTACGCGCATCTTCTCAGAATCGCCAATTCGAGCTGCCGTCAACGGTGCAACTGGTTCAACTTTGACGACGGCCAGGTCGGTCTCGCGGTCGCTGCCTATGACTTTGCCGGGAGCTTCATTGCCATCGTAAAACCTGACCTTAATACGGTCCGCACCCTGAATGACGTGATGATTGGTGAGAATATAGCCCTGAGGATCGACGATTACACCGGAGCCATTGCCCCGCCGCGCCTGTTCCTTCTCGCCAAATGGCAGTGCGTCGAGTGATTGACGGGGTACTGGAAATTCATTGAGAGGTCGCGGGTGCTTGGCCGGCTGGGTCACCGTTGTGACATTGACAACCGTCGGTTCGACCCGTCGGGCAATCTCAACGAATGCCGAGGCCAATTCGGAATTGACCTCTTTATCACCGGCCCTCACAAGTTCTGATTGCCGCGGCAGCAGGGCCCCTAGAATCACACCGCAAGCGAGAAAGCCGGCAGCTATAGCAAACATTATTGCGCGCTGTCGCGAGCGGCGATACCTTTCGAGCATTGCATCAATATGTGGATCTTCTTGTCGCATATTTTTAAGAGCCCGGGGCATCTTTATTTCCTGTGACCGTCTGGGGAGGACATTATAGCAAAAAAACACGGGGAGCGTCAGTGACCTGAGCCTCCTCCAGCATGTCCTCCAATAAGGCTCAGGTCGCCTACGCTCCCCGTATCATTGTCATCGAGGCATCAGCCTGATGAGTTATTCCTCCAGAATAACGGTCACAAACGCGAGCTGACTACCGCGTTCGATCTGAAGTACTACCTCTTTTTCGCCTTTCAGCGACCTCAGAGCGCCGGTCAGATCCTGGGCGGTCATCACCGGTGTGCGATTGATTCGGTGAATGACATCACCTCGTCGCAGACCCGCATCATCCGCCGGGCTACCGGGCTGGACATTCTCGATCGCCGCTCCACTATTGACCTTAAGCTTCAACTCGCTAGCGATCTCTGGGGTTACGGTTGTGACCGTGATGCCGAGCTTGCTCGTGCCGTGTGCTTCATTCTCAGTCTCTCTGTTTGCAGCGTCCCTGCGTCCCGGGCGCTCTCCCAGTTTGATAGACGTCGTTCCGATACGTCCATCGCGGAGATACTTGACTGGCACATTCTCGCCGACTGGAGTATCGGCTACCAGCTCAGTCAATTGCTTGGGCGACTTGACCTGTTTGCCATTGAACTCAACGATCACATCGCCACTGCGCAGGCCGGCTTTTGCCGCGGGGCTTGAAGCATCGGCTACATCACCGACAAGCGCGCCTTCGACGCCTTCAACCCCACTCGCCTTGGCCAGTGCAGGGGTGATTTGTTGCAGGTTGACACCGAGATACCCACGCGTCACCTTGCCGTTCTTCGCAAGCTGCGTGTAAATCTTCGACGCAAGATTCGATGGGATGGCAAAGCCTATGCCTTCACTGCCTCCCGAACGCGAGAAGATCATCGTGTTGATACCAATGACTTCACCCTGCATATTGACGAGCGGGCCGCCCGAATTGCCCGGATTGATCGAGGCATCGGTTTGAATATAGTTGTCATATGGACCTGCACGCAGGTCGCGGCTCGTGGCCGAGACGATGCCTGCAGTCATGGTCTGCTCTAAACCGAAGGGGCTGCCGAGCGCAATCACCCATTCGCCTTGCTCAAGCTTCGAGGAGTCGCCCAGTTTCACGTAAGGCAACTTCTGCTCCTCGACCTTGATCAACGCCAGATCGGTCTCGGGATCTGCGCCAATGAGCCTCGCCTTTGCTTCGCGTCCATCGGACAGCTTCACTTTGATCTCGGACGCATCGCCAGCCACATGGTTATTGGTCAGGATGTAACCGTCGGGGCTGATGATCACGCCTGAACCAGCGCCGCGTCGAGGCTGTGGCCGCATCTGGCCGAATGGCGGGAGACCGGGGATCTGTGGAAAGCCATCGTTTTCGAATCTGGCCGACTGCCTCGGCTTCTCGACAACATTGATGTGGACCACCGCCGGTTTGACTTGCTTCGCGACATTGATGAAGACGCGTGACAATTCAACCGGTGAAGCCAGTGACCCAGTCGATGAGGCCGGCGGCACCGTTGATTTTGGTTGCTGCCCCAGGGCACCGCTCTTGGCTGCGAATCCAGCTCCCGCCGCCAGTGTAAGCGCGAGCGCATAAACAGATATGCGCGCTCTTTTCAAACTCCTACTTGTAATGCTCTGATTCATATTCGTTATATTGTCTTCCTCCAATGCTAGGTTAACGTCGGAGAGTTGTTTCAGTGTCACACTCTCGCACTGGGCGCGAATTTAAACTGTCGGACAAGGCGCCCGTACCTGCCCAGACAGGGTTGACTAAAAATTTACTCATCATGGTTCTTGGATTGATTTGTGAGCTTACTCACGTGCCTCAGATGCGATTGCTGGCTTAATGGCTGTCTCTGATTCTATGAATTTAGTGATGAGGGAAAATTAAGGCTGAGAGGAGGCCAGTGAGATAAGAAAAAAGCCCGCAGATAGATGTATCTGCGGGCTTACACAGATCACACATGCCTACATTTATGGTTTTTTCCTGGCTGGTTGTGTCCTGCCTCTGCCGGGATCTGCCTTGGGCGGTTGGAGATTGTTGCCGACAACCAGGTCTTTGATCACCGCTTTGACTTCGGGTACGCGTGTGTCAGTTGCAGGAGCTTTATCGATGAACTGTTGGAGAGTGTTTGCCGATTCTTGAAACTTCGCTACGCTCGCAAATGCGAGGCCAAGTTTGTAAAGCGCATCGATATTGTCAGGGTCGGTTGCGAGTATGGCCTGATAGGCTGTAACCGCTTCTTCGGCCTTACCGGATTCAAAGAGGGTATCTGCGCCTTTTATCTCGTAGCTTTTCTTGTCGGCCGGATTCTCACTCAGATTCCCCGCCTCTTTATAGTCATTGACTGCGGCGGTTGCCATCTCAGCCACGCCCAGGCGTTTCGCCAGGAGGGATTCTGAATCAGCCTTGATTTTCAGATACGTGCTCTTCTGCTTCTTCGCATCCGCGCCCTTAGCCGGATCGTTCGTAAGTGGTTCAACGAGCGCGAGAGCTTTATTGGCGGCAGTGATTGAGTCAGTAAAGTCCTGCTTGGCAGGATCCCTCTTTGCCGGATCTTTAATGCTCTCGTTCAGGTTTGTTACGCCGCGATTGTAGAGGGCGAGTGCGAGATTAGCCCAAATCGCTTGCTGCTCTGGATCGATCTTTCCCGCTTCGTTATAAGCATTGATAGCGCCGGTATAGTCCTTATTATCGGCTAACAGTCGCCCCTGATCAAAAAACTTTTTCATGCTTTCGTGGTCGGTTTTCATCTTCTCATTTTCAGCCTGCCTCTTCGCCAGGTCTTCCTGAGCCTTCTTCATTTCAGCAGCGCTCATCTGCTTCTGGCCTCCGCCACCGGCTGGGGGAGCGCCGCTCTGTAATTTCTTAACATCATCCATCGAAAGTTTGCGACCGTCGCCCGGTTGCAGTTCGATCTTGATCGGTTCGCCATTCGGCTTGATGCCGGTGACAAAGTAGGGCTGATGTCCCGGGGCTGAAAAGATGATTGTGTAGTTGCCGACCAACGGAACGCCTGCGTGCAGGAAGCTACCCTTCTTGTCGGTCTTGACGTCGTAATTGCCCCTGATATCGATGCGCACAATCTGCACTTCCGCACCTACAATCGCCTCGCTCGTGCCGGCCTTGACGACGCTGCCTTCAATGCGGCCCACTTGAGCGAAGACGCTCATTGTTGCCAGCGCGATAAGCGCGCAGCCCACGAAAGCCCGCAAAAGATTCCTGATCTTCATTTTTGTCCTCCGTGTAATACTGAAACTGGTTGAATAGTCTGCAACCGTTTTAAGCGCGGCACCAGCTGCAAAAAATATTACGCTATCGCAGAAATCTATGGCGCCACACTTCAACTCGTGCCTGGTTTTTATCACTTATGGGTTCGAAATATTGTGAATATCTTAAAGATGAAAAATATTGAGGAGTAATTCTAGCCGCCGCGAAATAAGATTTCAATCGTTGTGATGATAAGGTCAGATAGCATACGGAATCGGGTCTGGCAATCCCACATTGTTAAAACCGCGCAGCCGCAGCGCACAACTGTCGCAAGCGCCGCACGCCAGATCTTCGTTTTTGTAGCACGACCAGCTCAGGTGCAACGGCGCGTCAAGTTCGATGCCGAGCTTGACGATTTCACTTTTGCGGAGATGAATGATTGGTGTGACAATCTCGATCTTCGTCTCAGGTTTTGTGCCGACATCTATCACACGATTAAATGCCTCGTAATACTCAGGACGGCAATCCGGATAGCCTGAACTGTCTTCAGCCACTGCGCCGATATATATGCGATTCGCACCGATTACTTCCGCCCAACTTGTAGCAATCGAGAGCAGATGGGCATTGCGGAACGGGACATAAGAAGTTGGGATCTCTTTCGATTCCAGGTTCGCCGGGCTGACCTCGATTTTGCTATCAGTGAGCGATGAACCGCCCATCTGCGCCAGATGCGAAATGCTAGTCGTCATTCTCTCTTTAGCGTGGTAGAAATCGGCGATGTTGTTGAAGGCCATCAGTTCTCGTCTTTCGGTGCGTTGGCCGTAGCTGACGTGCAGCATCGCCAATTCGCATTCCTTTGCTGCAAAAGCCGTCGTCACACAGCTATCCAGCCCTCCGCTTGCTAAAACTACTGCTAACATAGCCGGAATTTCAAATTTGAAGGGAAGAGAGATTACGGTTTTCAGTTTTCAGTTTTCAGTTGAGACGAGTATTCACTGAAAACTGAAAACTGAAAACTGTATTCTCTATACGCCACGAGTCTCCGCCCCCCAGATGTATTTGTGCATCTGCAATTGCATTCGACCATTCACACCTGACTGCAACACCCAGTCGGCCAGATCTTTCAGATCAACCTCTTCCCAGACTGGTGAAAACAAAACGCGGGGCTCTCTCTCAGCTAGTTTGTACTTTTTGATCACATCGAGCGCAAAGTCGAAATCGATGCGGTCTTTGATGACGAACTTGATCTCATCTTGTGAATTGAGATTCTGAAGGTTCGCCCAGTGATTGCGATCTGCTTCGCCACTGCCCGGGCATTTCACATCGATAATTTTGATCGCGCGCCCATCGAGCACACCAGTATCAAGACTACCGCCGGTTTCGACGAGAACGGTATAGCCTTCGTCGCAGAGCCGTTTCACCAATTCGCAACATTCACGTTTTTGCACCAGAGGCTCACCGCCTGTGATCTCGACAAGCTTGCAGCAATAGCTGCGCACTTTCTCGATGATTTCTTCAACGGCCATCTCAACACCGCCGGTGAAGGTGTATTCACTGTCGCACCAGGTGCAGCGTAGGTTACACCAGGTCAGCCGGACAAAAGCGCACGGCAAGCCGGCATATGACGATTCGCCTTGAATTGAGTAGAAGATTTCGGTGATACGCATCTTTCAATTGCCACTCTGGGAATTGCTATCTTGTAAAGACACGGGGGAGAGATGCAAGAGAAAGCGAAGTCACTCCTGCGAGCAGTAGAGTGGAAAATCCCGCTCGCTACCGCTCGCGGCACTGACTCGGCGCATGCCTCTGAGGCGAACGTAGATTGTCGTTCGGCCGCAATGAAGAGTTCGAACACCGTTTTAGAACGGCTCCGGTGGAGGCACTACGCCTTTCATCCGGAGATAGATTGTCGTTTGTCCACGGTGATGCGTTTGGTGCTCAAAGGCATTGTTGACCTGGGCAGCCCTGGTGAAATTCGTCCCGCGGCTAGGGAGACGCTCATTGAGTTTCTCATCGCTCATACCCTTCAGTGCGGCGATCAAGAAGTCATAGCTGTCCAGGACGACTTTACTCAATTCTGCTTTGGTCTTGAATTTATCCGGCGTCAAATCCGCGCGTTTAACCGGTGCGGGCTGCCCTGAAAGTGTTGCGCCGTAACCGAAATTACCACCGGCGAGATGAAGCATCTGTTCAGCAAAAGTCCGTACTTCAGGAGTCGGTTTGAAACTCAGCGCGTCCTCCGGCATTTTGTCAATGTATTCTTTCGTCCAGTTTTTAGCGCGCGTCCATTCTCCGATCATCCCACCGAGGCGATCGGCAGGCCAGTCTTTTGCTGGTCCCGGCTGCGATGCCCTTTGCCCTCCCTGGTTCTGTGTGCCTGCGGTCTGCTGTGCGAAACAGACCAGCGCAAATGCGAGACTGACCGCACCCATGCTGACGAGATAACGCAAAGCGACGAATGTCTGCTTTAGCTTCATAAGGTCTCCTTTTGAAGATTCTTTGAAATTTAATGTGATGTTTGATTGCTCCGGTGGCATCCCATCACGATCTTAAGTACGCCATCTATTACAGTCAGGTTGCGGCGAAGTGAGATTTATGTCAAGCAGACTGTGGGCGGGTTTTGTAAAAATTTGTGAAACAGCAGCCTTCTAATTCTTTAAATCCGTCCAATCTCCATCGCTCACTTCTACGCGCTCATGCTAAACTCCAACTTCCATAAATTGAGTTGGACAACTCTTAGTAGTTGCGGTCTCCGGCACATCATATAATAAATAACAATGGAAGAAATATTTGGGCGAAATGGTTTGATCGCACGTCATCATCCTGAGTACGAATACCGTCCTGGCCAGGTAGCGATGGCCGAAGGCGTGGCCGAAGCTCTGGATAAACGCCATCATTTGCTGGTTGAGGCTGGAACCGGCATCGGCAAGACACTTGCCTATCTCGTCCCTGCTGTCGCAACCGGGCGACGTGTGGTCATATCGACGGGAACGAAGAATCTTCAGGAACAACTTTTCTACAAAGATATACCCTTCCTGCAATCTATCCTGCCAAGGAAGTTCAGGGCGACCTATCTGAAAGGCCGTTCTAATTATGTCTGCCTGCACCGCCTCAAGCGCGCAGAAAACACGCCAGTTCTCGAAGGCCTGGAAGAGATGGATTACTTCAATATGGTGAGCCAATGGGCCTATGGAAGTCAGACGGGTGATCGCGCGGAACTGGCCGAACTGCCCGAGAACATTTCGTTCTGGCGGCATATTGATGCACGTTCAGACATCTGTATTGGCTCGAAATGTCCGAGCTTCGAGCAATGTTTCATCACTAAAGCCCGTCAGAACGCGCTCGAATCGGAGATCATCATCGTCAATCACCATCTCTTCTTCGCCGATCTGGCTTTGCGTGATAAGGAGTGGGGACAGGTGCTGCCCGATTACTGCGCGGTGATATTCGACGAGGCACACCAGATCGAAGACGTTGCCATGCAATATTTCGGCGCAAACGTCTCAAACTTTCAGATAGATGATCTCCTCGGTGATATTTCGCGCCTTGTGATCAACGATGTCGACGCTGCGCGGGAAGTCACCAAGGCTAGCTTGCGTGTGGCACGGATGGCTGAAAATTTCTGGCTGAACTTTACGGACATGGACCCGCGTTCTTCGCTCACGACCTTCAATGGAGGTGGACGCTTCGTACTGCGAAAGCAGATGTTCCAGCAGAAAAAACGCGACGGGACGGAAGAGAACACGGTTGCGGGAGAGCGTTACGTGAATTTTAAGACCGCGCTCGCGCGTCTTCTCGGAGCATTGCAGGTCGTTAAAGACGCCCCGCCGGAGATGGAAGCAATTCTCCGGCGAGTCGAGCAATTGCGATTCGACCTCGATTTTATCGTGCTTGGCGACGAGGAGACATTTGTCTACTGGTGCGAACGCCGCGGTCGTGGGATATTCCTGCAGGCGACCCCGATCGATGCATCCGGCATTTTGAACGATCGGCTCTTCAGTCAGATCGAGACAGTCGTTATGACCTCGGCGACGCTGACGAGTGCAGGCTCATTCGATTTCATCAAGGCCAGATTGGGTGTTAGCGAATCTGCGGAGCTTATTGCGGAATCGAATTATGACTTCAAGACGCAGGCGCTTCTCTACCTGCCACCTAAAATGCCTGACCCGCGCGATACGACATTTGCTCAAGCCGCCGCCGCAGAGATCATCAATATCCTCAATGCCAGCCGGGGGCGGGCCTTCGTCTTGTGCACGAGCAATTCGCAGATGCAGGCGCTTCGCCAGTTGGTCGAGTACAAGATCGACTTTCCCGTTCTGATGCAGGGAGAGGGTTCACGCTCCGGCATTCTCGATAGATTTCGGATAACGCCGAATGCCGTGCTGTTTGCTACTGCAAGTTTCTGGCAGGGAGTAGACGTGCGCGGTGAGGCATTGTCGTGTGTGATCATTGATAAGCTGCCATTTGCCGTCCCGTCAGACCCGGTCGTCGCCGCACGACAGCGCTACATCGACAACAATGGTGGTAATAGTTTCTCCGACTATTCGGTTCCAAGTGCGATTATCACGCTCAAGCAGGGACTGGGACGTTTGATCCGCAGCGCGACGGACCGCGGCGTGCTTTCAATCCTCGATCCTCGCATCGTGACGAAGAATTACGGGCAAAGCTTTCTGCGGAGCCTTCCGGCATGCCGCATCAGCCGAAAGATCGAAGATGTCGAACGGTTTTTCTCTGAGGAGGCGTGAAAGTCAAAGAGAGAGAATACGAGAACAGTTTTCAGTTTTCAGTTTTCAGCGATATCTCGCCACAGCTGAAAACTGAAAACTGAAAACTGTTCTCGTATTCTCTCTCTATCTCTGAGGACATGACAGGAGATTTATATGACACCAGCGCGCAGGTATGCTGCTCTCAGCTCGCTCTACTCGATCATCATCGCATTTGCGATTTCGACTGAGACCCGAGCCTCTGAACCAAAGATCAAATGGGATGAAGTTCAACAAGAGGCGCTGAATCTATTTGTCGAGTACCTCAAAGTTGACACAACCAACCCGCCAGGCAACGAGATCAGGGCGGCGCAATTTTTCGGTGAAATATGCAAACGTGAGGGTATCGAGCACAAAATTTTCGAGCCGCTTCCCGGGCGCGGCACGATCTGGGCGCGAGTGCGTGGAAATGGCAACCTGCGGCCAATCGTATTACTCAATCATCTGGATGTGGTGCCGCACAACCGCGAGTACTGGAGTGTCGATGTATTCAGCGGTGTGATCAAGGATGGATTTATTTACGGGCGCGGCGCGATGGATATGAAGTCACTGGGAATGGCGCAGTTCGTCACGCTGCTTGCTCTCAAGCGCGCGAAAGTGCCGCTCAAGCGTGATGTGATCTTCCTGGGCACTGCAGACGAAGAGGCCGGCGGACTGCACGGCGCAGGTTGGTTTGTGAAGAACCATCCTGAGCTGCTCGAGCGTGCAGAGTTTCTTTTCAACGAAGGCGGCAACAACAGTGTTGACCCAAACGGTCGCGTGCTCGCCATCGGTGTCGGCCCTTCTGAAAAAACTCCTGCCTGGTTGCGGCTAACGGCAACTGGCGAGCCCGGACATGCTTCAGTTCCAAGACCGCAATCAGCTGTCAACCGGCTCTTACGCGCATTAAACCGTCTCCTCGATTACACACCACCAGTCGAGCTGACTCCGGTTGTCGAGCAGGCATTCAAAGCGATGGCTCCCCTGATGCCGCCGGAGCAAGCCGCAAAATTTGCCAACATCCGCGAGATGATTAAAGATCCGGAGTTCTTGCGGCAACTCGAATTTGATCCGGGCGCGCGCGCGCTGATCCGCAACACGATCTCCATCACCATGCTGGAAGGCAGTAATAAGATCAACGTCATCCCACCTGCTGCGATCGCGGAGATCGACACGCGACTGGTGCCCGGGGAAAAGTTGGATAACTGGATCGCTGAAATTAAGAGTGTCATCAAGGACGACAGCATTAAGATTGAGCCGATACTCGCTTTTGAGGCTAACGCTTCACCGATAGATTCAGCACTCGTCACGGCTGTGGCCGCGGTGGTTAAAAAAAGATATCCGGAAGCGATCATCTCGCATCCCGTGCTGACGGGTTTCACCGACAGCCATTATTTTCGTGATCTGGGCGTGATGAGTTATGGGTTTTCTCCCTTTGTTGCGCCACCTCGTGAATTGGGAAGCGGCTACCACGGCAATGATGAGCGAATCGGCAAGAAAACCTTTGTCGAGGGGGTGAGGTTTTTCTATGAAGTGGTCGAGAGGTTAGCTAAGTGAGGATCTGAGATTGGAGCAGATAGAGAAGATGCCTTCAATAGAACTGACCAGAAGAATACGCTGGGCTGATGCTGACGCAGCCGGAAGGCTGCACTACCCGCGCATCTTCGAATATTTCGAAGAAGGCGAAGCTGAGTTGCTGCGTTCCGTCGGATTCACGATTTTCTATGAGACGGACTATGATTTTCCGCGAAAACATGTCGAAGCGACTTTTCACCGGGTATTGCCGCTGGATGCGCTCTTCGTTATGCGCGTGACAATCGGAAAGCTTGGCAACACTTCGATCCGCTACGACTACCATCTCTTCGCCGATGAAGCATGCACTCAGTTAGCGCTTGAGGGAACAATGACTATTGTGGTTGTCAAAGATGGCAAACCTACGCCGATACCAGAGAAACTGCGCGCGGCATTGTCCTCATGGGAAGCGCCAGGAGGAAAACAGAAGAGAGAATACGAAACAAACGAAAATAACGAAACAAACGAAAAAGCCTAATATTTTTCCTTTGTTTCGTTATTTTCGTTTGTTTCGTATTCTCTCTTCTCCTATTCAGGGAAGGAGAATGAATGAAAGCGATCGTTTTACGCGAGCTAGGTAGACCCGAGAATTTGAAGCTCGAAGAGGTCCCGGATCCGCAGCCCGGTGCGGGTGAGGTTGTCGTCAGACTGAAGGCCGCAGCGCTCAACCATCGCGACATTTTCATCCTGCAGAATCTCTACCCGCGCATCAAACTGCCGGCCATACCTGGCAGCGATGGAGCGGGTGTGGTCGCTGCGGTCGGTGAGGGCGTTGATCATACTCTCATCGGCCACGAGGTCGTCATCAATCCGAGCCTTGATTGGGGTGATGATGAAAGGTTTCAGGGGCCAAATTATCGCATTCTCGGCATGCCCGAAGACGGCACTTTTGCCGAGATGATCAAAATCCCAGCCGAGAACGTCAACCCGAAACCGGCGCATCTGACATTTGAAGAAGCGGCTGCATTGCCGCTTGCAGGCTTGACGGCATTTCGCTCGGTCGTCACGCGCGCGCAGGTGAAACTCGGGGAGACTGTGTTGGTGACCGGCATAGGTGGCGGTGTTGCGACCTTCGCACTGCAGATCGCCAGGCAATCAGGCGCTCGAGTCTTTGTAACATCCAGCAGCGAGGATAAACTGGCCTGCGCGCGTGAGCTTGGCGCCGAGGGCGGCGCGAACTATAAAAAACCTGATTGGGGCAAAGAAATTACCGCTCTTTGCGGTGGTGACGGGCCGGACGTGGTGATAGACAGCACAGGCGGCGAAACGCTTGAAACGGCGATCAAGATCATCAAGCCTGCGGGCCGAATAGTTTTTTATGGGGCGACTGCCGGGCTCGCGCGAAACCTCGATCTCTATCGATGCTTCTTCAAGCAGTTGACACTGATGGGGTCGACCATGGGAAGTCCACGTGAATTTTCAGCATTCCTCGATCTCTATGGTGCAGGCAAGCTTCGTCCGGCGATAGACCGGGTCTTCCCGCTGGCTGAGGCAGCGGCGGCGCATAAGCGAATGGAAGAAAGCGCGCAATTCGGCAAGATCGTTTTGAGCATAGGGTGATTTCTTATGGCAACGCGAAAACATACACGCCAGATTGCCGCTTTCGCGTTTCCTATTCCGTCTCCTAGCCAAAACTAATAAACTCGTGCTAAAATTCACATCCTTAACTGAGCGATAATATATAGATCTATAAAATGGTGCAGGTAGCAATCAGTAATAAGCAGTAATAAGGAGTAAACAAAAGTATATGGCTACTACAAGTGGCAACACCAGCAACGGAAGGGTTGGTAAAGTTGTTCAGATCATCGGGCCGGTAGTGGATATTGAGTTCTCCGGGTCCGAGCTGCCGCCGATCTATCAAGCGTTGCGCATCACGAGTGACGGTTTTGATGTGCCGCGTCCGATCGATGTCGTCTGCGAAATTCAACAGCACCTGGGAGAGGGTCGCGTGCGCACCGTCTCCATGTTGCCGACTGATGGGATGGTCCGCGGGATGAGAGCCATTGACACTGGCGGTCCAATTAAAGTGCCGGTGGGTAATGGAACTCTCGGCCGCATTATCAACGTCATCGGCGATCCTGTAGATGAACGCGGGCCGGTTGAAGCAACGGACTATTATGCAATCCATCGTCACGCCCCCACCTTCGAAGAGCAATCTGTCGAGTTGGAGATTCTCGTCACCGGTATCAAAGTTATTGACCTTATTCAGCCATTCTTGCGAGGTGGAAAGATCGGTCTGTTTGGTGGAGCAGGTGTGGGCAAGACCGTCTGCATCATGGAACTGATCAACAACATCGCCAAGGCGCACGGCGGATATTCCGTCTTCGCCGGTGTCGGCGAGCGAACGCGCGAGGGCAATGACCTGTGGCTCGAAATGCGTGAGTCCGGAGTTATCAATGACGAAGAGATAGCCAAATCGAAGGTGGCGCTCGTTTACGGCCAGATGACAGAGCCTCCTGGAGCACGTTTGCGTGTTGCCCTGTCGGGTCTGACGGTTGCTGAATACTTCCGCGATCAGGGCCAGGATGTGCTGCTCTTCATCGACAACATTTTCCGGTTTACTCAGGCAGGTTCAGAAGTGTCAGCCTTGCTCGGACGCATGCCCAGCGCAGTCGGCTATCAGCCGAACCTTGCCAGTGAGATGGGTGAGTTGCAGGAACGCATCACCTCGACCAAACGCGGCTCGATTACCTCTGTGCAGGCGATCTATGTCCCTGCAGATGACCTGACCGATCCGGCTCCCGCGACAACCTTTGCTCACCTCGATGCGACGACGGTGCTTTCGCGCCAGATTGCTGAGCTGGGTATCTATCCGGCAGTTGATCCGCTCTCTTCGACCTCGCGCATTCTCGATCCGCGCATCGTCGGTGATGAGCACTACAGGACTGCGCAGGACGTGAAGAGAATCTTGCAGCGTTATAAAGACTTGCAGGACATCATCGCCATTCTGGGCATCGACGAATTGTCAGAGGAGGATAAACTGACTGTGGCGCGCGCGCGCAAGATACAGCGTTTCCTCTCGCAACCTTTCCACGTTGCCGAGCAGTTCACCGGCATTCCCGGAAAGTTAGTTCCGATCGCAGAGACAATCCGCGGCTTTCGTGAGATCGTCGAAGGCCTGTACGATGACATCCCAGAGCAGGCATTCTTCCTTAAAGGGACGATCGAAGAGGTCGTCGAAGCGGCGAAGAAGATGTGAGAAAGGTTTCAGTTTTCAGTTTTCAGTCGTTGACTTTCACAAACGACTGAAAACTGAAAACTGAAAACTGAAAACTGACTTATGGCAGACAATTTAAATCTAGAAGTAATCACACCAGAAAGGCTGGCCTTGCGCGAGGTCGTTGATGAAGTTGTTGTGCCTGGCCTTAACGGAGAGCTGGGCATCCTGCCTGACCATACACCACTGATCTCACAATTGAAGACTGGCATCCTCAGTTATCGGCAGGGAACTGTGAGGAAGCAACTGCACGTCAGCGGCGGTTTCGTTGAAGTGCTCTCAGATCGTGTCTCTGTTCTGTCTGACGTTGCGGAGAAACCTGAAGAGATAGACATCGGCCGAGCAGAGCGCGCCAGGGAACGAGCCGAAAAACGACTGGCTTCAAGAAGCGAAGACATCGATCACCCCCGCGCAGAGCTCAAGCTGCAGCGCGCCTTGACCCGCCTTCAGCTGGCGCGCAAAGGGCAATCATGAAGCATCAGGGTATCATCGACTGATCGTGATTCGCGTCGTCGTGCCGTCTTTGCTCTGATAGATCGAAACCCAGAAATTTTCACCGGAGACAACTTTGCGCGCGTGCTTCGCGCCATTTTCCATCTGGTTGACCTCAGCATCGCCAACGACGTCTTTCCATGCAGGCGCATTCTTCGGGTCGAGGAAAGCTAACTGAATGGCTTTGACCTCACCGTTTTCATAATGTACTGTCATCGTATCGTCGCCAGTGAGACTGTAATCTTCACTGTTCTCGCTTGAGTTCGTCGGATTGCCCAGTGCGACTTTGACTTGTTCACGTTTCATGCCCAGTTTGACGCCCTTATATTCACGCATCACTTTGCCGTTCGGTGATGCTTTATCTTGTGTTACTGATGGACCTGGGTTCGCAGCTGACCTGACACTCCGCGCGCAGAGAGCGAAGCATGTGATTACCCCGAGAACGAGAGCAACTTTAAACAATCGGTTCATAATTGACTCTCCTTTGCAAGAATTGAGTTGTGTCTATTACTTACCGGGCGTCAGCCCCTCATCGCCGGCTGGGATATTCCAATATTTGATACGGCATTGAGTCTCAAGCTCGGGACAGAAACTTTGGTCTGGCTTGATACTCACTGTCTGAAGGGCATTGTTGAACCCGATTGTGACGGCATGATAGCATAGCTACACGATTTGAAAAGTAATTAAGTTCTATTCTAATCCACACCTCGTCAGCCGCTTCTGTCTGACGGAGATCACGTTGACGGAGAATTGTCATTGATCATTTCGCACTTCTTCTCTTCATTTTTCCCCGCATTCTTCCTTCTGCAGGAGCAAGCCGCAGAGCGAGGCAGCAGCCTGCTCGATCTGATTCTACGTGCCAGCCCGGTCGCACAGGTGGTACTTCTGGTCCTTTTCCTCTTCTCAATTGCGTCCTGGGCCATCATCTTTGCTAAAGCGCGAGCGACGAAGAGGGCTCGACAACATTCAGCTCAATTTTTGCAAATCTTCGAGCGCAGTAAGCGCTGGTCTGAGCTCCATACGAAGGCTGCCGCCCTGAAGGAAAGCCCGCTTCTGGCTATCTTCCTTGCCGCCAATGATGAGTTGCAAAAACAATCCCGGTTAAATCTGGATGCGGTTCAGCGCGTCATGCAGAGCGCGGCGATCAGTGAAACGACAAAACTCGAACAAAGTCTGGGCTGGCTCGCATCAACTGCTAGCGCGGCGCCATTCATCGGGTTGTTCGGAACAGTCGTCGGCATCATTATCGCCTTCCAGGGTCTGAGCCAGGCCGCGTCGGCCTCAATTCAGGCAGTTGCGCCGGGAATCGCTGAGGCCCTGGTCGCGACAGCGGCGGGTATCGCAGCAGCTGTTCCGGCAGTGCTCGGTTACAATCACTATCTCAACCGCGTCAAGCTCCTTGCTGCTGAAATGGACAGCTTTTCCCTGCGGCTGCTGAACTTTATCGAGCGAGAGGCGGCTGTCTTTGTGCAGAGTGAACGCGTGGAGAGGGTGAAAGGATGATTTCATTTATCATTTTCCATTTTCGATTTGTCATTTGTCATTGCGCAATAAAAAATGACAAATCTCAAATGGAAAACGATAAATGAAAAATGCTATGGCTTTTACTGGTCGTAACGGAAAAACACAAACTGCGCTCGCAGAGATCAACGTCACTCCGCTCGTTGACGTGATGCTGGTTCTACTGGTGATCTTCATGGTCACCGCGCCGATTCTCCAAACCGGCATTCAGGTCAACCTGCCCAGGACTCGCGAGGCGCAGCCTAACGAAGCAACTCCTCAGGCGTTGATTATCACAATTGACAAAGAGGGTGCGATCTATCTGAGCGGGAGAAATGAACGCCAGGCGATCAACGTCAACGATCTTCAGAAGCTCTTGAACGAGCGATTGGCGAAATCGGATAACCGCCGAGTCTATCTGCGCGGCGATGGCGACACGCCGTATCGAATTATTGCTTATGTCCTCGATCAGGCGAAACGCGCGCAGGCGAATGTAAGTTTAGTAACTGAACCGATAACGAAAAAGTGAGTTTCGACAAACATTCAGGAACAATCTTGTCTGTGATTATGCATCTGGTCCTTCTGGGGGCGTGTGTGCTGATCTTCCGTCACCCGCTCAGCACACAGATCGTAGCCGCCGGTGAAGGTCAGGGCAGTGGTCAAGGCGTGATTGAAGTCGGAGTTGTCGAAGCAAGCCAGCTCGGGCTCACCCAGCCTCGCGCGGTCTCCTACATCGGCGAAGATGAGAACAAGGCGAATAACGAGGTTGTCGAGAGGGATGCTCCGAAACCTGCAAATGATGCGGAATTAATCCCTACAGAAAGCAGACAGCCGCCGAAGACAAAAGAGAAATCTCTGACTGATCGTCCGACGGCAAATCAGACCGAGCAGCTTGTCACCCAAAAACCGCTGCGTGGCAGTTCAACAAATACGAACGTTGAAGTCGGTCGCAGCTTCGGTTCTCCGATTCCCGCCATGAGCAGTGGTGTCGGTGTAGCTGCGGGCGCGAATGTGGGGTCGAGCGGGGTGCCTGGCGGATCGGAATATGGTCGTCGTATTCAGATCATTCTGGGCCGGAATTATAATCCGCCGGCAATTAACGATGCGGGCAGCACGCAGTATGTCATCGTTCAGCTTCGCATCTCGCGCGATGGTCGCATTCTTTCGGTTGTCAATAACCGCTTATCGCCGAGTTTTATTAAACGACGCAGCTCAAACGATCTGATCAACTTCGCTGCAGAACGCGCGATCATCGCTTCAAATCCGCTTCCGCCGTTCCCAAATGGGTTTTTGACCGGTGCGCAGGAAGCGGTCGCCGAGATCTGGTTCCGTTATCCGAAGTGATTTAGACAGATGAAAACAGTAGTCAAAACCTATTACCTTGAAATGACCGATCCGGCAGATTTGAAGCAATCGCGGAAGAGCGATATCAGTCTTGAGGTGCAAAGAGCCGAAATTCCTTGTCCGGAGTTGAACCGTTTCCTTTATACTGCAGTGGGCGGCGATTGGTATTGGATTGACAGGCTCAAATGGACTTACGACCGATGGCTGATATATGTGAGTCGACCAGAACTTGAAACATGGGTCGGCTACGTGGCAGGTACGCCAGCCGGTTATTACGAACTTGAAATGCAATCAGGGGCAAACGTCGAGATCGCCTACTTCGGTTTGTTGCCGCAGTTTATCGGCCTCGGGATCGGCGGCCAATTATTAACCAGGGCTGTCGAGTGCGCATGGGCTATGGATGCCGCGCGTATATGGGTGCATACTTGTTCGCTTGATGGCCCGGCGGCGCTCGACAATTATCAAGGCCGGGGATTTCGCCTCTACCAGGAAGTGGTATCAGAAGTTGATTTACCTCAAGAAGCGCCGGGTCCCTGGCCCGGGGCTCGGAAAAGTGCCCAAGTCGAGCAATGGTTCTGGAGAAGGGAATGAATAAAGCTTTTTCAATTCTTTGTGGTTTAATCTTCATTTGTGCGGTGCCGGCTGGTGTTGCTCCTGTAAGCGCACAGCAGGGACAAGATGACCTGCGCCGTCAAATAGGCACAATCATCGTCACACCCGGAAGCGGTCCTTCGCTTGCAGTGGCTGACTTTCAGCCGCGCGCCAGCGGGGTCGATGCGGCGCTTGCGACATTCAATGACACGCTCTGGAATGATCTCAAATTTGCCGGCATTGCGAACCTGGCCGGTAAAAGTTTATATCCGAAAACCAGACTCGCTGACCCGGCGACGCTGCGTTACGACGAATGGGTTAACGATCCGGTCAAAGCTGACTATGTCGCGTTCGGCAGCGTCCTCGGGGCAAAAGAAGCGGAAGGTTATCTCTACGATGTGAAGACGCAGCAACAATTGCTGACCTCGCGATTGAGTGGTGATGCGCGCGACATGGCCCATCAATTCGCCGATCAGATCGTCAAGCTCTTGACTGGTCAGGACGGCATAGCGACTTCAAAGGTTGCTTACATCCAAAACCGCGAAGTCAGCGTGATGGACTATGACGGCTATGACGCGCGGGCACTGACACGTGATGGCTCGATCGCGCTCTTTCCGTCGCTCTCACCGGATGGCAAATGGCTCGCCTATGTTTCTTATCGGAGTGGATATCCCAACATCGTCGTTCGCAGTGAAGACGGTTTGATCATCGGCTCGACGCAGTTTAAAGGGACAACGACATCGCCCTCGGTCGCGCCGGATGGTCGCATCGCTTTCGCTTCGAGCAAAGACGGCGGTTCGATGGATCTATATGTGGCCAGCAGTGATGGATCTAACGCTCGCCGTCTGACACGAACGCGCAATACGGTCAACATCTCGCCGCGATGGAATCCAAAGACGGCGCGCGAGATCGCATTCATATCCGATCGCGGCGGTTCGCCGCAGGTTTATTTGATTGGTGCGGACGGCACAAATGAACGTCCGCTGCTCACACTTGGGGGCCAGATGGATTCCCCTGCATGGTCGCCAGATGGTCGTTTCATAGCATTCACATGGGATGGAGGCGGTGGTGCTTTCAACATCTATCTCGCTGACATCGCATCCGGTCAAGTGCTTAAACTCACACGCGAGGGCCGTAACGAAAACCCGAGCTGGTCGCCAGATAGCCGTCACATCGCATTCCAATCGAACCGCACGGGACGTTGGGAGATCTGGGCGATGCACATTGATGGCAGCGAGCAACGCCGACTCACACGCACAGGGGGGCGCTCGCCGTCTTGGTCAAAATGATTCAACCGCGATGAACAATAAGAGGACGAAGCAGTAGATTGATAATCTTCGTGGAGATCGTGGTTGGATTTTTTGATTTTCAACTCTAATTACCCAACTAAATGGAGGAAGACAAATAATGAATCGCAATTTCAGCCAGTTATCTTTGCTGTTATTCGTTCTGTTGATTTCAGTCCTGATTTCGGCATGTGCCCCCCCAACTGCAAAGGTCAAAGTTTCACGCAATGAGATCAAAGCCGGGGAACCGGTCACCGTCAGCTGGGAGACAAAGAATGCCAAGAGCATTGAGCTCAACGGACAGAACGTCGAAAAGCTCGGCGCGAAGAGCTTCAACCCAAAAGACACGACCACCTACGAGATCGTCGCCAAACGCGGCAAGAAATTAGCCCGTGATCGAGCGCTCGTTAAGGTTGAGATAGTCAAACCCCCGGCGCCGACAGCTATGCTGAGCGCTGACCCGAGCGCGATCGAACGCGGCCAGACCACTAAGTTAAAATGGGCAACAGAGAATGCCAAGATAATCACGATCGAAGGGATTGGTGAAGTCGCAGCTACAGGCGAACGCCAGGTCGGCCCGAGCGTTTCAACGACCTATACTCTGACTGGTACAGGCGATGGCGGCAGCGCAAATGCCAGCGCACGTGTCACCGTAACAGATCCGCCTCCTCCGCCAGTGGTGGCTGATCGCCCGCGTACGACCAAGCCTGAGGAGCCCTCTATCGCTGATCAGTTCAGAAACGTAATGAAGCCCATCTACTTCGATTACAACAAATCCGAGCTGAAGAAGTCTGAAGAGGATAAATTGCGCCGGATAGCTGATTGGTTGAATCAGGATCGAAATCGCACAATCGCTTTTCGCGCTGAGGGGAATTGTGATCCACGCGGAACAGCGGAGTATAATCTCGGGTTGGGTGATCGCCGGGCACGCACTGTCAAGGATTTCCTGACCAGCCTTGGCGTCGATCCGACCCGGATCGAAACAGTCAGCTACGGTCTGGAGAAAGCGCAGGGCACCGACGAAGGCTCACCGGAAGTGGTGCCTTCATGGGCTCATGATCGGAGGGCTGATTTCATCTACCTGCGTGGCGGAGATAGGCCTTGAGTTTCTACCGCCAGGGGCCAAGGTCGCCAGGAAAAGCTGGAAATACTTGGCGGCCTTGGCCCCCTGGCGTTAAAACAAGAAAATAAAAGAGAGAAAAATGAATCGCAACTCAATTCATCATCTGTTTTTTGTACTTTTATTTCTCGCCATAGCTTTTTCTCCAATGCGTGCTGCAGCGCAGAGCAGAGAGCAGCGCGAGAAGATAGATCGAATGGCAAGTCAGCTTGAAGAACTGAAGACTGAGGTGATGCTCCTTCAACGCCATGTGCAGACTATGCAGGAAACTTTCAATAAGTCTACGGGCGAGCTGAACACACTGATTGTGCAGATGAGCGATAACGTCTCAGCAATGCGCCGCGCACAATCCTCGGTCTCAACCAACAGTGGCGAGACGGTGACTTCGATCACCGCGATGGGCGAGCGTCTAACTGCGACAAACCAACGGATGGAGCGGCTTTCAGAGCAGTTCGCGCAGCTCAAAAAGTTAATCGAAGACATTCCCAGGATGCCAACCTTCACGCAAATCACTCCTGGCAATGCAGAGCAACTTTTCGCCGCGGCATACAGTGATTATTCCCGCGGCAACTACGAGCTTGCCATCTCGGAGTTCAAACAGTACGTCGAGACTTTTCCAGGCTCAGAACTGGCCGACAACGCGCAGTATTGGATCGCCGAGATTCTTTACGGCCAGAAAAAATTGCCCGAAGCCGCTGCTGAATACGAGAAGGTTGCAGTGATGAGCCCGAATGGAGACAAGTCATCAGTCGCTCTCTACAAACGCGCTCTGATCTTGGCGGAGACGGGCAACAAGGATCAGGCTGTCGTTCAATTTCAATCAATCATCAAAGTCTACCCGAAATCGAACGAGGCTAATTTAGCTACGCAGCAATTGCAGCAACTCGCGCCTGAGGTTTTGATTCAACCTGCGGCACAACCGGAGAGGCCTCCGCGAAAAACGCGTAAGCCATAAACAGTTTTCAGTTTTCAGTTTTCAGTTTTCAGTTGGGTCGAGATATCACTGAAAACTGAAAACTGAAAACTGAAAACTGTCATCATTCTTCCTCGAGTTCTGCCCATTCTCTCATTTCAAAGATACGACCCGAGATATCGACGAGGGCATAAGACAACAGTATAACGAGCATCCATCCCCAATACTGAAAGCCAATGGCGCTTAAACGCTGGATCAACAGTTGTGGATCGGCAAGTATCGGCAGATACTTCTTTGCAATCAATGTCGCAAATACTACGAAGAAGTAAGTAAGATAGATAGCCTGGGAGGCAATTTTATTCTCGAGCAATGTAAAAATTGTCACATCGACCGATACGAAAAATAAAGTCAATAGATTGATCCATAAGATGAGCTGACTACTGGAAAACCATTTGTAACCTATAACCGCATAAATAATCATAGGTGTCACTACGGCAACAAGGTTCACAACTGCTATACAGAGTATTGCTGCGGCCAGGGACTTGGCCCAAATAACTCTCCTCCCTGAAATAGGAAGTATGCTTAGTAATTTGAAGGTGCCTTTTAGCTTTTCCTGCCCTATTAACCCGAAAACAAACAGTGCAGGTGCGCTCACTACAACATATCCAAACACAACACCCAGATAGCCGGATCCATCAGCTTTTTGTGACATAATTATGCTGAATGCACTCGGTAATATCAGTGCGGTGAGGAGAAAGATCGATATGGCCTTAGCGTGTTGCTCAATATCTTTTAAAATTATTCCCCACACATGACACCTACCCGTTTTTATTTTAAACACTACTAAACCGAACCATGCGGCATTGGGACACCAAAACTAACCACGGATTGACACGGATGCGACGGATTAACGCGGATTAAATCCGTCGCATCCGTATCAATCCGTGGTTGATTTGTACCAATCTTCTATGCTTTCGTTTAGCACCAGAAACACTAAAACTGCGAGTATCTAAGGTATTCATGAAAACCAGCGACACCCTCCTCCCGAGCTTCATGTGACTCGAGTTGGGAAACTTGCGCATAAACCTCATGCAGATTCGGCGGAGTAACACATATCCCGGTAGCCCCTTGATATCTCAGCCAATTTACGATTTCCGCAGTATCATCATATCTCACAACTACCATTTGATGACCGGAGTTTAGCTCTCGGATAACGTATTCCGGGGGGAGGTTTAGTGTCCGCGGATCTGAAGCATCAAATGAGATTTTGCTCCATTTCTTTAACAGACTGTCGACCGTTTCATCGAAAGTTTTTACCCCGTTTTTTAGAATAGCAACACGGTTGGCAACCTGTTCTATTTCTCCCAGTATGTGCGAGGAGATAATCACAGCGCGTGTCGTTCCGTCTTTAATTATATGACGCAATTCCTGCAGGAAATTATATTTCATGTTCGGGTCAAGACCGGATGTTGGCTCGTCCAGCAATAAAATTGGCGGTCTGTGCGAAAGAGAGATGATTAAGGCGAGCTTGGCCCGCATTCCATTGGATAGAACCTTGATCGCTTTACTCGGATCGAGCTCATATCGTTTTAATAGCTGCTGACACAGTTGATCGTCCCAGGAATCGTAGTACCTGGAGATAAACCTGATCAGCTTTCCGACCTTCATCCATTCATAAAAAGTGAGAGTTTCCGGAATATACCCGCAAAATTTGCGTTTGTCCTGTCCGGAAGTATAGTTGGGGACACAAGGCAGTAAGATATTCCCCTCATCTTTTTTCACTAGCCCAAGCACAGACTTGATCAGGGTGCTTTTCCCCGCACCGTTATGGCCTATCAATCCAACTACTGTTCCAGTCTCTACCCGCAAATCGATATTCTTTAAACAAAACCCCTTATATCTCTTGGTGAGGCCGATAATTTCCAGCGCATAGTTATTCATAACCCTCCT
>JAKEHZ010000207.1 GCA_022614735.1 Acidobacteriota bacterium | reverse complement strand
GGGCCATTCACGGAAGCCAGCACGCGGGGACGCGTGCGCTCCCAGGGCGCTCCCAATGTTTTCATTGTTTCAGGGCGTCGTCATGAACGACCTGAACAACTCCTCAGAAAAACAGTTTTCAGTTTTCAGTTTTCAGCCGGGGCGAATCACCACTGGAACTGAAGCTCCGCCCCGGCTTAAAACTGAAAACTGAAAACTGAAAACTGTTTAGAGTGCAGCAATAATTTCCCAAAGCTGCTGTAAATAATTGGACAAATCTTTCCTGTCTGAGCCGCCAAAATGCTTTTGCCAGAGCCATTCGATGACGGCACGTTTGCCGATTTGCCTGTTGTTTTTCTCTTCCCAGGCCGCTTCCCGTGAAAGACAGGCAAGATAGAACAGCCACATCATCTTGCCGGCGAGAGGTTTCAACAGCACGCTCGCCGAGAGTTCATCAAGCCCAGGCAGGGCAGCAAGCTCGCTACGCAACGCTTCAACTGTCGCCATTCCTCTCTCATCTTCGACCGAGGCAAACATCTCATTGAGCCTGGTGCAGAAAGTTTCGTGCATCTCGTTTCGTTGAATGTCACGGACCGACTGCGCCAGCAAGGTGTTGTGCGCGCCTTCCCAGGTTTCAAAGATGACGCTATCCCGCAGTAGTCGCGGCATGACTGAAAAATTTTCCATCGCGCCATTGCCGCCTAAAACCTCGATCCCGCGCCGAATCGTCTCTGTACCTGAAGTCGAGGTGCAGTACTTATTCAAATTGACCGCGAGGCGGAAAAACTGTGCGTTCATTGCAGCAGTTTTTTTTGTTTCGATCTCGTCGCGCAGATGAGCGAGGTAAAGACTGCCCGAGGTCAGCGCCATTACCACGCAACGCATCTCAGCCAGCGTCTCCTGGACAAGCGGAAAGTTTATGATTTCCGTGCCGAATGCCTGCCGGCGCTGCGCATATGTCCAGCTGATAACATAGGCGCGCCGAGCCGCAGCGGTCGAGCCAACCGCGTTATAGAGCCGCGAAGTATTGATCACATAATCCATCGCATGCTGAAAACCGCGTCCTGGCTCGCCGATTTGATAAGCCACCGCATCGCAGAACTCCACCTCTGCCGTCGCGAGAGATTTGGTGCCGAGTTTGTCCTTCAAACGGCGAATGAATATCCCGTTCAGTGTGCCATCGTCGAGATGACGCGGAACGAGGAACAATCCCAGTCCCTTTGTTCCAGCGGGTGCGCGCTCAGGGCGCGCAGTGATCAAAGCGAGGTCTGCTGTCACGTTTGAGCAGAACCATTTTTCGCCGTTGATCAGCCATTTATTCTGCCTTTCGTCCAGCAAAGTTGCAGTAACAGCATTCGACCCGACGTCCGAGCCGCCTTGAACCTCGGTCAGAAACTGCGCACCGTGAAACCTCGTGGCGTAATCGGAATCCAGCAATCTCGGCAGATATTTCGTCTTCAGCTCTTCATTGCCTGCATGTTGCAATGTTTTGATCACACCAGCCGTGCAAGCGAGTGGACAGTTGTGCCCGGCTTCACCGTTGTATGACGATAAATAAAAGAGCGCGAGCGCCAGCAGGTTGTTATCAGGCCTGGCATAGACTGACATCGCGCCTGACCCGTAGATATACTTTCCCGCAAAATGATGATCGGTACAGTGCATTACATCTTCCGTGCGCTCGCCGATAGCTGAATACCGCTCAAGTCGCGGCAGATTTTCAGCGATGTTCGCGCTCCGGGCAGCTTGATCGATAATCGTCGCCGCTTCGTGACCAAACCGCGATAGTCTTTCAGAGTGCGCGCGCAAGCGAGTTGCGCCCCAGTAAAATTCGAGGATATTTTGCAGATGGCGGTCCGATTCATAGAAATTTTCCGGCTGGCCGCGTTCCCAATCAGCCAGTGCCGCTCGGCCTTGCTCGACGACTTCCATCGGTTTGAGTTCTTTGGTTGGTACACTCATATAATGACTCCGAGAGAGAGTACGAAACAATGAAAAACAGTTTCCAGTTTCCAGTTTTCAGTTTTCAGCTGGGGCGAATTTTCAGTTTTAAGCGGTAATTCGCCCCAGCTGAAAACTGGAAACTGGAAACTGAAAACTGTTTTTCTGGCTATGCCGCTCCTGACTTACGCGCCTGTTTGAGCAACTTCTTCGCCGCTGATAGATGCACTTGATCAACCATCTTGCCTTCCAGCGAAACCACTCCCCGCCCCTCTGCCTGTGCTGCTTCCAATGCATCGACCACGCGCTGAGCGTCGGCAATCTGCTCAGCTGTTGGGGCGAAGACCTCATTGACAATTTCAATGTGCGAAGGATGAATGATAGTTTTGCCGTCATAGCCGAGGTTGCGAGCAGCCTTGCTTCTGCGGCGCAAGCCTTCCAGATCGGCAATTGCAAAATGCGGCGAGTCGTAGGCCTTCACTCCCGTCGCACGCGCGGCGAGCAGAACCTGGGATCTCGCATAGAGCAACTCGGCCTCGTCCTCGCTCAGTAGACAACCAAGATCGCGCGCCAGGTCGGCCGCGCCGAAGACGAGGCCAACAACCAGCTCGCTCGCTTCCGCAAACTCACGGCTCGCCCAAACACCGCGCGGAGTCTCAATCAGACATAGGATCTTGTTCGGCTCTTCACCTTCGGCCTGGCGATAGCGACTCTTCAAAATCGGCGCAATAGTGGTCACCTCATCAACGCTTTCGATCTTCGGGATCACGATGCCAGGCACGCCAGTGGCCGCCACTGCCCGCGCGTCTTCCAGCCCCCAGACAGTATTCAACGGATTGATGCGGACGAAAACTTCTTTGTCACCAAAGTCAATTTCGCGCAAGATTCCCGCGACAGTCGTCCGCGCTTCGATCTTCTGCTCTGACGCGATTGAGTCTTCGAGGTCGAAGATTAATGCATCGGCCGATGAATCGTGCGCTTTCAAAATCATCCGTTCAGAAATGCCCGGAACATAGAGCAAACTACGCATCACAATTCTCTCCCTGCTTGTCCGGTTCTTTTTTCGGCACAAGCACACGCCGCCGGAATGTCAGAACGATTTGGTCATGCTGATTGCGCACCCTCGTTTCGACGTAGACTATCCCTCGATCAGATTTGCTTTGGGATTCGCGCTTATCCAGCACCTCGGTCTCCGCATATATTGTATCCCCGTGGAAAGCCGCCGCGATATGCTTGATGTATTCGTATTCCAGATTGGCAATACAACGGCCGCTCACATCAGCAACGGACATCCCAACTGCGAGAGCAAATACAAATGTCCCATTGACCAATCGCCGCCCGTGCTGTGTGCTCCGAGCGTAATGTTCGTCAATATGCAGCGGATTCTGATTCATCGTCATCAAGCTGAACCAGGTGTCGTCGAATTCAGTGATTGTGCGTCCCGGCCAATGCTTGTAGATGTCTCCGACCGTGAATTCCTCGAAATATCTTCCGTAGCTCATCATTTAACCCGATGTTTCGCAATCAATCCCCTGGCAATGATCAACCGCTGCAACTCATTTGTCCCGCCGCCGATGACGAGCAGCGGCGCATCGCGATAATAACGTTCGACGCGATGGTCTTTCGAATAGCCGGCGCCGCCGTGAATTCGCAAGGCTTGAAGCGCAACCTCCTGCGCTGTTTCAGTAGCAAACAACTTCGCCATTCCGACTTCCAGATCACAACGCTCTCCGCGGTCTTTCTTGTCGGCTGCCGAGTAGACCAGCAGTCGTGCCGCTTCGATCTTCGTTCCCATCTCGGCGAGCATATTTTGAATCGTCTGATGCTCGCAGATTGGTTTGTCAAATGTATAGCGCAGCTGCGAGTAGTGAATCGCATCTTCAAATGCCGCCTGCGCCAGCCCGATACCGCGCGCCGCCACGTTGATGCGTTCGCTTTCCAGTCCGGTCATGATTTGTTTGAAGCCCTCGCCCTCGCTCCTGCCGATCAGATTTTTGGCAGGGACAGGGAAATTATCGAAGAACAATTCGCACGTCTCGACGCCACGGTAGCCGAGCTTGTCGATGTCGCGCCCTACTTTGAATCCTGCTCCCCCCTTTTCAATAATGAAGGCGGATATGCCTTTGTAAGGCGGATCGGCTTTTGCATCTGTCTTGGCCGCAAGCACAAATGTGTTGCCATAGCGGCCATTGGTGATCCACATTTTGGAGCCATTAATTACGTAGTCATCGCCTTTGCGGGTTGCAATGGTGCTGATGCGCTGCACATCTGTGCCTGCGTCTGCTTCGGATAAGGCCAGCCCTCCTCGCCGTTCACCGTTGGCGAGCCCCGGCAGAAATTCGCGCTTCTGTTCATCAGTGCCGAAGCGGTTGATGATGTCGCAGATCACCGAATGAGTGCCAATCGGGCCGACGATACTCATCCACCCGCGCGACAACTCCTCAACGATCATCGCAAAAGTAGTGTAACTCAAGCCCAACCCACCATATTCTTCCGGCACGTTACAGCCAAAGAGACCGAATTCCTTCATCTCTTCGATGATTTCACGAGGATATTCGTCCTCGTGTTCGAGCAGGCTGGCGACCGGGATGACTTTGCGCTCGACAAACTCACGGATGCCGCTGACGATCTGCTGCTGTACTTTGTCGGGCTTGAACATCGCTTAGTCCTCACTGATTGAAGTTTCTGAGGTGGACTTCGAGAGTCTATGCCCTGGTCCCGTCGATTGTCTACGCTTACCAATCCAGCGTTGAAATGTGATCGCCCAGGACAAGGCGAAGTAGTAAATCGGGAAAGCAAGTGACGTCCAGATCAGAAACCTCGCATCTTCAAAGAACCGGGCTACTATCAGGATTAATGCCACTCCCCAGAACAGGCAGAGGAGATTGGTGAGCTTACTGAACGGTCCGCCGCGCGAGGGATACAGATAAAATGATGGCACAAACGTCAATAGCGCAAGCAGCGTGATTAAACCGAGAGAAAACCATACTGGCGGCTGCAACCAGTAAAGGTAGGCCGCGACGACATTCCAGTACGACGGGAAACCCAGAAAAAAATTATCTGCGGTTTTGGCCTGAGCTTGAGAGAAGCCGTAGACGCTCGCGAGCAGTGGAAAGAGCAACCACCAGCTCAAAT
>JAKEHZ010000206.1 GCA_022614735.1 Acidobacteriota bacterium | reverse complement strand
TTTCCGTTTGTTCCGTTATTTCCGTTTGTTCCGTTTTCTCTTTTCCTTTGTTTCGTTTATTTCGTTTTTTCGTATTCTCTCTTCAGTGCCGCTCGGATCTCTGCATCATCCATTGCATATGCGAACAAAGTCTTGAGGTAATTCACCGGATCGCCAATGGTCAGCCATTCGCCATCGGTCACAGGTTGCGCAACTACGCGACCGCCGCGGCGAATATATTCTCGCACCGCATCAGTCAGCCACAATTCATTGGCCTTGCCGAGCGGAATCTCGCTGAGGACTTGAATCACATCTGTTCCAAGCAGAAACCGCCCGAACATCGCCATGTTCGATTTCGCATCCTCGCGCGCGGGTTTTTCAACGACATCCTTCATCTCCATGCCTTCTTTGAACTCGACGATTCCATAACGCACCACATCTTCCCAGGCGACTTCCTGAGTGCCGGCCACCAGGGCTCCCGTGCGGTTGTGTGTTTCAATCAATTGCTTAGCGAACGACGTTTTCGACTTGATGATGTCATCACCATAGGCGTAAATAAAGCCAGCGCCAAGGGGGATGTGAGGACGCGCGACAAGCAACGGAGTACCGTTACCGTAGGGGCCGCTCTGCGGTTCGAAGACAATTTCCACACCGGACATTTTATCAACGAACTCATCGAGTGATTTGTATTTACCGCGAGGCGGCAGATTGCTCAAATCGTACTGGCGATGCAATGGAGCACTATTTTCACCTGTTACAATTATGATCTTTTTGATTCCTGCTTCGATGAACTCTTCGACAATGAGTTGAATTGCCGGCTTGTTGATGATTGGCATCAGCTCTTTCGGGTAGCCGAGCGTCACTGGAAGCATTCTCGTGCCCGATCCCGCCGCGGCAATCACTCCGGTTTCGATCTTCATTTGCTGAAACTCCGTTCTTTGGCTTTTAAGATATGGATGCAAGAGGCGAAACTCACGATACCACTTACTTAAGTCCTTACTCAAGAGGACCCCCCTTTCGAGCTAGGGGCTCGAAAGGGAGGGTGTTGTCTGTGGTGGGGTGGGTCAGGGTGGCTAGCTATCAATGATTGGGGCTGCGAAAGCAGCCAACTTCTTATTGAGGTGTCGAGTGGTAGGAGAGCGCATAATTTTCCTGGTAACAGATGAATATAAAAATAAAAATCCCATCACTGTTATCTAATATGCAGTCGATAGCATAATTTCGATATTAACCTATAGCTACATCTATAGCTGGTTGATTTGCGCTCATTCCGATGCTCCCTAGAGCGCTTAAGAGATCGAGGCTTATTACCTCAGTGACTGAAAATATGTCGCGGAATGTAATACCGATTATGTTGAGTGTCAAGAATATTAATTTCAATTTTGATTAAAGAAGGAATCTAACGAACTGTCTGCCTATCCGACACTGTGACGCGGCGTTTTCTGGTATGAGCCTGAGGTTGAGTTTGAGTTACAGAAGTAACACTGCGTTTTCTGGTAAAGGCCTGAGGTGGAGCCTGGGCTGTCAAGGTAACGCGGCGTTTTCTGGTGTGTAACACAGGCGGAGCAGGCCGCGGCCCATCTTCAATATAGATTTTTAAATTACCTCGTCTTGCGGATAACTTACCTGGTTTAATCACTGACATTAAACGAATATCATCCGAGTTGATGGAAGGTAATACGATCGGAGTTAGAACAACAGGTGAAGGCTTGGGAGCAGCGGGCGTAGTCGTTGTTACTTCATTCGTTGAATCGGTGCTCTGATTAACAGGAGACTTCCTGGCGAAAATTGGATCATTTAGTGGGACCGTCAGTTTTTGGTCAGTCGAACTTTTTTTCGTCTGTGAGGGCATAACTGATGACGAGAGAGTGTCTCTCGAAAAAGGCGAGGTTGGGAGTGGGAGCTTGAGCTGGGTCTCTTTTTTCTCACTCGATCTGACCGCGCTTGACTCAGTGTTTTTGGGTTGGACGGTTGCCGCGCTCTTATCCACTAGCTGTAAACTGGCCAGGATCGCGCTGAGTCCTGCGCCCGAAGAGTCAGCGGCGCGTTTCAATTGTTCGTCGAGTCCATTGAGCGAGCCATTGACTTTGCGGTAAAGACCTTCAATCACTGTCCGGTTGATGTCAAGATTCGAACCGGTCGACGGCTTCTCATATCCGGCGATGTACAAATCCAGGGCTTCACGCAAATCCCCGGCAGTCTCTTTGGCCATTGCGAGATGCCAGAGCGCGCGTTTAGCTTCCGGCAGCGGACCGTAAGCCCGCACTGCATCGCTTAAGGCGCTGATGGCTTCCTGGTTCTGCCCGGATTTGAATAATGCCCAGCCCTTGGCATCGAGCGCTCGCCCGCGAAAGATCCTCAGACGCCCCTCGCGATCATAATTCGGATAATCGCGCAACGACCCCTCAAATTCGGTTGCGACTTCAGCCATACTGAGGGCCTGATCGGCCCATTCGACCGCCGTGCCCGTAGCCACGCCCGCCTGAGCAAGCTGTTGTGAAATATGAAGCGCGCGGAACGATCGGCGCGTCCTCTCTGCCTCAATAAAATCGGTTGCCGCCTGATCAAGTTCAATAAGTTGCCTCCGCCTGACATCCGGGTCAACTTTTGGCTCCCTCCGGGCTGTGCGGCTCGGCGTCGCTGACTTGATGGCGCGAAGTTGGAAATTGAAACGCACCAGAGATTCAACGATCTTGAACTGCTCCTGAGTCGTCGGCGGATCGGCGATGAAGATCGCGGCCTGATGCTCACGGGACAACAATTCTTTCACGCTGTCACCCTGCACCTCCAGCACAGCGCCAAGTCTGGCCGTGAACTGTTTCTGAGGCGAGTAGCTAAAAGCTTTGGCGAATTGCTCAAGCGCACCGTCAAAGTCTTCGACAGCAAGATAGAGTTTGCCGAGAGTGAAAAAGAGAGTCGGGAAATTTGCATACTGCTGCACGGCAAGCAGGTTACGTTCAGCATCAAAATATTTGCTTTCGGCCATGTCCACTTCGGCTGCAGCAATACGCGCCCAGGCGTAACGTGGTTCGAGCGCTACAGCAGTGTCGGCCGATAACCGAGCCTGTTTCAGCTTGCCCTGCAAGAGGTAATAAAATGACATCTGCGTATGCAGGTAGATATCCTGCGCGACCTCTTCGGGCGCGCCGCGTAAATTGCGAGCCTGATCCAGTGCCGCAGACGTCTGCTCGTCATCACCCTGTGCCAGATAAGCCAACGCCAGGCCCTTGTATGATGATGAATGTTTGGGGTCTATTTCGAGCTGTTTCTTGTAGAGTCTGGTTGCGTCTGTGTAAGCTCCGTGCGCACGATACAGGTTAGCCAGTTCGTAATAAGCTCTATTGTCGTTCGGATCAATTTTGATCGTCTGCTGTATCTCCGCGACTGCGTCATCGAGCCGCAACCCGACGCGATAAGCCGCACCCAGCAAACGATGCAATCTGGCGTCTTCGCCACCCAGCCTCACTGCACTTTCAAGAGAGCGGATAGCATCAACTGAAGCTTCGATGGTCATATAAAACTCGCCGAGCCCGGCGAGCCGGAGTGGTTCCCGGGCAAAGCGCTTTTCAAGTTGGCGCGCCAGGTCGATCGATTCGTTGCGATAACCACGAAGAGATACCACCTGTGGTATGCGGATGACGGTATCTACGAAGAACCGGTCAGTGACATTTTCCGGTAAAGCGGCAATCGCTTTGCGGAAACCGGCCCCGGCTCTCTCGATATTGTTTTCAGCGAGCTGAGCCTCCGCCAGCTGCGCGTAACTTGCGACGATCGCCTCGCGAGCTGTCTGAGATTGTTCAGGGATGCTATTGGCCTTGAGAAATTTCTGCAGGGCGGCGATGCGCTCTGATGGGTCTTCGAGGGCCAGCGCCGCTGTAATTGAGCCGGAGGTAGGAACTGTCGATTGCGATTGCGCGAGTCCTGAAATAGAGATCAGCATCACACAGCTCATGACGCCGACCTTAATCGATACGATCTTCATCAAACTCCTTCGCCCTGCTCGAAAAATCGCTGCAGCGGTATCAAATTAACCTGCCTTTGTTTCTCCTTTTATTGAGTACTAAAATAGTATTCCCTTGGCGCGACAAAGTAAAACGGCCATGTCCCCCTCAATATTCCATCTTGCTCAAGTAATCGTAACTGATCTTGAGACTATCAAACGGCGAGCCCGGGCATTGATCCTGCTCGACGATGAAATATTTCACCCCGGCCCTCTTACTCTGCGCAAAAATGCCCTTGAAGTTGATGATGCCGCGCCCGACTTCGGTGAAGGACATCTTCGGCGTGTTGTCCATATCCTTGACATGGAACGCGATGACACGGCCCGGGTGTTTACTCAGAAAAGCATTTGCGTCCTGGTTACCTTTCTTGATCCAGTACAAATCCAGCTCAATCTTCATCAGATTCTTATCCGTCCCCGCCAGTAGCACGTCGAGCGGCATTATTCCGTCAATTGGAACAAACTCGAAATCGTGATTGTGATAGGCAAATCCGATCCCGGCCTTCCGGCAGGTCTCGGCCGCTTTATTGAATGTGTCCGCGTGACGTTTGTAATCGTCAATTGTTTTGCGGTCTTTGACATCAAGCCAGGGGCAAACGAGCAGCTTATGACCAATGACTTTTGCGGCCTCGATAGATGCATCTAATTTCGTCTGAATATCTGCCAGTGGCACGTGAGCTGAAGGCGCCTCAAGCCCACAGCGATTGAGAATCTCCTTGACCTGTTGAGGCGTTCGGTTGTAATAGCCCGCGAATTCAACTTCCTTGTAACCGATTGCAGCGATCTTCTGCAGCGAGCCATCAAAGTCTTTGCCCATTTCGTTGCGAACGGTGTAGAGCTGAACGCCGATTTTGCTCAGCCTGGTTGCGGCTTTAATTTCGATGGAACCGAGACTGGTTAGAGCCATGGCGCTCAGTGAGGCATGATGTAGGAATTCTCTCCGATTAGTCATCGTTCTGATTCTCCTCAAAATGTGTTTATTGACTCTGGGATGTTACCTTGATGATTGGGATTCTCACGCAAAGACGCAAAGAAGGCAAAGAGAGAACGCGAAACACGCGAAATTTCTGGGCTTTTTCGCGTGTTTCGAGTATTTTCGCGTGTTTCGCGTTCTCTCTTTTTCACATCAAACTCACCGGATCCACCTCAACTGTGACCATCCTCAAATCCTGCCCGGACTCTTTCATCTCTGACATCGCCGCATCCAGTGCCTCACGCGCCTGCCGTCGATACCGCGTCTTGATCAATACCTGCAA
>JAKEHZ010000205.1 GCA_022614735.1 Acidobacteriota bacterium | reverse complement strand
TGTGATTTCCAGAAGTGGATGCGACTTTACAAAAGTCGCCGCGACTGAATAGAAGAGAACGCGACTGAAATGAAGCTATGCGGACGGCGATTCGGAAGCCTGGTGAGCCCTGATCCAGCCCCTTACCGCCGTTTCAGAAACCTCTAGCCGACGAGCAATGTCAGAAATCCTGTGCCCTTCAACGTAGAGCTGGAAAGCTGTCAATCGCTCTTCCTTCGTGTGAACTACCATGCTTCGGTTGGGCGTATACGCCCGCTGACATTGCTTGCACTTGAATCTTGGTTTGTTGCTCCCTGCCACAAAGCCAGCCTTCCCATGAATTGTGATCTGTTGGCAATAAGGGCATTCTCTCTCAATTTTAGTTCTCATCAGGAGAAGCAGCACGGACTCCGATCCGGGAGTTTGGTGAGCTTCGGCTTTGATCCAGTTCCTTACAGCCGTTCGAGAAACCGATAACCGAAGAGCAATGTCAGAAATCCTATGTCCCTCGACGTAGAGTTGGAAAGCTGTCGATCGTTCTTCCTTCGTGTGAAATACCTGGGTCGAGTTGAGCGTATATGACCGCTGACACTGCGTACATTTGAATCTTGGTTTGCCGTTCGTCGGCACAAAGCCAGCCCTCCGATAGATTGTGGTCTTTTGGCAATACGGGCATTCTCTCTTCTTTCCCCACGTACGAATCGGCTCCCAGGCGCCAAATCTGATATCACGTAATCCGTCGCTCAGATAGGGCAAAACCTCTTGCCTGGTGGGGGCGTGTCCATTTTTTCGCTGAAGATAATCAATGATGGAGTCGAACTCCTGCTTCGTATAGCAATAGCGACCTCGGCTCAACTGTTCATACACCACACGATAAAACCAGTAGGGCAGCGTCCTATTAAAACGTCCCACCTCGGTATAACCAAAGTTGTTGGCCCGGCAGAAAGCGAGAAACTCATTCGGCCAGTCGGCCAATAGCTGCGAGGCCAGGCTGAGCAATTTGCGGCGCTCAGCTACACCCAGTCTCATAAAATTCCCGGCCAGCGGTCTCTCCGGCAAGGCAAGTTCCGATGACGACAGACCATAACGTTCAAATGCTTGTTGCTGAATTGAGCGCCGCCCTTTACTTCCCGGACGCAACAACAAAACCAGAACCTGATAGAGCCCATCAAAATACAGATAGGAAAATACGGGGCCGTCCCCTCTGATCTCAACCCAACCTTCTCGTGGCGATTCCAGAAGAAACTGCTGATACTCCAACTCGGCGGGCGGCACCGACACGCGCAGATTTTCCGGCATGTCGCGCAGATCGACGCGACAATTCCAACAAGTCGTAATTGTCCCTGACAGACCATACCCTGTATCATCTATTACGCTCCGGATAAGGCGCACCGCTTGACCACACCTGTGACAGCAGTCATGTAACTGCAGGCGGTGTTGGGGACAAATCACTACTAACGCCAGCCGCCATTCTCGTCTGAAATATGGTTCCTCATCTTCCCTCAGGCAGTCAGGACAATATTGCAAGCCGCACTGTGTCGTTTCCCTATTTCTATCCCGACCGTACCGTAAGACCCACTGGATTTGTCGATGCGATGTGTCGATGAAAAGCCGCCCATCATATACGGTAAGCGTTGTAGCCTCTACTTTGGTCATTGGAGTTCTGGTCTTTTCTGCCAGCGTGTTTAAGATTTCTGCCTTCGGTAAAACCTCTAAATCCAGCAGCCTCACTCCCTTCTTTGGCCAAACAGCGTTACAAAAACTGGAGAGAGTTAGCCCGTGCGCTCCTGACAACCGTACCAACCAGGAGGAAAGCAGTTCGTCCTCCAGCGGTTTGAGCGGCACTGGCCAGGCTCGTCTCCAATTCTCGTCAATGAGCCTGGCTACCTCGTCTTTTTCCTCCCTCATTTTTCTTGACTATTCTTTTCTGCTTTCCACTTTCGCTCAGACGGGCGGATCCACCACATCCCATCAAGCAACTTCGGGGTAATTGTTTCGGTTCTCTTCTCGATCGCCCTGATCGCAGCTCGGGCCAGCAAAGCTGATAATTCACCAATTGTTCCCTCGCTCATGACGAGCAGTTTGAAGGCCAGATCTTTCTCGGTCAGATACGAAGGTTGTTTGAGCGGCATCATCCGTTCAAAACTCGAAAGAAGCCTCAAATACTCCTGGCCTTGTTCCCAGCGCGGTAAAACGGACGGTTCAAACCGATTGGCCAGTTGCGGGTCTGTCTGCAGCGCATTAAAAGCTTCGTAGGTGCCGACACCGACAATCGGGATTTGCAGCTCGTTGCCCAGATACTTGATCGTGTTAAGGAATTGGCGCTGTGCCCCAATCTTGCCCGCAACGATTTGATGGATCTCGTCGATGATCATTATTTGAACCCGAACTCGCCCGAGAATCTTCATCACTTGAAATTGTTTTTTATACACGCTGTCACAGGAGCAATATGGGGCCGAGAGTTTTTCCAGAATAGCGATGTAGAAACGAGCCTCGCTCGGAACAGGAGGGGCTTGAACCACGAGTACCGGCCACTGACATTGCTCCGTATTGGGATCAGCAGTCACTGGGTGGAATTGGTGAAAACGATTGACAATCATCGTCTTCCCATTATTGGTCTCGCCGACAAGCAGTAAATTTGGCATTCGATGAGTCTTGGGATAGGTCAGCAAATTCTCGAGCTGAGCGATGACCTCTTTCGCCTTCGTGTAGCCGATCCAACGTGGACGGCGAATGAAGTTGATGCGTTCATGGTCGCTCAAAGCCAACGCGACTTTGGCGCTTTCATTCAAGTGATCGGTCTGGCTCGTCATCCGTTCAGTGCGCTTAGATCTCAGCCTAATTCTTCCATCTCCTCAAATGGCATAATCGGTGTGAGCGCTTCCACGGCCTGTTCCTCATCCTGATAGGAAGGGAGCGGCTGGTTCGTTGGTTGCGGTTTAACTGCGTGTTGATGGTGCAATCGCCGCTGACCGTCTCGCCGTGCGCGTTTCGTCTCACGAACAGCTTGCTCTTCGGCAGCGCGCATCCGCCCATAGGCGGCAAAGATCAGATTCTCATCAATGTCGCAGCGACCTTCTTCTCTGAGTCTTTTGGTTGTCTTGCGCAATTCCCAGACGCTGAGTGCGGGCCGCGACATGTCGCGATAAGGAATTGGGTAGTACCGTTTGACATCAGGATCATAGAAATAAAGTACGCTGATATCGCGCGGATCACGTTTGAAAATGAATTTGCGCTTGTAGCGGGGATCATCAGGATCGGCGGCATTGATGAAACGGCGCAGGACATCGCTGAAATAATGGATCTCATCAACGACCACGCCTCGTGGTTGAATCGTTCTCTCTAGATAGGGCATGAAGTCGAGCCGCAACCGATCTTCATCCAAGACCCGATGCGGCAGACCGGTCCCGGGGCGATCTTTGGTTCCGACGATACCTTCCTCGTAGCGTTTGATCGGACTGGTTCGCAACTCACTATGGACTCGCTGGTGGTAAACCTGTGTGATGAAGACTGCCAGCCATTCCTCTAATTCCGACAAGGTCATCGCGGCTTCCTTTTCAGAGTCGTATTCACCTTTCTCCTTCGGCTCGGAAAAGGTCGTGCCGGGCAGGCTGTGGATCTCTTTCAACACCGTCCCTAATAATCGCTCGATGTGCGCGCCATAGCTGGGTTGCGCGACGGGGCGCCATTCCAGGTTGATGCCGTATTCGGCGCATGCGCGCTTGAGCATCTGTCCGCGGAATTCTCCCGCGTTATCCGCGTGTAAAGTTCCCATCAGCCCCCAACAGGGCCAGGGAGTGGAGATGTTGTATTTGGCCAGCCATTTCTCTTTGGGCAAAATGCTATGCGTGAGACACAACCCGACTGACATCGAGCCGGGCGGGTCGAAAGAGACATAAAACCCAGTCACCATTCGGCTGAAGACATCCACCGCCAATGTAATCCACGGTCTGCCTACCGGCAGCCGATGCAGATCATCAACGAGAATGATGTCGAGCTTGGTATGGTCTATTTGCACGTAAGCCAATGGCCAGTCCGCACCGGGGAAAGCGCCGGCCGCCGGCTCGTACTTCTCGCGGGCGGCTTTGATGCCTTGGCGTCGTTTCATCTTGAGTTCCTCCGAAAGTGCAGCAATCCGCTGACGGATCGTGTTGAAATGCGGCGGTTTGAGCTTGGTCTGACGGCATAATCTGATCACTTCGAGACAGGTCTTCTGGGCCGATGGTTTCTGTTGCTTGAGGTAATAATTCTCAAGCGTATCCTTAATAATAGCTTCTACTTCCTGTGCCAGACGGCTTTTGCCTCGCCCGCCATTTGGCCTGGTTGGCAACAGCGCTGAGACTCGACCAGTCCGCTCGTAAAGTTTGAGCCAATGGTAAAGAGTCGCCGTGTGAACTTTTGCCGCCTGTGCCTGGATGGCGACTGATTCGCGCGTCCGCCGGCCCTCCAGTAAAGGACGGATTGTCGCAAACCGCTCCTCGGCGGTTTGCCAGTCTGCCTCATCAACGGAAGAAAGATCGCACGCCTGAATTGAATCAGATGGATCGTCCGGCCGCGTCGTGATCAGGTCTTTAAGGTAAAGCCGCTCGATTTTCCCGGACTTCTCCTCCCTGACCAGGACGCTCTCCAGGTCGAGCAGATGCGTAATTAGATAACGATTATCCCCACAGCTAATCGTTGCTCCCGGCCTCAGCTCAATCATCCCTGGCGCGTTAATCACTCTTGCTCCTCAATCAT
>JAKEHZ010000003.1 GCA_022614735.1 Acidobacteriota bacterium | reverse complement strand
CCTGCCCTGAGCTTTTTCCTCTCGTCTTTCTTGTGGTCTTCCCTGCGGGACGAGTCGCCGGCTTCAATTCGACTTTCATGTTTCCGGACATTTCAACTTTGCTGTCTGAGAGGTCTGAAAAAAAGAGCTGTCTGAAGTTTGTCAAACTCCCTTGCCGGTCGATCTGCAAAGCCCAATCCGTAGGCCTCTCTCGACCGGTTTGAGAATCTTTCGCAGTCTCTCTGGCAATGCTTCTCATGGCAGCTTCTACATCCTTGATGTTCTTGAATTGAAAGACAGCGTAGAACCCCATGGCGCCGTTGCGTCTAACCTCTTTTGCCTCTTTCAGCTTGAGCGAGGGTGGCAGTTTCCCCGCAAATTCGTTTTTAAGCCTCAGGAATAAATCTTCCGTGCTCTCTGTTTTGGTTGGCGGCTTCTCCAGGTCCTGAGGAAGATCAGGTAAGGAGAAGTGCAATACCAGGTCACCGCTGCCATCAGGTTGTATGAAAATTTCCTGCTCGATGCTTAAGCAACCTGAGGTCAAAAGACAAAGCGAAGCAATCAGGCAAAGGGAAATAAGCCTAAGATAGAACATTGGTGCCCCCCTGTTTAGTGTGGATGGATTTTGTATCGGGGCCGAAGAGAACTTTACTCGATCTGATGACCTCTTGAGAAGAGCGTTTCAAAAAACATAATTCGCACATCAAAGCTTAATCCGTGCTTGAGAGCACCTCAGCCTTCAACACCTCCAACGATTTTCCAGCCGGCTTCCACCCATCCGGCAAATCTCCGCAATCCTCACGTAAATACTGCAGCTGATTTGGCCTGACCGTCGCGAGCAGCTCTTTGCGCGTCTTTGTCTTGATTGGTTTGCCGACGTAGATCTTGCCCATCTTCTCCATCAACTTTTCGGGCACGGCGCTGGCGAACATTAAGAGCGGCCAGGTGAAGTTCGGCCCGTTGAGCTTCCGCAGCTTCCAGAGCCAGACGGCGATGGAGCCGACACGAAATGCAGCCGGCGCCCACCAGCTGTAATTACCGGGGCGTAGATTCATCTTCCAGCATTTCATCATCAGCTGCCATTGCAGCGGTGAGAGCTCGCTCGTCTCGGCCACACCCCTCATGTGCTCCATCCGTGTGTCGTGGAGCGGTGTGAAGATCGAGGGGATGAAGAAGGCGAACAATCCTCGTCGTTCCACCTCGTAGATCAAGTCGAGCGTCGCCATGACGTCTTCATCGGTCTCGCCCGGATTGCCGACCATGAGCGTCATGACCGGGAACCAGTTGTTTGCGTTGAGCACACGCAGTCCCTCAATCACTACGCTCGGCCAGTCCTCGATGGAAAACGGCACGCCTTTACTCGGCATGATCTGTTTGGCCATACGGACGGATCCGGTTTCGAGCCCGATCAGCGGGGAGAGCGCTTTCTTCAGCGGATGGCTGCTTAAATACGGGAAATGAAGAGGGCTCTTCGGCAAGAGCGTCTCGGAGAGTTTTTCAATCAGCAGCGGATCGACGACTGATGGGGCGATGGTGGCGTGGCTCAAGACGTGCTGCTCGACGCCAGGCGTGTTGACGATCTCCGAGTAGAGATCGAGAAGCGCTTCGCGGTTCGGGAAGTAGAACGGTGTGCTGGTATGCACCTGTCCCCAGATGAACATATCTTCGGTCGCCAGGCTGACCTGTTTATTGCCATCGCGCACGTTGGCCCGCACTCCGGTCATGATCCTCTCTTTAGGCATATCGATCTGCGGATTAAGGTCGGGTACACAGAATTGGCAGCGGCGTCCGCAGCCTGTCGTCATTTCAACCACGCCGAAAGTCGTGCGTTTAGTCGGGACTAAAATATCATTGCGGTCTTTCGGATGCGCAACGTCGAGTTGTTGCGGCAGGGCTTCGCCATTGATCGCATTGCGGAAGAGTCTCATCGCGTCTTCGGATTCTGCCCGGCCTTCGACAATGCAATCAACACCAAGGTCTTCATATGAATTGGTCTGCGTGATCTGCCAGCCGCCTGAGCCGCCAACGATAACTTTGAAATTATTGCGATGGGGATTCGATTTGATCTTCTCGAACATCTTCCGCGCGTAGTGCGAGTTGATAGGCATCCTCGATGAGCCGAAGATCGAGGTATAGACGCCGGCAGCGAATGTCACACCCAGCGGGTTGTGCGTCGAGACGGCGACCGCGCGTGTCCTGGGGCCGATGAACTTATCCAGGTCATCGGGATAGCAGGAGACGATGTCTTCAGGGTTGTATTCGCGCAGCAGGGCCGCTTCGACGAGGCGCGCGCCTGCGGGCATATATCGCGCCGAGCCGTCTTCGTTGTATTCGACCTCCCGCCACTTTGGATACTTGCCGTCGAGAAACCCTTCCATCCAGAGCGGCAGTGACGCCATGCCCATCTGGATGAAATAGCCGGCATGGTCAATCGTTTCGGTGAGTGGGGCTGTGATGACAATCAGTTTTCCGCCATCAGCTGGGGCAGTGTCTTGTTGCATCGGGTGTTCTCCTCAAGAGATTTGAAATAGTGCTAGAGTGATTAATCTAAGTCTGTTCATCAAGTGGTCTAGAAGAGAAAACGGAACAAACGGAATTAACGGAACAAACGGAATTAATAAATAAACTTCCGTTTGTTCCGTTATTTCCGTTTGTTCCGTTTTCTCTCTTCTTTTCCATAACCACAAAATCCGTTAGTACAAAGGGCTTTACTTGCTATCCCCCTTCTTCTCGAATTTCACCAACTCCATCACCTCATCCTTCACCTTCGGCCAGGCGAATGATTGCGGATCGACCAGTTCAAAATGTCCGGCCTTCTCTATTACGACCAGTTTGACATCGTCACCTTTACGCTTCGCAGCCTCGGCGTAATCTTTCGCCATAGCCACTGGCACGATGTTGTCGGTTTCGCCCTGGATTACTATCTGTTTTACTCCGAGCGGCAGTAACTCGATCGGTGAGGCCTGCTGGTATCGAGATTGATAATCTTCCGGCGATCCGCCCATCAGCTTACTGACAATCCGATCACAGGCAGTTCCCGTTCTGCGTAAGTCCGTGATTGCAGCAAGCGGGATGGCACCTTGCAACTGCAGTAGGCCGTCATGATGAAGCGGGCTGTCCTTGGGCAATTTCTTTCTTGCGGCTAGCCACAGCGCCAGATGGCCGCCCGCTGAATGACCGATGGCGATGACGCGGTTCAGGTCGAGTGAATGGGTCTTCGCCAGCGTCCCTAAATACTCGGTTCCCAGCGCGACATCCTGAAAAGTCCCCGGCCATCCTCCACCTTCATTCCCCACCCGACGATACTCGATGTTCCAGGTTGCTATCCCCGCTTCGGTTAGATTGGCAGCCAAATGGCCCATATATGAAAGCCCGAATTCAGCCATCCAACACCCGCCATGAATAATAACGGCAACAGGATGTGGTCCCGAGCCTTTCGGCAAGCGCAGTTCGCCAAATTGCAGCGGGTCTTTCCCGTAGGCAATGCGATGGTCTGGAGGTGGAGCAGGACGAGTCAAGATGCTTCGTGAAGATTGATCCTGCAATCTCGTAGCAGCGGCAATGCCGATGAGCGCAATTGCAGAAACGACCAGTGATGTAGCGATGCGAGGATTCGCTAAAAGCTTCGACATTATTTACCCAGCAAAGATTTCAATTTGGCGCCTATACGTGATGAAAACATGACGGCGAGCATGCGCGACAACAGCCGTTCGGTCTTCGCACTGTAAGGATACCAGAATATCTCGCTCTTCATTCCGAAACGATCAGTAACGATGACCTGCTGATGGCAGAAGCGTCGGATGCCCTCCGCGCCGTGGCGTTTGCCGATGCCGCTCTCTTTCAAGCCGCCGGAAGGGGCATCTGTTACACCAAAACCTGCAATGACATCGTTGACACACGTGATACCGGCTTCAACCTTCTCCGCGATGCGTTCGCCCCTGGCTTTGTCGCGCGTGAAAACGCTGGCATTCAGGCCGTATCTTGAATCATTCGCCAACCGCAATGCTTCCCTTTCATCCCTGACGCGCATGATTGGCAGCACCGGGCCGAAGGTCTCTTCCGTCATAATTTTCATCGAATGATCGACGTTCGCCAGGACTGTCGGCTCGAAATAACGTCCGGGCAAGTTTTGATTGCGCCGGCCACCGGTGAGGATTTGCGCGCCGCGAGCCTTTGCATCGGCGATGTGGTCCTCGACGACTTCGACCTGTTTCGGGAAAGTCATCGCGCCCAGATCAATTCGCCTCTCCGTGTTTGTTTCAACTGCATCGTAGCCCTGGCGCAGAGCATTTGTCTTCTCAACCACGCGGCGAGTGAATTCATCTGCGACAGCATCTTCAACATAAACGCGCTCGACCGAGATGCAAACCTGGCCGGAGTTGGTAAATCCTCCCCAGACTGCGGCGTTTGCCGCGCGTTCGAGATCAGCGTCACGCAAGACAATCATCGGATCCTTGCCGCCCAGTTCCAGACTCACCGGGATCAATCTACGCGCGGCGCGTTCGGCAACTACTTTGCCGGTGCGCACGCTACCGGTGAATGCGATCATCTCGGCTACATCAACCAGCGCTCCTCCTGTTTCGCCGTAGCCGTTGATAATTTGCAAAATCTCAACAGGCAAGCCGTGAGAATTGAACGCAGCGTGAAGCAGTTCAGCGCCGCGTATTGCAATCAAGGGCGTCCATTCCGACGGTTTGATGACGACCGCATTTCCAGCCATCAATGCCGGGATCGCTTCGCCGATTGTCAGAATCAGCGGAAAGTTCCAGGGCGTGATCATCCCTACGACCCCGCGAGGCTGGTAATGAACAGTGACTTTTTTGTTGCGCAAGAGATGCGGCGTGATGCGCTGCGGTTTGAGAAAACGGCGAGCCCGCCTGGCGTAAAATGTGATCACATCGCAAACATAGGTGATCTCCACAATGGCCTCGAGCCGCGGTTTCCCGTTTTCGGCGCAGATCAATTCGATCAATTCTTCGCGATGTGTGACGAAGTTGTCACGAGCAGCGAGCAGGACCTCCGCCCGCTTCTTAAAATCGAGCGAACTCCAGACGCGGAAAGCCTCGCGAGCGCGCCCGACTACGACGCTTACCCCATCAGGTGTGGTGACTGCGACCTCGCCGATCTTCTCCAGCGTTGCGGGGCTGTGAACTTCGATAAGCTGTTGCGGTTCGATGCTGACTCGTTGCGCCATCTTCCCCTCTTCGGGCAAATTTCATATTCCGGATAACAGTTTCAACACAAAGGATCAAAGGGTCAAAGGGTCAAAGGGAGATCAAGGTTTGATTTTTTCTTCTTTGACCCTTTGACCCTTTGATCCTTTGGGTTGAAACTGTTATCCGGAATATGAAATTTGCCTTTTTTCGTTTGTTTCGTATTCTCTCTTCATCTCTCTTAAGCCTTTGCCACGATGTCGAAATTGATCACTATATCGTTCTTAACCTTTATCGTTCCGCCACCAGCTGAGTAAACCTTGATGCCGTAATCGGTCTGTTTGAGCGTGTATTTACCTACGGCGCGAAGTTGCTGTGGCGTGATCGTCGCCGTTACTGGAACTGCTATTCGCTTCGTAACACCATGCAATGTCAGATCGCCATTCAGAACAAAGCTGTACCCGCCCTCGCCCGTCTTTTTCAGATCAGAGACTGATGATGATTTGAATGTTATCTGCTGGTACTTCGCTGACTCGATCACTTCGCTGTGCATGGCGTTGAAGATTTTGGTGCGATCTTCTTCACTGACTTTTTTGTCGAGCACGACAAATGATTTTGTTTCAATGTCCAGCTCGAGCGATCCGCCACTCGCCCCTGCCTCAGGGACGACAACACGGCCAGTGAACGACTTGACGCCTATCTCATGATCGTGAGCGAGCGCGCTCAGGAAACCGGATTTTCCAACGAAGACCCAGAGGCTGCTCTCTCCGGCAGCAATCGTGTAGGTGCGCGAATTCTGCGCACTGGCTGCCAGAGACATCAACAATAAACTCCCAAATAATACGATAAATCGCTTGATCGTTTTGAATCTCATCGTCCCTCCTCAGTATAAGCTCAACCGCCAAGATGCCAAGAACGCCAAGGTCTTGCCGCCTTCTTGGCGTTCTTGGCGTCTTGGCGGTTGAGCTATGAAGCCTTGGCGACGACAACAAAACTGACTTTGACTTCATCGCCAATTTTGATCGCACCCAGACCGCCGACATATGGCTTGATGCCAAAATCGGACTGTTTGAATTTCTCTTCGCCTGTTGCACGCAGTTCGCGATTGTTGATCGTCCCGGTGACCGGTAAGACAACGCGTCTGGTAACGCCGCGGAGCGTCAGGTCTCCGTTGAGCGAGAAGCGGCGGTTGTCACCCGATCGCTGGAAATCGGTAACCGAGACCGAAACGAACTTGATCGTCGGGAATTTGTCCGCTTCGAGCACGATATTGTGCAAAATATTGTGAAACTCCTTACGCTCGAAATCGCTCATGCCTTTGTCAATGTTGGTCAGCGATCGCGTCTCGGTTTCGACTTCGACTGCAATTTGTGTCTCATCCTTCGGGGAAATCTCCAGCTTGCTATTGAAGTTTTTGATCGCGACTTCATGATTTGGACGCATTCGGGCCATCAAGCCTTCCTGTGTCAGGTGCACCGAGATCTGGCTTTGTGCCAGATCAACCGTGTAGGTACGCATCCTGGCCTTTTGCTTCGCGCGCTGCGCTGAAGAAGTCTGATCGAAAACAGACAGCAGCAGAGCGACGAGTCCGATCAGGGCGACAGGCCGGAGACTCTCAAGTCTTCTCATATGGAACACCCGTAATCTTCTGTCATCCATTGCGGTATCCACCCTTCTCAATCGGCTCGACTATGACTGCCGTGCCGTAAGCAAGAACCTCGGTTACACCGCCCATCACTTCGTTCGCATCGTATCGCGCCCCGATGATCCCGTTCGCGCCGATTTCCGAGGCGTGCTGGATCATAATTTCAAAGGCCTCGGCGCGCGCGTGCTCGCACAATTGCGTAAAAATAGAGATATTACCGCCGACCAACGTTTGTAAGCTCGCGCCAATTGTGCCGAAGACTGAGCGCGAGCGTACTGTAATACCACGGACTACACCGAGATTGCGGATGACGCGGAATCCGGGCAGTTCAAAAGCAGTCGTGACCATGTGATGTGAGACAGAATAGTTCGGCGGCGCGACGTTATATGGCCGTTGTTTGTTTATTTCCTGGCTCATGCTATTTTTCCTCTGGTGTACCGCTACCCGAATAATTTCTCCTGATTGGACTTCTCTCCACCGGCCTCTTGTTCATATTCGGGCGGCATCCACAAATATTTTTTGATCTCACAGCGCCCCTTCTCGTTGAAGACAATACCTTCTGCCTCAAGCAATCTCTGCTGCAGATCGGGGGGCATTGTCAAACCCGCAGTTGAACATCCTCCCTGCGAATTTATTACGCGATGCCATGGGATGCTGCGGCCGTCGTCAGGAGTTGCATGCATGACATTACCGATGGCGCGCGCGTCATAACCTGCGCCCAGCACTCGCGCAACAAGACCGTAACTCATCACTCGCCCGGAGGGAATTCGCAGGACAAGTTGATAGACGAGCTCACGGTAGGTGGGCGAGTCCTGGGGCCGACCTTTTATTGATTTGTCGCTGATAATTATATTGCCTCGTTTTGCAATAAAGAGAATACGTCGTTTGTTTCGTATTCTCTCTTCATCTTCGCAGCACGACGCGCGCCGGGCCGCCGTCACCGTCTTTGATCTTGAGCGGAAGACAGATCAATTCGTAATCGCCCGGGGCAACTTCGCTCAGATCCAGCCCTTCGACAATGACAACATTGTTGCCGAGCAATGCCCAGTGAGTCGTTGGCTTGTCGAAATCGAACCTCTCAATGGAGAGATAATCAATGCCGACCAATTGTACGCCACGTTTGACCAGCAGTTCAGCGGCTTCGGTTTCAAGGTAAACGAAGTCCCTGCGAAATTCTTTCGACTCCCGCCAGAAACGTGAGTTGCGAGTTTTGAAGAGCACGCGCGTCGCCCCGTTGAGATCTGCGCTCTCAAGTGAATCGATACCAATCGAGTTGATATCACCAACATCGACCACCCGCGCAGGTCCGATCAGTACATCCAGCGGAACCTGATCGAGCGTGCAGCCGTCCATGATAAAGTGATATGGTGGGTCAATGTGCGTCCCGATGTGTGTGTTGAAACTGAGATGCGAAACGCGCGCGACATCACCTTTTTCGAGCGATGATGTGCGTGTGATGTCGATCGCGGGATCACCCGGATAGACCGGCAGATCATTCGAGATAGCAACAGTGACATCGTAAATTTTCATTGCAGGTTCTCCAAAACCGGCCGGCAATATTCGCTTGAGTAAGATAGACGGATGATTTTTAAATAACGGCTCGAGTATAGGAAGGGCTCTTGACCTTGTCAAACTTCGCTCAATTCAAATCTCCCATCTCAAATTTGAGATTTGAGTGGTATAGGTTAAGCTTTCATCTTTGATTCGACTGGCTGGTTATTGACAAAGGACGATATGGAGAAAGAACTGGAGATAGCAAAAGGACTGGCTCGCGAGGCTGGGCGCATTCTATTAGAGTATTATCAGAGTGACACACAAGTGCAATGGAAAGGTCACGATGATCCTGTGACCGCAGCGGACCGCGCAGCAAACGAAATGCTGGTCCGCGAATTGCATCGCCAATTCCCTCACGATGCGATCCTCTCTGAGGAGTTCCCCGACGACCTATCGCGTCTGACGAATGATCGTGTTTGGATGGTCGATCCGATGGACGGAACAAAGCAGTTCATCGAACGCAACAGTGAGTTTGCAGTGATGATCGGGCTCGCGATTGAAGGCGAAGCGAAGTTGGGAGTTGTCTACCATCCTTCGCCTGACCGGATGTTCTACGCTGCACCGGGCATCGGCACATTCGTCGAAGAGAAGTGGACGACCAAACGGCTGCGCGTTGGAAGCCTCAGCGATCCATCGAAAATGACACTGGCGATGAGCCGTTCACACCACAGCTCCAAAGTCGATCTGATTTGCGAGATGCTGGGCGTGACGCAGCGATTGCGACACGGGAGCGTTGGTTTGAAATTTGGATTAATAGCCGAAGGCCGCGCGCACCTCTATATTCATCTCGGCATGCGCACGAACCAATGGGACACTTGCGGACCAGAAGTTATTTTGCGCGAAGCCGGAGGCGTGATCACTGACATCACAGGCAAACCGCTTATATACAACAGGCCGGAGCTTCATAACCTCGGCGGTATCGTCGCGAGCAATGGCGTGATCCACGACCGGATCCTGGAAACGATTGCGGCATTACAACCTGAGCGGAGGAAGTGATTTGAGATTTGCTGTTGCTAACGGATTTTGTGTTTATGGAAAGGAAGAGAGAAAACGGAACAAACGGAAATAACGGAACAAACGGAAATTCTCTAGGATTTTTCCGTTTGTTCCGTTATTTCCGTTTGTTCCGTTTT
>JAKEHZ010000028.1 GCA_022614735.1 Acidobacteriota bacterium | reverse complement strand
CAGCAGACGCACGTTACCCGTAGACTCGATCTGCTGAATCGCGGCCTGATAGGCAGGGACAGCTTCTTTAAGTTTGCCTTCGGTGTAGAGAACCAGAGCCTGCTGCAACTGCACACGCCCCTGCAGCAGAGCGTCGTTTGTCTCTTCGGCCATTCGCGCAGAGCGCCCCCAGTTGTAACGCGCACCCTCGAAATCGCCTTCCTTCCAATCAACTTTGCCGAGCAGGTAATGGACTTCGGCGCGCAGGCGTACGTTACCGGCACGACGGGCGGCGAGCATTCCGCGATGCAGATTTTCACGCGCTGCGAGGAAATCGCCGGAGTTGAGTAGGGCCCGGCCGAGTGAGGCGTGCACGCTGGCGATGCCCGTCTCATCGCCTTTGCCGTCAGAAGCCTGTTTGTAGAAATTCAGACTTCGCTGGAGAGCGTCAATTGCGATGTCGAGTTGTTTCCGTTCGAGATAAACCCGGCCTATCCACAGGAGGAGAGTAGCGCGGAAGGAAAGGGGCAGGGCGATGAGGTTTGTTGTATCGTTATATTTCGCCAGGACTTCGAGTGCGCGGTCGTGCTCTCCCTTGTTGAGATGAGCTTCGGCCAGAACGCGCCGCAGATTGGCCTCTTCACAGACGTCGTATTGTGGGAATTCGAGTTTGCCCGTCAGCGAACCTATCAAGGTTTCTGTGGTGCTCTTTGGATGGCGCTGGTGCTTGATGATCTCGCCCGTCTCTTTTTCGATGAGCTTGAAAGTGGCTTCCGGGCCATTGTTGCCGAAGCGCAGCAAATCGCCATCGTTGAGCATCTGCTCTGAGACGCGCGCTCCGTTGACGAAACTGCCATTGGTCGAGCCTAGATCGCGCAACAGAAAATCATTGCCGATCCGAATCAATTCAGCGTGTGAGCGAGAGACGACCGACTCAGGAACGCAGAGCGTGTTTTCCGGCCCGCGTCCAATGGTAAAGCGCGGGGTTTCCAGCTGAAAGATACTGACTTCACCATTACCGCTCAGATGAAGCTCTCCACGCACGCTCATCGCGCTTGCTCCTCTGAGAATGGGTAGGACAGGTTGCCAACCTGTCCTATCTATTCTCAAGAAAATCGGTACGACAGGTTGGCAACCTGTCCTACCCATTCTCATCGTTTCTGGGCGTCGCCAGCGAAATGAACGACTCCTCAGAAAAACAGTTTTCAGTTTTCAGTTGGGGCGAATTACCACGTGGGCCGTCGGAACCGCCGTAAGTATAACATTGGTGAATACGAAACAAACGAAAATAGACGAAACAAACGAAAAACGCCATTTTTCGTTTGTTTCGTCTATTTTCGTTTGTTTCGTATTCTCTCTTGACCACGTCGTAGTCGCAGTTATAATCGCGAGCGATAGATCTGAGACTCAGGACCCCCCACAGAAATGTGCCCTCGGCTTAGCTAGATACGAGTCAACACACTGCCTCTTCTATTGCCGCAGGTAGGATTGTTTAAGGATAAATATAGATGTCTTCCCAACTCAGAATCGGTGTTCTCGCCGAGGCCCGTTACCTGATTCAAAGCCAGCCAACAGGTCTCAGCGCGGAGTTGCAGAATCAGGGTCACCAGGTAACTGTGATCAACCCTCAAGAGGCTTTTTATGTGATGGGCGATGACCGATGGTTCCGAGGTCTGGATTTGATCGTCGGTCGCGGGCGCAGTTGGGCTTTGCTCGCGCTTCTCGGCTGGGTTGAGCGTTCTGGAATGCTGACGATCAATCGTCAGGCCTCTATTGCTGCAGTCCATAACAAAGCGCAGATGTCCATCGCATTGGCCGCAAGCGGGCTGCCTATCCCACAGACTTTCTTCGGAAGTATTGAATATCTGGCGAGAGAGATTCCACGCCAATCGTACCCGATCATCCTCAAACCGATCTTTGGCGACAATTCGCGCGGGTTGCTCGTGATTGAGACTCCCGAAGATTTAGCGCGAATTGAGTGGCCGGAACCGGTCGCACTGGCGCAGCGATACTTTCAGACAGATGGGTACGACCTGAAACTTTACGGCATCGGCGATGAGATCTGGGCAGTGCGAAAACGATCTCCATTCAATCAACCGCTGGCAGAGTGGGCCGAGGGATTAGTCACTCTCACACCTGAATTACAGGGCCTCGGGCAGCACTGCGGGAGACTTTTTGGACTCGATCTATTCGGAGTGGACTGCATCATGACAGACGAAGGGCCGTTGATCATAGAGATCAATGACTATCCCAACTATACCAATGTGCCGGATGCGAATGCGCGATTAGTCAGTTACGTAACCAGTCGGGCGAGGGAGGTGAGTGCTCGATGAGGATCGGTGTGATCACAAAGCGCGAAAAGCCACATAAATCGGGCTCTGTTATGCAGGAGGCGATCGGATTGCTCGAGTCGCGCGATGTCACAGTCGAGTTGATCTATCCCGAGGCCGCATGTCTCGACATCGCGCAGATCAAAAACGAGTTCGATTTGTATCTGCTCAAATCAGGCACTGAATTGGCCTTGAGCTTTGCCGGAGTATTACACACGTTAGGAGCGAGGATACTCAATCCTTATCCGACCGTTGTCGCAATGCGCGACAAGATAATTACGACGAAGATGCTGCAGGCCGCTGATGTGCCACTGCCTGAAACCTATCTTGCAACGGATGCATTACAGCTTGCAGAGTTGCTCAAGGAGGGGCCGCTGGTTATCAAACCGTTCTGGGCTGCCTCGCAGGGGCGTGGTGTGCAAATCATCAGGGCGGCTGCGGAGCTTGAAAATATAGGTGGTGAGGATGGTCTTGTCTTCGCCCAGCGTTATCACCAGCCTGATGGCCTTGACCACAAACTATACGCTATCGGTGAACAGGTCTTTGGAGTGCGACGTGTGTGGCCGCCCAAGACCCTGGAAGATAAAATCGGCGAGCCCTTCGATGTGACTGCAGAGTTCCGAGAGATAGTATGGCGTTGTGGACGCGCCTTCGGCGTCGGGTTGTTCGGCGTGGATTTGATTACAAGCAGCCGTAAGCCATACGTCGTTGACATCAACACGTTTCCGGGGTTCAAAGGTGTGCCGAATGCTGCATCGTTATTGGCTGATTACATTTTGAGATTTGAGATCAGGGAAAAGAAGAGGGAACGCGAAACACGCGAAATAAGCGAAACACGCGAAAAAGCCTAGAAATTTCGCTTATTTCGCGTGTTTCGCGTTCTCTTCTGGAGATTTTGATGGAGGAGAATGCATGAAACTGCACTTTATGATCGTCCGGCGCGTCCCGCCTGTACCCAGCCCGGTGCTGGTCGAGGCTTATGATATTCTGCGCGGACGCGGGCACATCGTCACTGAAGATATCGCCGAGGAGATTCTCCAGCGGCCCGATTTATTGCAGATCGAGGCCGATATCTACATCCTCAAGTCTCATACTGAGCTCTCATTGGCGCTGGCCGGAATTCTACATACACAGGGTGCGAACATCCTCAATCCGTATATCTCCTGCTCGATGATTCAAAGCAAGATCATCACGTCCAAGCTGCTGCGCAAAGCGGGAGTCCCTGCGCCGGATTCATGGGTAACCGGTGATCTCGGTATGGCCAGGTCGTTGCTCGAAAGACATCCATTGATCATCAAGCCGCATATGGGGCATCGCGGCGCAGGCGTGCATCTGTGCAGGAGAGCTGAGGACATCGACAAGATTCCACCACCCGCAACTCCAATGATCGTTCAGGAAGCGATCCCCGGCCCGGGCGAGGATTTGAAAATCTACGTCGTTGGCGATCAGGTATTCGGCGTCAAGAAGGAATTTTCAGAAACGAGCTTCACCGTTGCCGGCCGCCATGAACCCATTACCGATGAAGTCAGGCAAATTTCGCAGAAGGTAGGGCAGGTTTGCGGCCTCGGACTTTACGGTTTGGATATCATTGAAAGCGACCGCGGCCCTTATGTCGTGGATGTCAATTATTTCCCCGGCTACAAGGGTGTGCCGAATGCCGCTGGAATGATTGCTGATTACATTGACGATTACGCGAGAGGCAAGATCACGCTGACGCCGCCTGTGCCACGGATATGAGATTCAAAGATAGTTTCAGCAGCCCATCGCTCCTGGTGATCTGGGCAGAAGGATTTTTGTCGCGGCTCAGCTTCGGCATTATCGGTTTTGCTCTCCCGATCTATGCCTATCGTCGTCTGGGGTTGAGCCTGACCCAAACGGGTTTTCTGTTCTCTTTGAACCTGATTGCCGAACAGGCGTTCAAGCCGGTGATGGGCTGGGTTGCGGACCGCATAGGGTTGAAACGCACATTGACGGCAGCGATTGCCATGCGCAGTCTGGTAGCGTTGCTGTTAGCCTTTGCTGTTTTGCCCTGGCAGGTCTATGTAATTCGCGTATTACACGGATTTTCGGAATCTTTACGCGATCCATCGGTCAGCGCACTGATCGCGGAGAACGCGAAGAAGAGGTCATTGGCATCGGCCTTCGCCTGGTATACGACGGCTAAGATGTCTGCCGGATCAATCGGTAAAGCGCTTGGTGGCGTCTTGCTCGCGTTGACCTTCGATAATTATCAAAATGTTTTCTACGTCGCTTTTGCCTTGTCTGCTTTACCACTATACGTTGTCGCGCGTTATTTGAAAGAGCCGGAAAGACAAGATCGTGATAGTGAAGGACAGGAGGCGGACGAGCGAATAAATAGTGATGTGAAGGAAACCAGGATCTTTCCGGTCGTACTGCTCGGGTTTCTGATCGCGAGCACAGCGCAGATGATCAACAACCTCTTTCCGGTCCTTGCGATGGAATACGCCGGCCTGAGCGCTGCACAGACAAGCGTGATCTACACGGCCTCGATCATCGTCGTGATCGCAGCAGGGCCGGTCTTTGGTTGGCTGTCAGATCACTTCAGCCACAAACTGGTCTTGATGGTGCGAGGAATTGCCAACACTTGTTCGTCGATCATCATTTTTTACTTTCCGAGTTTTGGAGGATTGGCGGCTGGTAATATCGTCGATGCGATGGGAAAAGCCGCATTCCGCCCGGCCTGGGGCGCACTGATGGCGCAGATTTCAAGCTATGATCGCAGACGCCGCGCGCAAACGATGAGTTATTTGAGTCTGGGAGAGGGAATGGGGGAGATGCTGGGGCCGTTGCTCGGAGGGTTTTTATGGCACCGTTGGGGCGTTGGTGTGATGCTGGTTGCACGAATGATGCTGGCAGCTATTGGTGAGTTTTATGCGGTCTTATTGGTGCGAGCCAAAGTAAATTCAGAGAGATCGGCAACAAATAAAAAGATGCTAGATGCTAGATGCTAGAGGCTAGGTAGAAAGCCTAGCATCCAGCATCTATACCTCTCAAGAAAATAATATGCACGCAAAGCCGCAAAGACGCGAAGAAAAAACAAGAGACAACAAGGTAACCCCTTGTGAAGAATCTCTTTTCTCACTTTCCTCTTTGCGCCTTTGCGGCTTTGCGTGAGATTCAATTGTCTTTAACTCTATAGCATCTTTACATGAGGAACGAAAATGCGAATCTGCTTTTTAATGGAGCCTCCACGCAGCAAAAATTCTGTGACATACGATGTCCTCGATAGTCTTAAAGTAGGTGGAGCGGATGTTGAAATCGTCACGGAGCGCAATGGTCTGATTGACCTGGAGCATTTCGAGTTTAACTACGACCTCTATCTCTTCAAATCGCATTCGCCGCTGGCCGAATCGCTCGCGGCGGCAGCTCACTACCGTGGCGCCCGTTTACTCAACGAGTATCCAGCAACGATGAAAGTGCGCGATAAAGTCTTGACCTGCACAATACTGCTGCAGGCCGGACTTCCCACGCCTCGCACTTTTGTGACCGACGAACTCGAATCGCTGCGTCCGGTTGTTCGCGAAATGCCCATTGTCGTCAAACCCTACCGCGGCAGGCGTGGTCAGGGCATCGAAGTCTGTCCGGACGAAGCACAATTCGATGATTTGATCAATCGCCGCGCCGGGGATGAGAGTGCGGCTGATGATGACGGCGGCGGCGAAGACGGAACGGCACTCGGCGAGCGATTGATATTCGCGCAGGAGTACGAGGAGCACGAGCCGTTTGATTACAAAGCATATGCCATTGGTGATTACGTCCATGCAATCAAACGCATCTTCCCGGCAAAGACCAAAGAAGAAAAAGAAGGAACGCCGGTTGGTGATGATCCCGAATTGGTGAATCTGGTGCGGCGTTGCGGAGAACTTTTTGGGTTAAAACTTTATGGAGTCGATCTGGTCAAGACTCCAAAAGGATATTCTGTTATCGAGGTGAATTGTTTCCCCGGATATAAGGGAGTGCCGCAGGGAGGCGAACGAATCTCGCAGTTCATTTTAAGAAGATGCTAGATGCTAGATGCTAGGTGTTAGATGCTAGGTGCTCATCCTAACATCCAGCATCTAGCATCTAGCATCTAGCATCTAGCATCTAGCATCTTTTCCTGAGGAGGAAATTTTTATGAATGAAAGTTTTGGATTGAGAAGGAAGGTCAGGGAACATAACAAGGGCTTATTTATTTTACTTGCCCTGATTCTGACCATGGCGCTGGGATCAGACAATTCTTCAGCTGAATTCTCAGCTAAGCCTGAGATACAGTCATCGAAGAAAGACGAGAAGGATAAGAAGTCAGAGAAGAAGAAATCAAAATCTAATGATGATGATAAGAGCAAAGAGATAGAGACATCCTCAAAAACAAAGAAAAATTCACCTCCGACCGTCACCTTGACGGTAGATGCAATTGAGTCGGTGACTGCTACGGTTGAGACCGATCCTGTGCCGAACAACGGAGATGCAGCGGATGATCCTGCCATCTGGGTCCATCCGGAAGACCCAGCCAGCAGCACTATTATTGGCACCGACAAAAAGGGCGGACTCGCGGTTTATGATCTCAACGGGAAACAGTTACAGTACCTGTCCATTGGGTTGATAGACAATGTTGATCTTCGCGACGGTTTCAAGCTCAGCGGTCAAACGGTCTCCATCATCAGCGGAAGCAATCGCAAGGATAACAGCGCAGTGGTCTACAAATTGAACCCGCAAACCCGAATGCTCGAAGACATTGCCGCGCGCAAGATAACCCACGGCATTCAACTTTATGGTTCGTGTATGTATCGCAGCGCGAAGTCTGGCAAGACCTATTACTACGTAACGAGCAAATCGGGTGATGTCGAACAATGGGAATTATTCGACAATGGCAGCGGAAAGGTTGACGCGAAGAAAGTTCGCAATTTCAAGGTAGGCTCGGTCGTCGAAGGTTGTGTCGCAGATGACGAACTCGGCCATTTCTACGTCAGCGAAGAGGCTGTCGGTATCTGGAAATATGACGCTGAGCCTGACGCCGGCACCACGCGCGTGCAGGTCGGAAAAGTAGGCGATGGCAACCTCTTTGCCGATGTCGAAGGGCTGGCGCTTGCTTATGGCAAAGGCGGCACAGGTTATCTGATTGCATCGAGCCAGGGCAACAATTCGTTTGTCGTCTACCGTCGCGAAGGTAATAACACGTTCGTCAAGAAATTTCGCATCAACAACAGCGGCAGCATTGACGGAGTAGAAGAGACAGATGGCATTGATGTCACCACGACCAATTTAGGGCCTGCGTTTCCGCATGGAGTTTTCGTAGTTCAAGACGGCACAAACGACAAGGGCAATCAGAATTTCAAACTTGTCCCTCTGCAATTGATTTTCAAATAACAGTATCTCTAAATAACGTTTTGCCGAACGTCAAAGCCAAATTGATTGTTCACCAGCCTGATGGCTCTGAACGAGAAGTCCTCTTGCCGGCCACGCCGAGTACCATTGGCAAAACCCCCGATAACACGATCGTTATTGCTGACTCGTCCATCAGCCGCAGGCATGCAAAGCTGGAGGTCCTTGATGATAAGTATGTCATCAAGGATCTCGGCAGTCTCAATGGGATTTTCATCAACGGCCAGCGCATCGGTGAAGAAGGACAGAAGCTGCGCGATGGGGACAAGATAGAGCTTGGGCGAACCAGGATTACATTTCGTTCGACTGTCGCCCCTACTAACCAACCTTCGTCTGCTACTCTGAAAGAACCGGAGATACCGCAGAGAGAGACGGTCATCATGAGCCCTGTGCCTCCCCCACCACCAATACAGCAACAATCGAAATCTCAACCACCATTACCGCCTCCTCCTCCAACCGCAAAAAGCATATTGCTCGATGACCGTTACGAGCTTGAGGAGAAGCTCTCGCAGGATGCGACGGCGACGCTCTATCGCGCGCGCCGTTCGATGCTTGGCGATCGTGTGGCTATCCGTATGCTGCGACCCGGGTTGATCAACAACGAGATTGCGCTTGAGAGATTCCGCCGCCAGGCAATGGTCGCTGCGCGCATCAAGCACCCAAATTCGGTGCAGGTTTTCGATATGGGGTATGGGAGAGGCACGGCATATCTCGTCGAAGAACTGCTCTCTGGGCGCACCTTGCGCGATCTAATGAGAGAGGAGCGCGGCTTGAGCCTGACGCGCGTCGTCACCATCTTCGATCAGATCTGCGGCGCTGTTCACACGGCTCATCTCAACGGGATCGTCCTGCGCGACCTGAAACCTGAAACGATCTTTGTTGAAAAAGGGACGGAAGGAGAAGAGCTGATCAAGGTCGGCGGTTACGGCCTTGCCATGGTCGATGAGTCGATTAGCCAGGGTAAAGCTTTGACCGGGCCCCTGGGAGTTCTCGGTTCGCCCCAGTACACTTCACCCGAACAATGGCTCAATCATCAGCTCGATGCGCGGTCGGATGTGTATGCGCTCGGTATAATTCTTTTTGAATTACTCACCGGAGCGCCGCCATTCCATCCCGAAAATCTGAACGAATACGTCACGCAACATCTTTTCTCGCCTGTGCCGGACATCACGGAATTCGGCCGGAGCGATCTGGACGAAGGCATTGCTGCAGTCGTCAACCGCGCGCTGGCGAAGGAGCCTGAGGGTCGACAGCCCTCAGCCTTGCTGTTCGCTGAAGAATTGCGAGCCGTCTCGGGCGCGCGCGATGGCGTCATCGGCAAGCTGGTTTCAAAAGCTACAGGCCTGTTGCCGTACTCGCCGATTATCGTCACACAGAGAGCGGCGGCGCCCGCCGGTGAGGCAGTCTTACCTTCAGTCGTCCCCGAAATCAAAGAGAAGGGGCACGGCGCATTCAATCCTGTCGTGCTCGCATTGATGGCTGAAGCATTCCTCTCGCGTATTTCAAGCGGGTTGATCAAGACCGCCGTGCCGCTTTATGCGCTGCTCGTCTTCGGGATGAAGATAACTTCAGTGATGGCGCTCGTGCTGGTTCAAAACATCGTGCCTTTGCTCCTGAGGCCTGTCTTCGGCTCGCTCGCTGACAAATACGGCAAAAAGCGTGTCTTTATGGTCTCGCTTGTCATCAAGACATTGGTGAGCCTGCTCTATGTCATTGCCACATTACCATTGCTGTTTATAGTCAGCGCCATTCGAGGTATTGCTGATTCGGCCAAAGGCCCATCGGCATCAGCGATGATCGCCGACCACACCGACGAGAAGAACATAGCGCAGGCCTATTCGTGGTACACGACGACAAAATCAACTTCCGGAGGGATCGGCGAAGCGCTGGCGGCATTCATCCTGGTGGTTCTGGTGGCCTGGTTCGCCGGAGCGCAGACGGTAAAGGTCAATGTCGCCGTGCTCGACCAGGTCACCCGGACAGGCAAGAATGCGGAAGAGATCATCAGGGACGCCAATCAGGTGCGCGCCGGAAGCGTCTTGCCCGGCACAGAAAGCGACCCGGCTGCGCACAAAGTCATTCGCGTTGAACAGCGGGAGATGCGCCTCAAAGACGTGCCGCTTGACGATTTGCCCAAAGTCGTTGATGTCGTTTTTCTCCGCAAATCTCTGGTCACGGTCTTCATCATCTCAACGATCCTTTCACTCGGCTCGCTGATCCTTGTTGCCATCTTCATTAAGGAAAAAAAGAAAGAGAAGAAGAAAGAGAAGAAAGATAAGGCCGGTTCGATGGCAACGCAGCTCGATGCCCCAAGCCAACAACCGAGTGTCTGGTCATTTGCGTTGCTCGGAATGGCCTTGACGGCCCCGGCCTATATGGTCACGGGCGAATTCTTCGTTATTCTTGCCGTGAAACTCGAAGTGACTTCGGGCACTCTCGGTTGGATCAAAATTCTGGCTGAGACTGTAACGCCACTCCTCTTTGGCCCATTCTTCGGCTGGCTTGCCGACCGCATCGGCGCGGGCAAAGTGATCGCCTTGCGGTCGCTGGCGAATCTCATGACGTCAGTTCTGTTCTGGATCGTTCCCTGGTTTGCGGGGACAGCGCTCCTGGGCTTGATGATGGGTATCGCGCGCGCGATTGATGAGATTGGCAAGGCCGCATTCAAGCCGACATGGGGCGCAATATCGGCCAAGGTGTCGAGCTTCAACCTTGCAGCGCGCAGTAAGACGATGGGCATTCTGGAAGGCGGTGTGGATGCTTCTGACCTGGCTTTCCCGTTGATCGCGGGCGCGATGTTGCAATACCTTTCGCTTGGTCCGCTCATGTTCGTCCGCGGTTTGCTGGCGCTGGTGGCCGAAGTTTACGGGTATTTTCTGATGCGGAGGTACAAAATTTAGTCGGAAAGAATACGAAACAAACGAAAATAACGAAACAAACGAAAAAGATGCTAGATGCTAGATGCTAGGTATTAGGATGCTCACCTAGCATCTAGCATCTAGCATCTTTTTCGTTTGTTTCGTTATTTTCGTTTGTTTCGTATTCTTTCCCCTATTGACTGATCAGCAGTGGTATACCAGAGCGATTCAATCCTGCTTCGTGAGTATTCACGTAACGCCTGATAACCATCCTTGAAAATTTTCTTCTGCTCAGCCGAGAGCGATTTAGTACCTCCCCAAACTTCACTGCTCGAAATTACGCCATCAATCTCGAGCGCGTACTTCAGACAGGCAATCGTCTTCTTCACATGTCTGCCGCTCTCTTCAAACCTGCAGATCTCCTCAAAACAAGAACACAAATCACGATAGACCTCAGTCAGCTCTTCATCACCGGCCCAGCAGACGCGCCATGCCTTCTGCCATTCGCGAGGCATGACATTGGCCGGGCCCGAAACCACACCTATTGGCGGTGTGTCGTACAACAGGAAATCGCGCCAGCCTTCAACGAGACGCCCGATCAGTCCGCGGCTTAAACGGTACATCTCAAAAATCAACATTGCGTTGCCGATGTAAATTCCGAACTCGCCAGGTTGTTTGTAATGCAGGGCGGCTTTGGTGTAATTGCCGAGCACACGGCGCGAGGCAGAGACTTTGATTCCCCGAATCCAGGGCAGCCGGCTGAGATGTTTGACGATACGCGTGCGAATATGTGGAGCTCGTCCCGGCGCGGAGATCTCGGCATTGTCGTAAAGGAATACCGGCAATTCGCGCTTGGATGCCTCGACCAGGTCCGTGATGTCACGTTGAAAGAACCGCACAATCTCGGTATCTCCCAGGTCTTCGATTGCCAGTGGAGCAATCACCGCGGCATCCGCTCCGAGCTGAATGGCCGCATCGAGATTGGATAGAATTTCAGCTCGCGTCCTGCCGTTAACACCGACCCAGGCTTCAACTTTTGATTGCGGGTTGAAAGAATCATTGCCGCTTGCGTAAAGTTCCTGGTTTATCTGGTGCACTTCGTCAACCTCAACCTCCATCAGACACTGGCGCTCTGAATTCGTGATGCGATTCCATTCTCCAGTGGTACCAACACCGAAAATCACATCAGCGCCATACCCATCCTGCACAATGTGACGAAAGACACGGCGTTGCTCATCGACAATGACTCGACCCAGATCATCGAGAACTGTTATGACAGGAATGTTCAGTCCCCGCTTCAACTTGTAGTTCATTTATCTTCGTCTCCACATGACACAAAAGAAGAACCCCTCTGTCCCCTGACGATGAGGATAAGTCCGCGCTCCGAATGATGGCGTCAACAAAGGTGATGGATCGAGACCCAACTCGACCAATCTTTCACGGGTCATATCACGGAACTCCGGATGATTTTTACGGAACCACGAGATCATCTCTTCACCTTCTTCCGGCTCCGTTGAGCAAACAGCATAAGTGAATAAGCCGCCGGCGCGCACTTGTTCCGCCGCATTCGCAATCAATCGTTTTTGCAATTCAGCGAGCTCGTTGATCTTTCCGACATTCATTCGCCATTTGATCTCCGGGTGTCGTTGCAGAGTGCCCAATCCGGAGCATGGGGCATCGAGTAAAACAAAATCAAAAGATGCCGTCCGGGCAAAAGGCAGGTCGCTTGTGGCATCCAGCTGAACCGGATTGATCTTAGTTACGCCGAGTCTTGAAACAAGCTCCTTCATCGTGCGCAGGCGATGAAGATGAAGGTCTCCCGCGACGATCAATGAATTTTCGGGAAGCAGGGAAGCGAGCAGCGTCGTTTTACTTCCCGGTGCAGCGCAAAGATCCAGGGCCTTTGATTGCGGATTGCGGATTGCGGATTGCGGATTTGAAGAGGGAATTTCTGCAGTCAATCCGCAATCCGCAAT
>JAKEHZ010000204.1 GCA_022614735.1 Acidobacteriota bacterium | reverse complement strand
AGCGCCAAGGTCTTGCCGCCTTCTTGCCGCCTTCTTGCCGCCTTCTTGGCGCTCTTGGCGTCTTGGCGGTTGATCTTTTTCATTGTTTCTGGGCGTCGTCCTGGACGACATAAACGACTCCTCTGTAAAAGATACTAGATGCAAGGAAAATCATTTTCTTGAATGCAAGAGTATCTAGCGTCTAGCATCTTTTTTCATTTCTCCCATTCCAATCGCCCCCCGGGCTTGAGTATATCGATAGCGTTTGCATACTGACCGTTAATCATCACCCTGTTCACAGCAACCCATTCATCGGCGCAAGCTACTTTGATCCTCTCACGATCAGGCTGTCCAATTGTCCCTGGCGGCGCATCACAAGGTTGACCGGTTAGCTCGACCTTTCCGAAGACAATCTCACTCTCTCCTAATCTCGACCGTGGTGTCCGCCACGGCGATGGAAATGGGGAATAGTCGGCAGCCCGCACAAAATTAAATACCTCGCGAGCAGATCTAGACCAGGCTAACCAGCCATCATCCGGCGTCCCCCTGCCGAAGTATTCACGTTGAGTTAAGTCTTGCTCAATCGCTGGGATTTCGCTTGGATCTACCGCCGCCGTGTCCAACAATTGCTTGATCAACTGCATACCTAACCTGATACATTTAGCGCTAACCGAGAATCCTGTGTCCGTCTCCCCCATGTCGAAGAGCGCCTGTGAAACGATTGGGCCGGTGTCAATCCCGGCAAGCATCCAGTGCAACGTCACTCCGTGTCTATGTTCGCCGCGATATATCGCCCAGCTCGGCGCGTTCAGTCCCGCATAGCGCGGCAGCGGGCCGGGATGCAAGTTGAAGCTGCCGAACCGCGGGGCCTCAATGAGCTCTTTTTTGATGACGAAAAGCGAGTGGACATTGAGTAAGACGTCGACTTCCTCTTCTTTGATCATCTCGGCAAAATGTGGGTCTTTCACCAGTTCCGCCGGCCATGCGCGGCAGCCCAGCTTCTCCGCGTGCTGCCACACCGTCATACCGCCAGCCGACGTCCGCGTGGGCGAAGCCATCACTCCAACTAAACGATGGCTGCTCTGGGCCAATAATTTCAGGGTCTGAGCGCCGGCCGATTCCTCGCCGACCAGTAAGATATTCAAGCCTGCTCCCTCTACTGATTTCTCAGCTCTGTGGCGGCACGCGTGTTATCCACCACTCTTGTGAAAATTGCGAACGATTCCTGTTCAACGGCCTTATCTCGCCAATACACACGGCCAGAAAAAAGCTTTGTCAGTTCATATCCTGGCACCGGCGTACTTGCGGGGGCATAATCTCCTATAACGGAAACTACGATTAAAGCATGGTTATCCATTGCAGCTAACTTAACCTTATCGTGGATTGCGCCAGCAGTTGTATCTCGATACGACCAGACGTTGAGGTTATAACTTTTAGCCCACATCCAGTAACATGGTTTTTGCCCGCTATTGAAGTTAGCAAAGATATTTCGGTTAAAATAAGGTAAGATTGCCACCGTCCGGTTTCCAACCGCGGATATCTTTTGACTATCCAGCTGATTAGCCTTCAGATAGTTCGCCACATCCCTGCTCGCGGAATACCTCTCAGAAAAATCATATCTAAATGCGCTGAACGCCCAGTAAAGATGAAAAGAGAAGATAACTAAAATAGCAGTTGATACTGTCAAGTAGGGCCTATTTTTCCAACCCAATGCCTTACTCGTTTCAAAACTCAGCCAGAGGTTAAAGATCAACAACAAAAAAATGACCCCGGTGTGATGGAGGTAGTAAAACGTCACAGCAAAGAGGACTAAAATCGGAAGAGTTGTCGCCAGGAAAACCAACAATCTTCCCGTACGCCAAAACCACCAAAGCATCACACCGAAGAGCAAAATACTCGGAGGTCTATATCCGGTCATTATTTCATAGATCACACGGGCGCTAACCCTCAAAAAATTAACAATGTCAAAGTTAAATCCCGATAAGATGTTTCCGTCGCTGGGGGGCCATAAAATGAGGACCGTAAATGCTGAAAATATGCCAAACATCGTCGCTGATCCGAGGTATGCTCTTTTCTCTTTATCATTGAGCTTTTTCCAGTCTCTCAGCACCTCTATTCCTTCTACTGCTATTAAGCCCAAGGCTATTAAATATCCGTGCAGGCTCACGGATCCCAATAACATCAATAGTATTGTAAATGTGTAAACCCTTCTCCTTCTCTCTCGATAGGTGATCGCCAGCAAAGGTAATAGTAAGATTAATAGAATATAGCTCCTGGCTACCACTGTATATTGATAAAAAATAAAGTAAGTGAATGGGTATAATATCCTGATAATTATTGGGAATGGTGAATACATCACGACCAAATAGACCCCGATAATGGCAAATAAGATAGAAATGACATTGAGGGTGATGTACGGAAAGCCCAGCTTGGCGGGCAACATAAGAATTAATATCCAGAGCGCCGGTGTGCCTTCATAGCGCAGAAACCTGCCGAACAGCTCTACAATGCCGATATCTCTTGCGAGCAGCCAGAATTGAGCCTCGTCAAACCACGGCTCATGTCGTGGCAGTAAAAGAAACAATAAAACCGCGAATAATGCTACGACAACATAGACCCACCAATTTTTCCTTACCGTCTCAATCATGGAGCGCTCTCCCTCATCAGTGGTCACTCGAAGCTATCAACGATTATCGTTACCTGCTTCTTGTTCAAATCGTTCTCTGAGAACTCTGCGATCGATCTTACCATTGGCATTTTTGGGCAGAAGGTCAAATTGCATCCAACGAGCCGGTAACATATAACCTGGCAAAACCTTATTCAGGTCGGCGCGCAACCTGGCCGGTGTTACGTCTGCATCTTTGAGCGGGACATAGGCGCAGCAGATCGCAACCCCTTCAAAACCATCGGTGTTTATCGCAACAATTGCACATTCCTCTGCCAGGTTGAGCGCGTTCAATGCAGTCTCGATTTCTCCCAGCTCAATCCGATAACCGCGGCTCTTTATCTGCGAATCAGCGCGCCCGAGGTAGTAGACCAGACCATCCTCGCCGATCTTCGCGAGGTCGCCGGTTTTGTAGATTCGATCGTTGGGATCGGGACTTTCCGGGGACTGGATGAACACTGCATTCGTCTTCTCGGGCTCTCGCCAATAGCCGGGGCTGAGGCCGACACCTCCGAGATAGAGATCGCCAACCTCGCCTGGCGCTACCGGCTTTAATTCATCATCAAGCACGAGCAGTTCTTCGCCCTCGCAGGCAGTGCCAATCGGAATCTGAGCGCGATCATCATCTGGGCATTGCGGCACGGAGTAGTAGCTGCTGGCGATGGTCGCCTCGGTAGGGCCGTAGAGATTGGTGAATTTCACATGAGGCAATCGTTTCATCCAGTAAATCAGCGGCGGCGTGGGAAAGACTTCGCCGCACCAGAGCAAACGTTCGAGGGCCGGAAAATCGTTGAACTTGACGACATCGGCTTTGGCCATGAAGTTCAGCACCGAAGGCACTGAAAACCACTGCGTTAGTTCCGAGTTGCGGATGAAGTCGGCTATCTTGTGTGGCAGCAAATTCAACTCAGTCGGGACAATATGCAATTGCGCGCCGGACGATAGTGTGCCGTAGATGTCGAAAGTTGAAAGATCGAAATGGAGGGGCGGGTGGCTCGAAATCCGGTCTGAGTGCTTCGTTCCAAAGTATCTCACCGCCCAATCGATAAAATGAACCACGTTAGAATGAGTGATCACAACCCCCTTCGGGACACCGGTCGAGCCGGAAGTGAAGAGAATATGCGCCGGATCGCTTGTTGTGTTTTGATAATCGAGCCCCGCACTCGAGTAACTCTTAAGGTCATCAAGTGAGAATCGAGCTTTGAAGTTTTCGCTTTCTATCTTCCCTTCCCCCATCCAACCGATTTCGGTCCCCTGAAAGCGTGACTCGTCCGACATCAATTCATTGAGCAGCGCGGCTATAGGTCCACCGGCAATAAGATAGCGAGGCGTGCATGCATCGATGATCTTCGCCAGTCTGGGTGCGGGGCTGGAGGTATCAAGCGGCACATAGATGCAATCGGCTTTCAAAATGCCGAGGATCGTGATGATCGCCGCGGGGGTTTTCGGAATCAGGAAGCAGACCCTATCGCCCTTCCGACAGCCGGCATCTTTCAGCAGATGGGCCAAGCGATTCGAAGCCTCTTCAAGCTCACCATAGGTCAGCTTGTCTTGTTTATAGACAATAGCTGTCTGGCTATGCCGCTGCTCTGATTGTCTGGTAACCAACTGATGTAACAGCGAGCTCATGAGGCCACTCCCTTAACATCCACCTGCTCGACCGCATGTTTAAACACTATGCCCGTGTGGTACAACTCTTCCTCGGTTGGTGGGATGTCCACGATGAAAGTGTAGAATCCGAGAGTGATGTAACGGGCTATTTCAGCAGCTACATTGGAATAGCTTCCTACCAGGTAGGGGCAGAAAGTTTTGTAGTGCTGGAAAGGCACGAGCCAATATGGATTGTTCTCTGAGGTCTTTCCCAGATCAGATAACTGCTTATGCCATACGGAATCGGAAACTTTCATAGCCAGCTGGTGGGTCAGCTCTCCTTTGCGGTCTTCCGGAAACCGCTCGTGCGCGATACGCCAGGCAACGTCTTCGTCATCACGCGCGATAATTCCAACTCGCACTCCGGAATCGATAGATTCTTCCAGCGATTCACTCTCATATTCGCCTGGCGGCTTGGGATACTTGACCGCGGTCGCACCCATTGCCCTGGCGGCAAGCAAGCCGGCGTCGGAAGAGCCCGAGACAAAGATACCCGGGAACAACTCCGGAGAAAGAGGCGGAGTCATTTTGAGCTTGTCCACCTTATAGAACTCGCCTTCAAAGCTAGCCGCGGCGGAGCCCGCGAGGAGTTGTTTGATGATGGTAACGTATTCGATCATCCGGTCGTATCTCTTGTCATGAGGCGTAAGATCATTAAGCGCGTTCAAATCATTCTTAAAACCGCCGGCCACCATATTGAGATAGATTTTACGGTTGTATAGATGACCATATGAAGCAACCATCTTTGCAACCGTATACGGATGCATGTATGCGGGTTGTACTGCGACCAGCGGGCACAAGGCAGTTGTACTCTGAATAACCAGCTGGGAGACAAGCCACGCATCCACCAATGAGTTATCCGTGTAGACCAGAATGCCTTTGCAGCCGTACTTCTCGCTCCAGCGTGCAACATCGATGACGTTGTTGATATATGCTTCTTTCGCTACTTGACTCGATTGGGGGCAAGTAGCAAAAATTTCGATTGATGTCTGAGAGATTTGATCTCGGTCACTTGCGACCCCGATTTGCAAATCCATATCCAACCCCTCCTAGAGCTATTGCAACTGTTGATTTACCTGTTCACATCCTCATGACAACGTGATAAACCTGAAAATCCGCATTGACATAAGTTTCTTGAAACTTTTCCTTGTGTCGCTCAATAAAACCGCGTAAGTACTCCTGATCGTCCGGCTCTAAATCTTTGGGGCCCAACACCAGATAATTGGCTTGGATTCGTTCGAAGTAGTTCCACAGTTCCTGATCATCGGGTGGACGATGCCAGGCGGATGCCCTCCTGTCGGTAAAAAGAGCGAATGCTCTGGGTTTACGGAAAATAAAGACGTCATTAACACTGGTCTCTCTCTTCACATACTCAAAAAGTAGTTGCGTCTCGATCTTAGCCACACCTTCGCGGATCGGGCCATAATCGAGCTTTAAATATCGTGTTGCATAAGCAATGAAGAGAGCTATTACAACCATCGAGAGGGCTGCTATTTCTCTTTCACTGCTACGGGAAATAAACTGGATGCCAAGAAATGCGTAGAAAAGGTACAATGGCATAATCGGTAGCAGGAACCTGACATCAACTGGCATCGTCAAGACCAGGAGAGGCAGCAGGTAGAAGATCGTGAAGACCTCGAAAATCGTGATCCGATCTTTAATTCTGGCCAAATACCCAATAAACGCCAGAGCAAACATCATAACAAATAATCCAAGTCGAAAACCCTTATTACTCCCTTGCGCCCAGATACTTGAGAACTCACTTATATATTCCCAGACCTGCGGGATGGTTGCTTTGGGGTTAATCGCCAGTTGCCCAACATAACTGCGGTCATCATGTAGAAATAGGCCTTGAACCGCGACCAGGGCGCTCGTCACAAGAGTGATAATTATTGCGAATACTGTCGGCCTTTTATTTTTGATCAAATCGTAGACTAACAGGCTCGGCAACAGAACCAGACCAATGCTTCTAGTGCCATAAGCAAGGTAAATTGAAAGAGCGATTAAAATCACATCTAATGCCCGCCTTCTGCCTTTTCGTTCTGAGCTGTATGCCCTTGAAATGAGAAAGAGGCTTAAATAAACAAACAGTAAGAATGGTATGTCCGAAACGATGTTATCCTTAAACTGCCATAAGAATGGATTAAACCCGATCAGTACTATCAGGGTGAGCAGATACAGCCAGGGCAGGTCATGTCTGAATGCCAGGAAAATCATGACTATGAATAGAAGGAAGCTGAGGAAAATCATAACCTTCATAGCTGTCAAACTACCACCCGCCCAGATATACACAGGTGCAAGCATCAATGGGAAAACCGGCGGATATGTTCGCGGACCGAGCACTGCCAGCGAGGGGTTATAGATATAACCGGTCTGGTCGTAACTGACACCCTCAGCGATGTTTTTTGCATGGTGGATATACATGCTGAAGTCATCGCCCCAAATATGCCCTTCTCTCACTGTCGCCAAATAAAATCCCCCGACTGCCAGAACAACCAGGAGCAAAGAGAGGCGCGATCTCTTAGCGATCGTTTCGGAAGCGTCCACGCGCTGACTAAGGATGCCGCGCTGATGACCGTTGCGCAGTGACTCAGCCTCTGCTTTTTCCGCACTAAGTCTCTCTTCCATGGCATTAACCTCAGGTATTCTTTGGAAATCATCTTTCTGCATGGTATTTTAACAACGCTATAACTTAGCTCAGCCGGAGTGCAATGCAGTGATAACTCGAATTAACGGGACAGAGATATCTAGCGAGTTCGACCGAGGTAAAGAACCGACAGGCAGGCCTGGCGTGAATACTTCAACTCAATGCTCCTCTCAACCGGCAAATCCGGATGTGGGGCAGATCAGAAGACGAATCTGTTGCCAATGGAGACACAAACCAAGCGAGAGGGTTGCGCTTCCTAATTAATATATTATGTCGAACTCACGATTATTTCCATTAACTCCACCTTATAATTCAACGTGGGTACGCTAAATCAGACCGAGTCCCAATGTCGCATGTTCCGATTTAGCCCAGTTCAGAGAGAGATGATGGAACAAAGGGAAATAACGGAATTAATGGAAAATTCTTAGAGCGTGTTTTAAAAGCCCCGCTTTCAGCCCGCGAATGCGGGCGGCAGCATAAAGCCTGGGGCGTCAGCCCCAGGATCGCAGCAGTTAAGACCACCAAGCCCACGAAGTGGGCGACAGCCTGTGGTCTGCCGCCCGTTTCACGGGCTAGCTGCCATTTTGGGTAACGTTTCCCAGGGTTCCGCCTTCGGCTCCACCCTGGGCTTTATGCTGTCGCCCGCATTCGCGGGCTAGAAAAAGAGCTTTTAAAACACGCTCATAGAGAATTTCCGTTTGTTCCGTTATTTCCACCCTTTCTTGTTGACCCGTTTTACTCTGTTCCATCATTATTCAATCACCACGGTTATTTGCCTATTTCGCGTTCTCCTCTTCTCATCTAATAACGAGATTGACCACGTTAGAGCGCACTCCCTCCACCGTCAGAATGACGTCCACTTCGCCGCGTCCGGCAAGGACTCGCTGAAGACGGGCATTGACTTGATCGAGTCCAACGAATCCGCCTTGCTGTCCGGCGAATGTCACCTCGTTGCCAATCCCTCCGACGTTCAATGCAACGGAAGCAAGGCCGCCGTGATAACGAAACCCGGTGCCAAAAAGTACCAGGAAGACCTGATCGGAGATTGGGCCAAGGTCGATCGGCACAGCGACATACTTGTTCTGCGAACTATCGAAGATCGCTATCGGCTCAACTACCGGGCTGCCGTTGGATCTGTTACGAAGGATGAATCCTGTTGGCAGCCCCCTTCCACTGGCGTCGGCCGTGAATATTCCGGGTGAGACTCTGGCAACAGTTATCATCCCCTTAGCGACAATGTTTCCCCCACTACTAACTGTGACCTCCGAATTACCCAGCCCTGAAAGAATCGGGATTTGAAAATTGACCTGGGTGGGTGAGATAAAGAAAAGCGGGCAAGGCCACACCACGTTAAACACGTCTCGCACAGTAACGGCGGTACCGCCTAACTCAGTCGGTAAGGGAGTCGTGAGGGCGCCTTGTGTTGAGGTTGCTAACCCCGTTCCAAAAGCGGAGACGATTGATTCCATGGCGATGGTGTCTCCGGCGTAACTCGCTGCCGAGACAGTCGTCACACTGGTGGTACCGGTGAGCGCCAGGTTAAGAACATCAAAATTGACACCAATGTCCTTGCCATCTGTCCCGGCATTCTTATAAGGACTGGTAGAAGCCAGTCGATAGTTACCGCCAGCGAGGTCTACGAACCCGACGTTGGCGAACGAATCCGGGAAGGAATTATCCGATGGATATAAATCACTTCGACCACCCACGATGACATTCCTCAGGAAGATCGCACCGGGGAAATAGAAGTTGAGCGCATTTGTGCCTGTCCCCTGGCCTGAACCAAAGAAACCGAACTCATTGTTGGCCGTAATGTTATTCTGAAAGGTGAAGCCCTGGCTCGAAGGCGACCCGTCGACGACCGCAAGGTGATTGCTCTGAAACCCTGTGTTGTGTTCTATCGTGAGATCGTTTAGTACAGTGCCGATTTGAAAGAGACGCCCAGACCCGTTACCCCAACGCGGGCCACTGATATCGTCGAACAGGTTATTACTAATCCTGATACGGCTGGTCGGCAAGGATGGATTAACATCGTCCGTACCATGCATGTTGACGCCGCCAGCACTATGGCGTACCAGGTTGTTGATGAAGGTCACGTCCTGAACCACGGACCAGGGGGCTGTGCCGCCCTCATTGCGCACTGTGAAGAGGATGGCGAAACCGACTTGGGAGTCCGCCCAGTTATTCTCGAAGATATTGCCTTCGATCAGTATTCGTTGTGCGTTTTTCAGCTCCAGTAGATTCTTAATCGACCAGTCTCTGCCAGCATAGCTCGGATCATCGGCCTTCCATGAGAGTGGCTTGAAACAGTGGTTGCGACGGAACTCGATGTCCGAGGGTACGAGGTTGTTTATATTGGGGTCTGCTCCGCCGAACATGATGTTCTCCGTCGAACCTTCCAGGTAATTGTTGGTAAACCTGAGAGGCCCGGGGCTGTTAAAGACGAGGATCGCCTGGGAATCGCGACCTTCTTCGTGACAATCCGAGATATGGGAATCGATGACAGCACTCGAGGCGCCGTTAACCGACATTCCGCGCCGCAGATTGACAGTCGGGTTTCCATGAATGTAAACGCGATCAAAGATAATATTGTGCGGCAGTTGAGCCAGTGAGGTAGTTCCGTCGCCAACCATTATCAAGTTCGTGATGAGGGAGAGGCTGGGCGCGACAGTGAACTCCAGCCCGACCAGCCGGTAATGATGAGCACCGTCCGCGACATTCAACGCCGGATCTGCATTCGAGGTGACGATCTTGGGCAAAACGCTGGCGTGACCTGGCGTGATACGCTGGCCTGGGCGCGGTAAGCTGCTATCAGGCGCGGAAGTGCGGATGAAAATCCAGCCGGCACCGGCTTTAGCCGGGAGAGTAAAATTACCGGTGAAAGTGGCGCCGGCCTCGAGTGTGATCACATCACCGGGCCGCGCTTGATTGAACGCAGCTTGAAGATCGCCGCCAGCTTGCACCGCGATGGTCTGCCCTCCGGCCGGCGGGACATAGGTTGTATCGAGAAAGATCCGCGGAGGTTCTGGCTCACTCCCGGCAACGCCGACTGCCGGCGCCGCACGCTCAGCCATTTTCCTGATCTCCTCCTCTGTATATGTGGTGGTGGCCGCCTGTGAATCCGTGATGCGACAGTTGGGCACCAGAGACAACAGGGCAAGAAGCCCCACCAAGAATATTAACTCTTTCCTCCATATAGATTTCATGTTACTCCTCCTGTATTAACTTGCTTAACTCTTCTCTCCTCGTATGATGTGTGTGTATATATTCTCAGTATTTTTCTAAATCAGACCACACAAGATTGGGACATTAGTACTTCTACAGAGATCGGGAAACGGCGTTCAGAGTACCGCCTTTAGGCGGAAACGGCTCGTTTACGAGCCCTGCAGGGCGTCTGGCGACGCCGCTTCCGCCTAAAGGCGGTACTCTGAACGCCGTTTCCCGAATGTTATAATTTCCTTCGATGTCCCGATGTTGCATGTTTCGATTTAGCTTCTTTTCATCTCTCGAATCTCGCTCCGGGATTGCAAAGCCGCTATCACCAACACAATCCCTGATAGCTTTCCCGACCACTTGCTAGCTCATTCATTCTGACCAGGTCGATAATGACCCGGCCGCTACCTGCAATTTCTGCGAGCGTCCGAAACTCGTTATCTTGTTTCCCTATGATAATTACTTCTGAATCGTCAATAACCTCCTTCAGGTCGGCGCGGAGAAGCGACGAGATATGCGGGATCTCACGCTCGATATAGTTCTTGTTAGCGCCGAAGAGCCTCGCCAGTTCTACTTCACGGTCATAGATGGCGAGCTTCAAACCCTTACCGATCAGCCTTTCCACGAGGGTTACCATCGGGCTCTCTCTGAGATCATCAGTGTTTACCTTGAAGCTCAATCCGAGCACGCCGACTTTTTTATGTCCGGTTCTCAACACCATCTCAACTGCGCGTTCGATTTGCAGCCTGTTGCTCACCAGAATCGAATTCAGCATCGGCACTTCAACATCGTATTCTTTGGCTTTATGAGTCAGCGCGCGCAAATCTTTTGGTAGACAAGAGCCGCCAAAAGCGAAGCCGGGTTTAAGATAATAAGGGGATAGATTAAGCTTCGAGTCATGGCAGAAAACTTCCATGACGCGATGACTGTCCACACCGAGCGCCTTGCAAATGGCTCCTATCTCGTTAGCGAAGGTTACCTTCAGAGCGTGAAAGCAATTGCACGTATACTTGACCATCTCTGCCTCTTTGATGCCTACAGCGATGAGAGGCGCGTTGAGGTGCGAGTAGAGACGGCGCATAGGGGCGGTCGTATCTTCATCATCTGCACCTATGAGCGTAAAAGGCGGATTATTGAAGTCATGGACCGAAGTTCCTTCACGTAAAAACTCGGGATTGACTGCCACGCCAAAGTCACGTCCCGCACGCTTGCCCGAATAGACCTCCAGCGCCGGCACGATGGTCCCCGCAATCGTACCCGGCAAGATCGTGCTGCGAATGGCAATGATGTGGTAACGGGATTTTAGCTCCAGCGCTTCACCGAGCTGCTGACAAACGCGTTTGAGGTAGGTCAGATCGAGACTGCCATTTTGATGACTCGGCGTACCGACACATACTAGCGAGAGCTCCGACTCAGCAAACGCCATTGCGATATCGGTCGTCGCTCGTAATCTGTTCTCTTTGACACTCTCAGATATCAAGTCCTCAACAGCCGGCTCGACAATGGGACTGCGGCCACTGTTGATGATCTCGACTTTCATCTGATTTACATCAACACCGATGACCTCGTGCCCGGCTCTAGCAAAACACGCGGCCGAGACGCATCCGACATATCCTAACCCGAAGATACTGAGCTTCACTTTTTTATCTCCTACTACTGATTCTCCTTAATTCTCAACTGCTTCGCCCAGTTTAGAGCGCATATCTATCCGAGTTTTGTTTATTGGTTTATTCTCGTGGCCGATTCGCCGGTAAACTCGAATCTCACCGAGATCTTCATCCAATCGCCGAGGGTATGAACCCAGGAGTTCCCAATTCTGCGGATATGATTTGAGCACTTCGTTAAGCTGATTGTAGTGATCCCGGTGCTCGAACATACTCCGAAATAGCCAATCACCCATAACTACAATGCCGACAGGAATCTCATCGAGATAGCGCATGACTTCTTCCGGCGTATGGTAGAGAAGCTGGTATTGATCCCCACTCCACAAACTCTGTGATAGAACCTTACTTGATCGGAGTATGATATGGCCGGGTTTCTGCTCCAGCGGCGCCACCTCGGCGATGAACATCCCCTCACCCTCCGCATCCGAGGCAACCAGCAGAACCGAATTCTGCAACTCCGGTTTCGAGAGAATATTTCGGGCTGCCTCCGCAAATCCGTAATTGGGTCGCTTGGCAAGCACGAAGGTTTCTGCGGCGAACACCGTTGCTGCAAGTACTGTCAATACATAGACCTTTTGGAACACAGTAAGCTTACCTAAGGGTAATCGAGAAGCGGCCCAGGCGATCCCGGCAACAAAGAACATCAGAAGTGAAGGGGCAGCGACTATCACATACCTGCTGTTTATTCCGGATGGGACGATACAGTAGAACAACCAGAAACTAAATAACAAAGCTCCGGCTGCCGCCCATCTCCCTTCCACCCTTCTTTCGCGAAAAGGCTCAATGATCCGGGCGAAGATACCAATCACAACCACGAGCGAAAGTCCGACCCCCAATATCAAAATCAAGTCCCAGGTATAAGCTCTGATCGCCTCTCTCGTATAGCTCAGCCCCAGCTCACCTGCCATAATCTCTCCCATCATCTTCCGGGTTAACAGGTACCAGGGACCACACACCAGCAGAACAATAGCTGCCGGATACCAGAAAGAGGCGCGAGCGAGCAGGTAAAGACGACGGCTAAAAACCAAAGCTAAAAGTGGAAATATTGCTAAAAAAAACCCATTGCCTTTAGTCAGGATGGCTAATGAAGCTAAAACGCCAAAGCCAATCGCATATCGCGCCTTCTCTGTATCCAAATAACTACCGAAACATAATACTGCCCAAAAACCAAGTAGCGTAAACAGCATATCCGCCATCAACAAATTGGTGGCCTTCTGAGTGATAGGTAACAATATTGTCAGCGTCCCTGTCGCGATCCCCGCTTTGTTTCCAAATTCGCTCCGAACTATCCGATAAACAGTTAACGCGAGTAGAGCTGTTGTGAGAGCCATCAGAAGAAGCATGGAGATACGTGATGGCGAAAAGAACTTACCCCAGATGCCCTGAACCAGATAAAAGAGAGGCGGCCAGTGTCCCAGGGCGATCTTCGGGTAGTGCAGGTAATATTTCTTCGCAAAACCCATAGGCGAACTTAGCGGGAGAGAAGTCATGTAGTCCCCTATCATCAGCCCTGTGACATAATGACTAGCTTCATCGGGGTCTCCACCGAACTCATTCCGAAATGCACCGCTCAACCATTGAAGCCACACAATCAAAGAAAAGAAGAGCAGGCAAATTATTAATGAAGACGCAAACTTCCTTGCATTGATTACTGTACCCGAATTTCTCCCGGTAATTGAGAGAAAGCTCTCATCACTACTTTGGTAAATTGTGGGGGTAGCACTGAATATATTCAATTTCATAATACGTTTCCCTTACGTTCCCCCGTTAAGGTATTTCTCAGCTTCAAGTAATACTCGCCGCCCAGAGTCTTGATAACTTTCTTGGCATTCCACCAGATCAGTTGTCGCAGGCGTGGCGCGGCTTTGCCGGCTACCAGATCGGCGGCAACACAAGGCGACATCCACCGTTGAATCGCGAAGCGACCATAAACTGTACAACCATCTACCTTGTGCCACTTTGTTATCGGCTCAGAGGTAAATAACGCCTCGATCCCTGCCATCGAGGCGGCCTCAGCAATTTTTCTTGTGTATTGCCCGCCCGGCACCGAAGCTGCGCTCACCTGCTCGCCAAGTATGTCGGACAATAACCCGACACTCATCCACCATTCACCCACCAAATCCGGCCAACTGCACTGCGCCATTCGCAGTGGATGTGAAAATGAATGCGACCCGATGATGTGACCGCGCCGGCGCAAATCGCGGATCTGTTCACGGCTGACGAAAGCGCTCGTACCGATCTGTCCGGCGGTGATGAAAAAGTGGCCGCGCCAGCCATGCTCCTCGAGCTGATCAGCGATGCGCGTGTAGGAGCTGACTCCTCCGTCATCGAAGGTCAGCAGCACCGGCATCTGGCTGCTGGCCGCCGTCAGCTCGGAGACTGTGCACGGTGGCCCACATAGAGCGCCTGCGATGGCGTCCAGGTGCGCGGTGAATTGCTCTGGCTCCAGCTTGTAGAGCGCTGCATCAGGCCATGGGAATCCGCTGGCTTCGTGCCCGCGGGCCTCAACCACGTCGTGATACATGAGCGTAATTGCTCGCATTCTTCGTCCCTCTTATTCTCAGCTTCCAATGCCAATACTTCGTCAGCCAGGGTTGCCCCCAGGTGGACGATGTACGCCCGGCTGTGTCCAGCGGTATGGCGCTGCCGGCATATATGTCGACCAACTTTTGTTCGAGTTCCTTCAAATGGTCGAAGACGACTCTGTGCTGGATGACAATGTGCGAATCCATCGCCGCATCGCCCTGGTAGTAGTAGTAGCCGTAGACAGGGCCGGTATCGACGCCGCGATCAATACGCAACAATGTCATTCCGACTTTGTCCAGCTCACCATTTGCCATCGCCCAAAAACATCCGTGCGCATTTCGGTACTCGGGACAAATGCCGGGATGCATGACAAAGGTCCCATGAGCAGGCAGCGAGAAGATGCTCTCCCTGAGCAGTGTCTTACAGCGAGCGATCATGATGTCCGGGCCGCGCTCCCGGATGAATGCCTCGGCCTCGGGCGCATTTGGGCTGTGCGTATATAAGACCGGCACATCTCCGAGTAGGGGGTAAGCTCGGCATAACTCAGCCAGTTTCTCTTCCTGCCAACGCCTATCCCGCGACGACAGGAAGAGCCTGTAGTAAAACCGGAAGGCGAGCACATCGGGGAAGCGCAATATGCCTACGCGGTTCACTTCTCTCTTGATGCGTCGCCACATCCGCTGTTTGGTTTCCCTGAGCACGATTATCCCTACCAGATCAGAAAATGAAGCCAGCCACCGCGCCAGGCCGTCCCGGTCAAGATGTGCGCACTCGTGGCAGATGAGGAGCGTGCGCATCGTGAGAGGCTCTGCATCCCGACGGCCGGTCTGGTGAATCACAAGATCATTCATACAACTACCGGTAACTCCTTGATTGTTTCTTGCGCGCCGCGCCGCATCCCGCGCCGCACCAGTGTGCGCCCACATATCTCTGCGAAGCGGGAGGCGACGTGCTCCCAACCACAGCTATTCCTGACCATCGCTGCTCCGCTCGCGCCAAGCCGGCGGGATAAAGAGTCATTGGTCAGTACACGCACAACCGCGCCGGTAAATTCTTCCGGTGTGTCGGCGATCAAAAGCTCCTCGCCATCCCGCACGGGTAATCCTTCAGCGCCGACCGTAGTGGAAATGACCGGAAGCTCCATCGCCATAGCCTCAAATATTTTCAGCCGCGTGCCGCCACCGATTCTGAGCGGCACCACATATGCCGAGGCGCGTTCCATGTAGGGCCTCACATCATCGACACGCCCGGTCACCGTGATCCCGGGCTCGCGCCGGCTCAACTCCACCAAACCCGGGAAGGGGCTACGCCCGACAACTGTCAGCCTGACGTCAGGGTCCTTCTGCCTGATGAGCGGGAGAATCTGCTCTGTGAAATACCGAATCCCATCGACATTCGGCAGCCAATCCATCGAGCCTGTGAAGATCAGATGGTGCGGCTCGCGTCGCGCCCCGCCGCCAGGGCGGAAATAGCCCGTATCCACGCCTGTCGGGACATCGGCCACCTCCATCACCCCGTATTCGCGCCGCATCATCTCCCCATCTTCTGCCGAGACAGCTATAACCTGATCGAATCGATGGCAGGCAGCGAGTTCGTACGCTTGCGACTTGCGCCACTGGCCGCGCAGATAAGCGCGCTTAAGCGGGTTGGTCTGCACCTCGTAATGTCGCTGCAAGATCAGTGCCTCGACATTATGTTGAAAGAGCACCGTAGCGCACGGCAGTTCCAGTGGCACGTTGATGCTCGGCATGAGGAAATCGCAAACGAGGGCATCGGCGCAGCCAGCGTGATTCGTTATCTCCCGCCTCATGTCGTCCGATACGTACTTCTGCATGAAGTACGGCAGCGGGGAGATGAGATTCTGCCCAAGGTCAAGATAAAACCCGGCGGAGAATTTTGCGCGCGTGCGGTGTGGGACACGGATCAACTCGTGGCAATACTCTTCCGCGGCCTCATGCGCATCCGGCGCTGCCGACCCGTCGTCAAGCGTCAAATAGGTGATGTCATGCTCGCGCTTCAACATCTTGAGCATCTGGTAAGTGCGGATCTTGCCGCCCTTATCCACCGGATGCAGCAATTCAGTTTTGAGCCAGAGTATCTTCACCAGTTTCCTCAGCAACTACTGGGAGCGCTTGCGCTCCCAGTAGTTGTCATTGCTACAGGACGTCGCCTATGACGACATGACCGACTCCTCAGAAAAATGTACCGTAGGTTGTCCAACCTGCGGATGACTCGATTAATGAGCTGTTCAGTTACCACCAAGCGGCTTGATGATGAGGCCTCCGCAGGTTGGACAACCTACGGTACATCTCGCACCGCGATTT
>JAKEHZ010000203.1 GCA_022614735.1 Acidobacteriota bacterium | reverse complement strand
TCAAATACTTGTCCCTTAGGTATCTTACAAACAATACGCCTCCTCGTCTTATTATGGAGGCTCATTGAGATTTGCATCCTTTCACTATTGACATCCAGCCGATCAAGCTTTAAATCCAAGACATCAATCTTATTATTTAGCACCGCATTCACGAGCGCATCTTTCTCTGTGATGCAAGTAAATAGTTTATCAATTTCTATTGTTACTACATCCATTTTCGAGAGAGCAATGCCACCTCCTACATATTTACCGGTATACTTACCATTTAAAATATCTGGTGCGTGGTTAGCTGGAAACAACTTTAGTTTAGCCTTATTGGCAATGCGAATACGCCACCAATTAACCAACATCTTTTTAGTAAGCCGAAAAGTGCTAACTGAATAGATGACCAGTGCTAGTAAAAGTAATGACCATAAAAGCAGCTTTACCCAATAAGAAAATACCATTTTGGTTACCCTGAAATTAATTTATAGAATTATGCAGTGTATCATCCTAAATGCCTTACTGCTTTTCTAAAACACCTATTCTACCCAAACGAATCTATTACCTTGCGTTAGCGAATACTCCTTGAGGATAATCTTATATATTGGCTCCTCTCTTGCAGCATCCTCAAAGGCTTTCCGAAGAGCTTTATCTTTATCCCATATTCCAATAATCCTAAGTACCAGTATAATTATAACCCTCCTTTGATGATCTGTATTTGTCATATCAGAACTGCGAATCCAATGTCCTGCATTTAGTTTTAATACAGTCACTGGATCGTGCAATCTCTCTCTTACCCATTTCGCTATTGTCTCCGCCCGCTTACCAGCTCTTTGCTCCTCTATTATTCTTCCCTCCTGAAAACTTACTCCTTGCTTCATTTCTCCCGAGCTTGTTCCAACACATATCACTTTTCTTGATCCATTTATAAGCCCTATCATTTCATTTGATAGAGGCACTTTTTCATAATTCTTGTTTAGCTGATCATACCAACCCAGCTCCCATTTATATTCATCTGTCAACATATAAAGTATCACTGTTGCCTTTCCGTCACCGTAATTTATATCAGGCCCATACCATTCATATTTCACTTCTATTGGCTTACTAGGTTTAGGGACCGATTTAAAGTCAAAGTATAAATTAATATTAACCTCGATCAGGCGAAATGAAAACAAAGTTAATTCAAAAAGCCCCACCCAGAGAATGAATCTTAATGATAGCGTCTTCCACCATTTTCCTTCATGCAGATTTCTCGAACACTCCCTACAATAGTTAATCGATTGATTGTTTATCCCTCCACACTTAGGGCATAGCATAAGATCGATCATCTACTTACTCCGCAGGTATTTCACCTATCTACGAACGACGTAATCTTATTACGAAAGTGCATGGCCATTATTTGTTGACACAATTACGGCTGCCTAACGATAGAGTTCACCCGTCCGCGCGGCGGTAAAGTTTGATGGTGGCAAAAGGACAACTTCCAAACAAGCCCCCTCGCGCGGATCGGGTGGAACAGGGGTTAGGCGATCTTCGGTAACAAAGCATCTCTCCGATTCGCTGAGCGTTATCCTTTCAAAGTAACCAGGCTCCTCGGTTTTACGTGAGAGCACATTCCGGCTTACCTGATTATTGATTACTCGCTTCTTCTTTTTCTTTCCCAAACGAGCCCTCCGTCGCCTAACGGCCAGGCTCAGCGGGCGGCGTCTTTCGGTACCAGTCACCTGGATCGTAGAAGCCGCTCCGCTGGAACGGGTGTTAGGTGGCTCTCGATGACAACCAGGACCTTGGTCTTCACTCCTACGTTGGAAGTAACCAGGACCTCAACTAACCGCGACCTACAAACTTCTTACGACCACGTACCTCAAGGAAAAATATGTAAAATGCCGTGGTGCCTCATGTGTTTTGTTTCTACCTTCGAGTTTCGCCAACCTAACGTTTGAATTCAGCCGCTCCCGCGTCGATTAGATTTTAGTCTCTGAGAATTGGGGTGAGCTGGGAGCCCCTGACTTTCCAGCCCTCATCCGTTTTAAGCCATAAATGGGTATAGCGATAAGGCCCGCCAAATTCAAAATCCCCCAGCCTTCCCTTCAGCTTCATTATGCCCATTTCAAGCGCAGTGTTACCAAATACAGAAACGGTGATGTCCGATATGCTATGCTCCGACAAGATGAAGCTCTCATTACGGTAACGGCCCACCGAAATTTCTTTGTTAATGATCGCTCCTGATGGATCTATACCAACGTAATCATCGGTTATTAACAGCTCAAGGGCATCCGCATCTTTACGGAATTCAATATCAACAATTTTGTGACTTAGTGAGATTATTTTATTCGCTTCGTTATTCACTGATTATCCTATGATGAAACCGCGCCTAACGATAGAGTTCACCCGTCCGCGCGGCGGTAAAGCCTGATGGTGGCAAAAGGCCAACTTATAAACAAGATCCCTCGCGCGGATCGGGTGGAACGTGGGTTAGGCGATCTTCGGCAACACTGTGTCTCTCCAATTCGCGGAGCGTTTTACATTCAAAGTAACCGGGTTCCTCGGCATAACATCAGAGCACATTCCGGTTCACCTGTTTATTGGTTACTCGCTTCTTCTTCTTTCCTATACGAACATCGCCGCCTAACGATAGAGTTCACCCGTCCGCGCGGCGGTACGACCTGATGGTGACAAAACGCACAACTTTTAACAAGATCCCTCGCGCGGATCGGGTGGAACAGGGGTTAGGCGATCTTCGATAAAACTGTGTTTCCCCGATTCGCGGAGCGTTATCCTTTCAAAGTAACCAGGCTCCTCGGTCTTGCGTAAGTGCCCATTCCGGCTCACTTGCTTATTGATTACTCGCTTCTTCTTCTTCTTTCCAAAACGAACATTGTCGCCTAACGGAGGAGTTCACCCGTCCGCGCGGCGGTAAGGCTTGATGGTGGCGAATGGCCAACTTCTAACAAGATCCCTCGCGCGGATCGAGTAGAACAGGGGTTAGGCGGTCTTCGATAACACTGTGTCACTCTAATTCTGGAGCGTTTTCCATCCAAAGTAACTATGCTATTTAGTATAACATCAGAGCACATTCCGTCTCACTTGTTTATTGATTACTCGCTTCTTCTTCTTTCCTAAACGAACATCGCCGCCTAACATGTTTTTCGGCCAATGCGGAAGCATCTATTAGTAGATGCCAGCATATAGTACTAGATGCCGATATCTACTACTATATGCTTATACCATTACAGGATAAGAGCTAATAGCTCCTTTAGATCAATGCTTGTAAATGATACAGACCAATTACTTGTTTCCACCGAAAGGAATCGATCTGGATGAAATTTGTAATCAAATCTCAAGCCCGTAGGAGCGACATCCCCACATCATTTGTATCAAGTAAGGTTGTTCCGCGGCCAAGACATCATGAGCGCCATGGAAGGCGGAAAATATAGGCGTCCTTAGCTTCTTGGCGGTTACTCTTAAATGCTGTAAATGTTGCTACCGTGGTACTCGGGATTCAATAATCCATCGGTGCAATAAACATTTGGCCCCATCGGAACCAATCAGATGCTTTGACAACAATCAGCTTCAATTTGTACAGGCTTCAGTTTGCTGAGTCGCTCAGGAACACTGAGATGAGTTCGTTCAAAACAAAAGCTGCGAGTTTTAAACCTGCGAATTGTGTTTCGATCTCCCCCAACCACGGACCTAATCTTCAATTACCGTCTCCATCAGCTCGGGCATGACGATGATCGGCTATTCATCGCTGCCAATATAGTAAACCCCAGAGGAACTCATCGATCGATTTAGAGCAGTATTGGAGCGTTTGCCGCCTTGTGTGCAACATGGATAGTGGCTACAACTCGATTTTGACCGATACTGTTTAGTTGGATTCTTCATCCTGGGCTGAATTGGCTTCGATTTTCGCTGAGTCTGCATCACCATCACCTTCGACCTCAAATAGAAATATGTATAAATAATTGCTGAGAAGTTTACTGAGATCGCCCGTAAGTGTAATGCCGATTATCGGCCGTTGCAATCTTTTTCAGAAGCGTGATGAAGGAATATTATTCGACAAGCTGCAGTCGATCTAATCCAAGCTGATTGGATGGGGGACACTCCCCTTATAATGGTTACTTGATGGGAGACAAACTTAGTCAGGCCGGACACCATTGCTGGCGAATATTGTTAACAGCATCGTCCAAGTTCAAATGTACTGTTGTGATCTATGCGATTTTCCTGTTCAAATACCCCGGTTTCCAGTGGCGAGGGGGGAGTTATGTCTATGTTGTGTAACCGGCAATATTTACTCTCTTCTTATCGGTCTGCCCGCTAAAACCCCAGTATATTTGCCGCCATCAATCGCAATCTGACCGTTTACGATCACATAGCGCATCCCGCTCGCCAACAGCTCCGGCTGTTCAAAAGTAGCGCGGTCGGCAATGGTCTTTTCATCGAACACGATGACGTCAGCGAAAAAGCCATCACAGATTTTGCCTCGATCATTCAATTTAAATGTTTCAGCAACCTGCAGACTGCTCGCTTGAACCATTCGCGGCAGGGAGATGACTTTGCGATTGATGACGTATTCACGCATTTTACGCGGATAGCTGCCGTATTTCCGCGGGTGGCCGCCGGAGCCATCGCTGCCTGTCATGACCCACGGCTGACGCATAAAATTTTCTATATCTTTTTCGCTCATATTGAACGAAGCGACACTGATGCGGCCTGTGTTCTTGATCAATGTCAGAGCCGCCTCGACCGGAGCTTTATTCATCTGTCTTGCGATTTCGCTGAGGCGTTTGCCGATGAGCTCTTTATCGCTGGCCGATGTTATCAGCAGCGAATCTGCGCCCCCGCGCCGTTTGAGATTTGCTTCCATCTCCGAAACCAGGCGAGGCCGCACACTCGGATCATCGATGCGCCTGCGCATCTCAGTATTTCCCCCGGCTTCCGCCCAGCGCGGAATCAGTGCTGCAGTGAGACCAGTGCCGGATGCAGTGTAAGGATACTGATTGGCAGTGACATCAACTCCTTCGGCCCTCGCGAGGTTGATGATCTCAATAACCTGTGAGCTTTGTCCCCAAACATCTGTGCCCAGCGATTTGATGTGTGAAATGTGGACGGGGATTCCGGCCTCGCGTCCAATACGTATCGTCTCCTTTATCGATCCGAGCAGACCGATGTTATACGAGCTTTCGTCTCGCATATGCGTATCATAGATTCCCCCGAGTTCGGTGACTATTTTGGCCAGTTCAATCACCTCTTCCGTTTTGGCGAAGCTTCCGGGCGCGTAGTACAAGCCCGTGGACATTCCAATCGCGCCCTCATTCATCGCCTGCAACACGAGTTGCTTCATCTTTTCGAGTTGTTCGGTGTTAGGTTCGGCATCGCTCATCCCCATGACAATTTGCCGCACTTTGCCGTGACCGACAAACAGCGCTGCATTTGTTCCGATGCCTTGCTGCTGCCAGCGATTAAGAGTTTCGGCAAGCGGAAAAGGGCCTGAACCATCGTTACCCGTCAACACGGTCGTCACACCCTGAAACAAAAAATTCATGTTGCTTTTGGACTCGGATTTCGAGAGGTCTTCCAGGGCGTGTGTGTGGGGGTCGATGAAACCGGGGGCGATAATTAAGCCGGTCGCGTCGAGTGTTCGAGCAGCTTGCAGATTATCTTTGGTGGCATCGCCCACGAAGACGATTCGATCACCCGTTATACCTATATCAGCTCTGAACGCACTTGTGCCGGTCCCGTCGATCACGCTGCCGCCGCGAATCAGGATGTCGAGCTTTGAAATTCGCTGTGCTGCCTGTTTGTTTTTCAGTTGACGGTCGAAGAAATCCGCTGCGGCTTTGAATATCTCCAACCAGTTGCGATGCAGCAGGAAGTCGTGGACCTCGTCGGGATAGACAATTTGCTCGGAGTAAACCTTCTGCTCGCGCAATCGTCGGACCAGATCGACTGTTTGCGAGAATGCGACATTGCGGTCATCATCACCATGAATCAGGAGCACCGGCGAACGCCATTTTTCTACCGAACTGATGGGTGATGACTCGCGCGCTATCTTGACCGCATCGCGGTCGGCATAGTCAATCCACGTTGCGCCTGATATTCGCACCGACCAGTCGTGGACACCGTGGAGATCGACGCCGGCTGCGAACAAGTCTGAATTGCGCGCCAAACCCAGAGCGGTCAGATAGCCGCCATAACTTCCCCCCCATAAACCGATCTTTGAGGGATCGATATCGTTGCGAGTGCGCAGGTGATTAGCTGCGGCGACGATATCCTGATATTCGGCCGCGCCGCGTGCTCCGCCATTGTTCACTGCGCGAAATGCGCGGCTGTAGCCAATGCCCAGACGAAAATTCACGGAGAGGACTGCGTAACCACGGCTGGCAAGATATTGATTAAATGCATAAGAGTTGTGGTAGTAGTATCGGTTATGCCAGCCCAAAAACATCTGCCGGACCGGACCGCCGTGCATAAAGATCACTGCGGGCATTTTCTCACCCGTCCTGACATTTGATGGGAGGAATAGCTGACCGTGAATTTCGAGACCGTCTGCGGCTTTGAAAATGACACCCTGTGGAATGACTAATTTGGAAGCGGGGAAGTCTTTGGGCATGACCTCGGATGCGATTGGTACGGCCATGGGATCAACGTTCGGACCGCGCATCATGGAAATCGCATACGGCATTGCCGGCATTCGAGCGTCTGACTTGAGGAAGATCAAAGATTGGCCGGAGCCTGTTACTACAGGGCTCCATGCGATTTGATCGACTGGTGTAATGAGACGTCCTCCGTCAGTGACACCGGTAACGGGAACCCGCTTTAATTGTCGTCTGTCAATGTCCTGGCAGTTTGATGAGTAGATGATCTCGCGTTTGTCCGGAGTCATTGTCATTTGCTCGTATTCGCATTGACCCGGCGTCAGCAAAATCGGCTTTCCGCCCTGTGCCGAGATGGAATAAAGATGGAGCCATCCATCCATCTCCGAACTGAAAACCAGCCGGTCATCCGCGGCCCACTGCAACACATCCTGCCCGGCAATCGACGGCATTGAGTCGGTCACCTTATCTCCACTGCGCCAGACCTCCGATACGGTGTTGTTGTTGAGATCGGCAAGCATTATTGCCCAGGGATCCGGGAGGTCCCTGAAGATCTGGCGAGGCAGCGAGCCACGCGTGGATTGGCGAATGAAAGCGATCCGCTTGCCGTCGGGCGACCACCGCGGATAGCTGTCACGGTCAACCGACGGAGCAATGTATTTGACAGAGTTTTTCTCGGTATCGTAGATGCCGATGAAGCTGTGATCGTTACGAGAACTGTTGAAGGCGAGCTTGCGGCCGTCGGGTGACCAGGCGGGTGAAATGTTCAGGCCACGCGCGATGAAAAATGCGTGTGGCTCCGAGCCTGCGGCGATCTCGACGGTCCAGATCTGGCCATCCTTGTTAAAGACGATACGATTGTTGGTTGGGGAAGCGAGGGGCTGATTACCTTCTGCCAAACGCATCACACGTCCAGTGTCGAAAGAGACCGCAAAGATCTCCTGCCTGGCGCCCGCCGGATCGCTCGTCGGGTTAGGAACTTCGCCTGTGGAGTTTTCATTACCGCCGCGCACATAGACGATCCACTTGCTATCGTGTGTGAATTCGAGAGCCGTGATTTCGATACCGGTATCTTCGTTGTATTGAGTCAGCTGGCGGGCTTTGAATCCCGGTCCTTCTGCAACCCAGATGTTGCGTTTGCCGTTTGCATCGAAGACCCATGCGATGCGTTCGCCCTTTTGTGAAGCAGTGAGCTCCGAGGGAAAAGGCGAGCTGAGCACCTGTTCGAGTGTGAAACTGTTGTTCGTTTGCTGCGCGGATGTGTCAATCAAGTTTGAGGCGAGAAACAATCCACAGATGAGTAGTGTAGTGACAAGGCATCGAGTAAGGAAGCTTTTAGTATTCATAACAGTTCTTTTCGTGTTGGATTTGACGTTTATATTTTTTAGCAGAAATTTGCTGCGAAACTATAATCCAGTTGCAAGAAACCATTCAACTGCCGTTCAACCGTCACCAACTCCGAAAACCATTGACATAAAATATCTGCCGACGAACTCTCGTCGGCGGAATAAGACAATAATTCAGGAGGCAGTTTATGAAGATATGCCCGAAGTGTGCCCAAAGCTTTGCTGACGGATTCAAATATTGTCCGAAAGATGCGACGGAGTTGGTGAAATATGACTTGCGCGCCCGCATGCATTCGCAGGACGATTTTCAATTTTTGCTGCGGAATGATTCGCTCATCGCAAGATTAAAGATTGAGATCGCCGATGCAGTGAGTGAATTAAAACATAATCCAATCAGATACATCAAAAGCCTGATACGCGGTGAAGGCAGCAGTCGCCGCCGCCGTAAATTACTCCAGGTCGGAATGGCGATGGCAGTGATAACTTATTCTATGATCTTTCTGGCGGTGCTGTTGGTAGGGCTTTTGAAATTGCCCATGTCCGGGCGAAGAACAAATGCAGCACCACCGGCAACCGGCTCGCAGGAAAAGTTTATAGTTGTCCCGAAGGTTGTTCGAGAGAAGGCTGTTCCGGCAAAAAATTCCGAACGCGGATTGCTCGGCGGCAGCAAGCAGCGACCGCAGCGCGCACAGGGCGGTGGTGGCGGTAATGATCAGACGCGAACCAGCAAGGGATCCCGGCCTCTAGCATCGTTAAATCCGCAGCAAAGTCAGCCGACTCTTGATCCCCCAAAGATTCCCGACGCAACATTGCTTATCCGTCCATCGGTATACGCCGATCCGAAGACTCTGCTACACATTAAGGGGCCAGTTGGTGAGTGGAATGGTCAATTGGATACTCCCTCTCTGGGGCCAGGCAAGGGGACGGGGATTGGCCCCGGTAACGGACCCGGCTATGGTCCTGGAGATGGCGGCAATACGGGTGGGGACAAAATACGAATTGGAGGTGGGAAGACAGACGGAGATAGTGACGCGCCCTTCGCGACCCGCGACTTGAAACCAACAATTCTTTACAAAGAGAAAGCCAGATATACGGAAGAGGCCCGGCAGAAGAGACAACAGGGGAATGTTGTGTTGAGCGTCGTCTTCGGCGCAGACGGACGTATTCGAGACATTCGCACCATTCGTGGATTGCCCTACGGATTAACCGAAAATGCCCTCGAAGCCTCACAGAAGATCCGCTTCCAACCGGCCATGCGACAGGGAAGGCCGGTGAGTGTGCGCGTCATTCTGGAGTTCAATTTCGCGCTTTACTAAGTTGCCTCTTGCACAGAAGCGCCACAGAGAGACGGAGACACAGAACCGAGAGGAGTTGGTCGAAGGGAGAGCGAGATGATACGTTACCTCTCTTCGTACTCTGGCTCTGTGTCTCCGTGTCTTTGTAATCTTCAATGTAAGAGGAGAAAACGGAACAAACGGAAATAACGGAACAAACGGAAAAATCTTAGAGAATTTCCGTTTGTTCCGTTATTTCCGTTTGTTCCGTTTTCTCCTCTTACATTGAAGACTACAAACCTAGATGCGCTCTCAGGTACTTTCCCGTGTAAGATGACTCGACCTGGGCGATCTGTTCAGGCGTGCCGGTGGCGACGATCTGCCCGCCTCGATCGCCCCCTTCAGGCCCCAGGTCGATGATCCAATCGGCGGTTTTTATCACGTCCAGGTTATGCTCGATCACAATCAAAGATGCTCCCGCATCGAGCAGACGGCGAAACGAAGAGAGCAGTTTGTTGATGTCGTCAAAATGCAGCCCCGTCGTCGGCTCATCAAAAATATAGAGGGTATGATCGCCGGTTTTCCGGGTGAGATAGGAAGCCAGCTTGACGCGCTGCGCTTCGCCGCCCGAAAGCGTTGTCGCCGACTGTCCTAATCGCAAATAACCCAATCCCACATCGTCAAGGACTTTCAATTTGCTCGCGATGCGTTGTGAGTGCGAGAAGAAGGACATCGCTTCGCGCACGGTCGTATTGAGCACTTCGTGAATGTTCTTGCCGCGGTACTTGATGTCCAGGATTGAAGACTTAAACCGCGTGCCTTTACATTCTTCGCACAAGAGTTCGACATCAGCCAGGAATTGCATCTCTACCGTGACTGTGCCATCACCCTCGCAAGTGTCGCAACGGCCACCCGGCACATTGAATGAAAAATGGCTGGCGTTATAACCGCGCGCCTGTGATTCACGGGTCGAGGCAAATGCTTCGCGAATGGCATCGTAGATTTTGATATATGTCACAGGGTTCGAGCGCGGCGTGCGCCCGATCGGCGATTGATCGACCAGGATCACATCATCGAGATACTTGCCGCCTTCCAGGCTTGAAAATGCTCCGACTGGTCCTTGCCAATCGCCACGCTGATGTTTCAATCCGGCATACAGACAATCGTGAACGACGGTCGATTTGCCGGAACCGGAGACCCCTGTGATGCAGACCAGTGCATTGAGCGGGATTGTCACATCTATGTTCTTCAGGTTGTGCTGATGCGCGCTGCGCAGAGAGATCTGTTGTTTACCGAAGGGGCGATGTTCTTTCGGGGTTTTGATTTGATTTTCGCCGCGCAGATACTTCCCGGTCAGTGATGTTTCGTTTTTCAGTAAACCCTCAAAAGGTCCTTCATATACGACATCACCGCCCAGCTCGCCGGCCCCCAGACCAATGTCGAGGATGTGATCAGCGGCGCGCATCATCTCGGCTTCGTGCTCTACGACGAGTACAGTGTTGCCTATCTCCCGCAGATTCTGCAGTAATTTGATCAATCGCGCGCTGTCACGGGGATGTAAGCCGATGCTCGGCTCGTCCAGGACGTATAACGCGCCGACAAGCGAGGAGCCGAGATGGGTCGCGAGCTGAATGCGCTGGGCCTCGCCACCCGATAATGTTGAAGCCAGACGATCGAGCGTCAGGTAATCGAGTCCGACATCGAGGAGGAACTTCAAGCGTGAGCGAATCTCTGCGAGTAAACGATCTGCGATCCCGGCCTGTTCATCAGTCAGTCGCAAGTTTTTGAAGAAGGCCACTGCTTCGATTATCGAAAGACTGCAGGTCTGAGGCAAGGTTTTACCACCGACGTAAACATCGCGGGCTTCAGCACGCAATCTGCCGCCTCTGCATTCCGGGCAGACAGTGTAGCCGCGATACTTTGCAAGGAAGACACGGACGTGCAGTTTATATTTCTTCGTCTCGAGCCAATCGAACATGCCTTTGACACCTTCGAAGCCGTCCATGCCCTCGATCACGGCGCGCTGTTGTTCTTGCGGAAGCTCGGCGAAAGGGGTCGTCAGCGAAATGCCTTCGCGCTTCGCGAACTTCTTCAGCTCGTTGAGCCACCATTCAAACTGCGGTTTGGTGAAGGGCTCGATTGCGCCATCGGCCAGCGATAAATCGTGATTCGGTATGACCAGGCCGATATCGAGTCCAATGGTGTTGCCAAAGCCCTGACAGGTGGGGCAGGCGCCGAAAGGGTTATTGAAACTGAACAGACGGGGCTCGGGGTAGATGTATGCCAGGCCGCAGTTTTTACATTCGAACTTTTCAGAGAATGAGAATTGTTGGCGATTTTCGCCAACGGTCTGGATCACCGCCTGCCCGTGGCCTTCCTGGAAGCAGGTTTCGAGCGAGTCGACCAAACGGCTGCGAGAGTCCGCGCGGACGGTGAGACGGTCAACCAGGACAAAGATGTTATCGAAATTCTGGCCAGTGAAGCTGTCCGGGTTTTCCAATTCGATGATGTGGTCGCGCCTGGCGTCATAGAGCCGTGTAAAACCGCGTTGCATGAGGCTCATCAGATGAGCTTTGATGGAGCTGCTGGAAGATTTCGCCGTGCGAGACTTCTTTGTTTTCGGGCCGCTCGAGGCAGCTACTTCCGTACCGGCTTTCCCGGACTCGGCGAGTTCAGTTCCTGCAGCTGTGGGGAAAAGCACATAGAATCGTGTGCCTTCTGTTATTCCTATTTTGAGATCTGAGTCTAGAGTTGCATCGGCAATCGACTGTGGTGTGTCACGTTTGACCTCGCTCCCACAGCGGCGGCAGATAGTGACACCGACGCGCGCATAGAGGAGGCGCAAGTAGTCATAAATTTCGGTCTGGGTCGCAACGGTGGAACGCGGGTTACGAGACGAATTCTTCTGATTAATTGCAATCGCCGGACAGATGCCAAGAACTTCGTCGACATCCGGTTTGTCCATGCGTTCGAGGAATTGCCGCGCATATGCCGAGAGCGACTCGACATAACGACGTTGCCCTTCGGCATAGATCGTGTCGAATGCCAGTGACGATTTGCCCGAACCGCTGACACCAGTGACGACGGTCAGCGAGTTGAGAGGGATAGTGAATGAAATGTTTTTCAGGTTGTTGACGCGCGCGCCGCGAACAACGATCGATGCGAGGTCAGACATCAAATACTCCGAAAATCGGGAGGCGAACCCCCAGGGTAATCGCCTGGAGAAAAAATGTGCTTAACACGAATCCCAAATTTTAACGGATTGTTATGGGCTTTGACAAATGCGTCGGAACTCAAGCCGGGGGCAGAGAATACGAAACAAACGAAATAAACAAAACAAGCGAAAATTTGGACAATTTTTCGTTTGTTTTGTTTATTTCGTTTGTTTCGTATTCTCTCTCTATCTTGATATATTGTAGGATTCTTAAAGGAGTCGTTCAGATCGTGCATGACGACGCCCAGAAACAATGACAACTACTGGGAGCGCTTGCGCTCCCAGTAGTTGCAGAGGAGATCTGTGGGAATTATGGAAAAAGTAAAGGAGACGAGGGACGACCCCCACTGCGTCTATGAAATAATTAACCCGCGCATTGAGACAATGCGCGTCATTCTTGTTGACAACCTGATCGCGGATGAAAGTCAATACTCCGATGTGGCGCGGGGCGAGCCGGATTATAATCCGGGGCAATGGGTGCGGCTCGAACGGATGATCGCCTTGCTCGCGATTGGGAACATCGAGAACAACGTGCGCAAACTCGTCAGGAACCCCGAGATTTGCATTGTTCATCTGTCCGAGCTCAGCGAAGACCTGGTTCACAATTTTGATCCGGACGCTATCGTGCTCAGTGGCACATTGCGCGATTTTGATCTCTATGCCCCCGCATTGATCGATAGTTTCAATAAATTCATAAAGCAGACGCGTGTCCCCGTGTTGGCGATTTGCGGCGGCCACCAGCTAGTGGGGCAGGCGTTTGGCGCCACGATCAAAACGCTCGATGACAGGCTGCCCCGCGAAAAACGCCACGGCCGGTTGATCGAATACCAATATCGTTTTGTTAAAATCGTGGATACCACTGATCCCATCTTTGCTGGAATTGACGAGCGCCCTAACGCGCGATGGCAACACTACACGAATAGACGACACCTGCTGCGTGTCTGGCAGAATCACGGTTTAAAGCTTGACCGCCTGCCCGAAGGCTTCAAAAAACTCGCGCGCGGCTATCTCGCGGAATTTCAGATGATGGCGAGGCGCACGCCGGAGCAGTTGATTTACGGAGTGCAATTTCACATCGAAAAATCTTTTCAGGATTGGCAGGCGGACAATTACTGGGAGCATCGCAACGAGAGCCGTGATGGGAGGTTGATCTTCGACAATTTCCTGGTCGAGTCGTTACGTTTCCGCGGCAAAGTGCCCGGTCTGCTCCGCGACAAGAGCGGAACCTATGTCGCAGAAATAAAGCGGGCTCCTGCCTTGAATGATGCTGGGAACGTGCCCGCAACCGGGTTCTGAGATAGTGATGAGTGACGGAACAATTCAGATCACAGTACTTCTCTTTGGCGCTTGCCGTGAGGCAGCTGGTATAAGTGAATTGAAGTTTAACCTGGCTTCGCCGGCCAATGCGGCGAGCGCATGGGCCGAAATAAAAAATCGTTACCCTTCGCTTGAACGCTTTGAGCGTAGTGCGCTGGTTGCAATCAACGAAGAGCACGCTCGAATGGATCAGCCATTACGAGATGGGGATACCCTGGCGATCTTCCCACCTGTCTCTGGTGGCAATTTTTAATTCTACCTTCTGGTTTATGCAGGAAGACATTTTTGAGATCACTCGTGAGCCGATTGACAAGCACGGATTGGAAGAGAGGCTTTTGACTGGTGCCGCCGGGGCAATGGTGACGTTTGATGGCGTCGTGCGCAACCAGACAAAAGGACGTCGCGTTGTCAGTTTACAATATGATGCTTATCAGCCGATGGCCCTCAAAGAGATGCGTCGCATCGGAGATGAGGTTCGCAATCGTTGGCCGGAGGTCGAGCGAATTGGCATCATTCATCGTTTCGGCGAGCTGAAAATAACAGAGTCGTCCGTTGTTATTGTCGTTACCTCTCCGCATCGCCGTGTTGCATTTGAAGCCTGTCATTACACAATTGATCGCCT
>JAKEHZ010000202.1 GCA_022614735.1 Acidobacteriota bacterium | reverse complement strand
GCATTGTTCGCCCTGCCTGCCAGATCATAACTGAGTATTGGCTCGGAAGTGGGGCCACTTATTCCACCCGCCGCATTCCGAAGTCGGGTGTCAAACAGGCTGCGGAAGTCTACGTCGTTGATTGCCTGGAACCCGTCCGCTTCAAACGGGACACTGTAATACTGCCAGCGCACCCCATAGGTCATTGTCAGGTCATTACGAATCTTCCAGCTGTCCTGCGCATAGACTTCGAATTCATTGTAGTGGAAGTTGCGGTGCTTTCCAGTGCCGGGAGGAAAGGCATTGCCGGAAGTATCGTAGTTAAAATTGGTCCCTATTTGCGCGAACCGTCCCAGGACGAAAGGAAACACTGCATCCCATTGGCCGGTATTTGTCGTGTTGGCAACGCGAATATCCGCGGGACGCAACGAGGCGTCGAGTGTCGTCGTCAGACCACCAATACCAATTGTCGGAAAATTGAGGTCGTTGACTATGCCGGACTGCTGTTCGATCGGTTTGATGGAGACGCCGAACTGCAGGTTATGCGATCCCCTGGTCCACGTGACATCGTCGCGTATCGTGGGCACGGGAACAGAGCGATCCTGGGAACTAATGCCGGCATAAGGCGCTTGATACGGACCGAAGGTAAAGGAGTTCGGGAATGCCGGACGGAAGGGACGCGGAAAATCCAGAACTGAACGTGAAACTCCTACGGTCGCCTGGTTCACCAGCCTGGGGTTAATAGTCCACGTGTGTCCAACAACAAACGAATAGCTATTGTCTATAATCTGCCCGCTTTCGGGATCTCCGGGAAACTGCTGGGCCACGGTATTCACAGTGTCCGTTTGCACGCGCCGTGAAATGTTGAAGCGTCCAAAAAGCTTATGACTTTCGGACGCATTCAAGTCAATGCGCGTCGTATAGGTGTTGTCGGTTCGGCGTGAAGGAGAGTTAAACCGGAACCCTCCCGTGTTGACTCCATCTCCGGCGGTAAGATCGTTGGCTCGGGGATAGCGATCATTTATAAAACTAAGGAGGGCCGGACTTGCGCCGATTGTTCTCGGATCGAAGCCGGCTACCTGAGCAGCTGTCAAGGTCGTGACACAGCTCGGCGTAGTATTGAGACGGCTCTCTGCCGCACACCCTGCGCCGTTGTTGACGTAGGCCAGGCCCCCGCTCCGGACGTGGTCAAGCGGAACGGTACGCAAATATGCGACTCCCTGAGCATCACGCCGTCCCTCATAATCGAAGAAGAAGAACAGCCTGTCTTTGCCATTGATGAAAGTTGACCCGCCCTGGCCGAAGCGCGGCAGGTAGATGGGGCCGCCGATGCTGCCGCCGAATTGATTGCGGGTTAATTGGGGTCTCGCAATCCCGATCCGATTGTTGAAAAATGTATTGGCCGCCGTCTTCGCGGTACGGTTGTACTCGCGCAGCGAACCGTGAAAACTATTGCTACCGGATTTCGTCACCAGCACAATCTGGCCACCGCTGCTACGACCATCGGAGGCATTGGGATTGGCGGAGATGGCACGAAATTCCTGGATGGCATCGATGGGGGCATTAGCGACTGTGGCAAAAGCCTGTCCTGTCGTCTGGTCATTTGCGTCAATTCCATCGATGGTAATGTTTCCCTGGTCAGCGCGACCACCCGTGACGGAACCAATACGGTTCCCGCCGATGGCGCCCAGATTATTTCCGACAACACCGGCCTGCAGACTCATAAGCGCAGCAGGCGAATTGCGAATCTGGATCGGAAGATCAGTCAACTGGCGCGAATTGATGACATTTCCAATGGTTGCGTCAGTTGTGTTCAAGGTGACCTCACTCTGAGAAGTCACTTCCACCGTATTGGTCACCTGTCCGACGGACATCTGCGCATTGTGGGTTTCTGTAATTCCCACACCGAGCGTGATATTTGACATTGCCAGAGTTTCAAAGCCCTGCGCCATAAAGGTGAGCCTGTAGCCCGACCCCGGCGCTACCCTGAGGAATGAATATACTCCTTGTTCATTGGTCTTCGTTGATTGTTCGGTCGCCGTCCTGGTGTTAATGAGTTTCACATCAGCTCCGCCTATCACCGCGCCTGTGGTGTCTGTCACCACTCCCGTCACCGAGGACGTCTGCTGACCACAAACCAGAACTGGGAACATGAGGAGGAGCAAAAACACGATCAGTGACCGCTTCGCTTCCATCATTATTTTATAGGTGTTCATATGTGATCTCCTTATACTTACGCTGCGATGCCAGAGATGCAGGCCCAGCAGGTCATGCGCGCGCCATTCACGAAGATACCGAGTCCCCCCTTCTAGCGCGCGGCTTCATTTCAAATCAGCTGAAGCACAAACCTGAGCCAGGCCAGTGAAGATAGAGCAGTCATTAAATGTAGTAGCCTGGGAGTTCGGAGTTTGTGGAAAAGGCAACAGTTATGCCATCAATATTTTGATTTTATTGATGCTGATATACTTTCACTTATCAGACCATTACAAACTATTGTAAATGTTTCCTTCCAGAATTCTGAATTTTGTTTGGATTTATGGAGAGTTAGCAATAAAAAACCAGGATAAGAATAGAGCATTTAACCGAAATTAAGCTTCAAAAATGAGAGCATTCTAGCTGAGGATTTTTATCATTGACTCAAATACACGAATAATTATCTTGATATTATTATGAAAAATATTCCATTTAATTGTAACGTGGAGGGTGAGTAATAAAGGTAGGAGGGGAAAACGGAACAAACGGAAATAACCTTAGTTACTGAGGCTATCAGTACTCCAGAGTACCTTCGTACAACAGATCGCTCACTTTGAACCGCATGTTTAGTTTGATCCCTCTGGAAATTTCGGAATAGAAGCGCAGGTAACCGCTCTCCTTAGTAACAAAAAGTTCTCCTTCAAGTTTACGAGGGAAGACGAACTTAGCTCCCATACCATCATTGGTGGGCTTGATGTATTCCTGCAGGAAGACGCGCTTACCGTCTTTCACTTCCAGGTAAGTATCGTTTTTGATGGTGCCTGTAACTGCGCTGTTGAAGAGCTGCATTGCCGGGCCCGAAAAGCGCCGGTCTGAAGAATCGTAATCAACCGCCACCACAATGAATTGATCAGTCGTTTGCTCGGCGAATGCTTTCAATCGTTCGGCAAGCTGCGGGTTTTGTTTCTCCTGGCGGCGAGCTAAGGCCTGGCGGATGGGCTTGGCAGTCAGGAGGCGGATACGATAATTGATACTGGTCGATTGATTGAGAGCGCCCTGATTCGAGCGGTCACTGCTGGTCGAACCGGGGGGATTATCGAACGGGCGATCTGAACCCCTTCCCTGATTTGCAGGTGAGTAGAACATCTCCGATGTATTCGTCTCTGTTTGGGTCTGTCCCCAGGGCGAATCATTGAGAATCTTGTTGACGTCCTTCTCACTCCACTCCGTCCACGGCTTCATCTTCTTTTGCGCACTGGCAACGAAGACCAGGGCGCAGAGGAGCAAAACTATTGTAGCGAGCTTCTTCATAGAAACCTCCCAGTTAGATCTGACAGCCATAATCGAGATAAGTCGAGAACCGATCCGATCCGTGATCGAGCGCGATGTCTTGACGAGTGTAATCGAGATGCATTACCGACATCAGTAGTGTAGCCCGCTCATCCAACAGCCGCAAACTCATCAGATCGTAATTGACTTCTTCTTTGATCAGCTCCGAAAGCAGGAAGTGCCGGCAGGCGAAAGGTGGAATTGCCCCCAACGGCAGCCGTCCGATCAAACCGCGCGGGCCGAATAACTCTAACAACGGACGGGCTACTATGCCCTGATCATCGATGTTCATGACTCCGATTAATTCATCGAATTGCAAGCCACTTTTGCTCTTCGATATACGCGCGCCTGACGCGATATAATCCGTTGCGATTCCGCCACGCTCTTTCGTCTTTTGATAAGTTCGAGCCGAACGCAGCCCGGGACGAAAATGCGTGAAAGCATGGGCGCCCCACTCCGGCACTCTCACCTCGACCTTCAGCAATGTATGTGTAGTATCGGGTGAAACCGCGACGGCCAGTCCTCCGGCGAAGATCGAATCGAGCGAGAGCTTGTTGAAATCGAGCATGCAGCTCTGGCCCGCCGAAAGGCGAATCACGCCGCGTTGGGTTTGCCCCGGCAGCCAATCGGCAAGTTTCTGATCGGTGATTGCCGACCAGACTGCATTGCCTTCGCCATCAACCGCAAACGGATAGAACCATTGTGCCTCTTCAAGCGGCAATCCGGCGCCGAAATAGAAGCGAGATTCGAACGTCAAACCGCCGATCTTCTTGTTGTGAAAGAGCAAAGGGGAATAGAGCACATTCTTCGCTTTGAATTGATTGCCGGCATCAAACGGCGCGGCTACCGGTTTCGGTTTGAAAACGCCCTGATGAATCGGATGTTCCACGCTGAAACGTTCGCGCCCCCTCTGCCTGATCATGAGGTAACCAAAGCTCTTTGCTGTGCCTTGTTCATTGGTCACGGCGAGCAATCCATGAGGGAGCATCCGGGCTGTCGTTTTTTTCGAGTCCGCGCCCAGGGGATCGCTCATGAATCTTCCTGAATTCAAATCGAGAAGCAGAGAATTGTGCGGCTTGAGATCATAGTGAAATTTTGTAAATGGCTTGCCGCTCGGATCATTCAGCAGAATCTCGCCTGCGCTGCGCTGGCCGTATGGGTTGAATAAACTGAAGATGCAATCGTAATCAGCAAGCGAAGGAAAAGGCATCGAGTAGAAATAGCTCTCTGCCTTTTGTAATTGGAGCGGATCCGGGTTGGCATGCACGTTGTCGAACGAAGCGCCGCTGCGCCAGCGCAAGAAGGCCGAGCTGAAAAGATCGCTTGCATGCATTACTTCGCGGCATTTGGGACGCAACCGAATATTCATCCCACCCCAAAAACTCCTCACGTCACCGATCAGTTCACGCGCACTGATGACAGTCGCGCGCATTGCCGGCACAGTCATCCGCTTCGCCGGGCCGCCGGCTCCAATTGCCTTACCGGCCAGATCGTACAAATAGATTTCGTAGTCAGTGGCATCAGCGCCATCCTCGTAGCCGCGCGCGCCGACAAATGTGTCGGAGGTCAGAATGATCTCGCTTTGAAATCCTCGATCTGCGTCTTCAATGATGAACGGCGCGCAGACATCCAGCCAGCATGACTGATTGGTCGAGATCGTTGTCCTGTAGTCCTCAAACAGCTTGGGGATAGGAGTAGCGATAGTCACCAATGAACAGGAGACAGACGAGAGAAAGCTGCGGCGATTCATTTTGATGATCCTCAGAGAGAGCGATTAATGAAGGGAAGAAGAGAAAACGGAACAAACGGAAATAACGGAACAAACGGAAATTCTCTAGGATTTTTCCGTTTGTTCCGTTATTTCCGTTTGTTCCGTTTTCTCTC
>JAKEHZ010000201.1 GCA_022614735.1 Acidobacteriota bacterium | reverse complement strand
TTGCCGTGGGTTAAAGATGATGCCGTGCAAACTCTGGCGCGGCTTCAACCGACATTAGTAATTATTTCGATTATCTCGGCTGTTGCATTCTGGCTTCTCCGCAGAAGACGCGCTCGGAAATCTGATTCTCACCCCAGAAAACTTTTGCAAAGGCCTGAAGGATGGAGTCAATTCTTCATCTCCGGTGAAGAGACAGGCGATGATACAGCAGTTCCGCGTTTTGATAATCTAGCCGTAATAGACCAGGCCGAGGTCGAGATTAATAATAATGGACTTAAATCTGCGCCTCTGGCTGCACCGGTTGCGGCTCATGCCGCAACAACCTCACTGCCCAGGGAATCGCAGCCGGATGTGCTCAATCGAGCGGTGGCATCGTTTGTGACCAGGGAAGTTAACGTTGCCGGGCTACGCGTGATTGCAGGGATTCTCGATGATCTTTCTGAAAACGGCGATGGATTAACATTCGATGATGGATTCAATGCAGGTAGTCACATTGCGATGGAAACCACTCTCAGGCCGCCTCTTCATCAACTCCCACCTCCATTGCCCGCATTCGCTGGCCGCTCTATTGAATTGGCTGAATTGTCGGCTGCGCAGAGTAATCCCAAAATAAGAATTTTGTCTCTGCAAGGATTGGGTGGTGTCGGCAAAACGACTCTAGCGGTTAAACTCGCGCACCAGCTCGCGCCGCAATATCCCGACGCGCAAATCTATGTTGATTTGAAAGGCGCCAGTGCTCAGCCACTGCGGGTCACTGATGCTCTGGCCCAAATCATCCGCGCCTTTCTGCCAACGGCGCGATTGCCCGAGAACGAAACTGAACTCGGCCACATGTACCAGTTGATCCTCAAGGACAAATGGGCCTTGTTATTGTTTGACAACGCTGCTCACGCACAACAGGTTGTGCCGCTTCTCCCGCCTGAAGGTTGTTTGTCGATCATCACATCGCGCCAGGAAATCATGTTGCCGGCTATGTTTGCGTGCCAGTTGAATTGTTTGCCGGCATCAGAAGCAGAGGAGATGCTCAGTCGCCTCGTTCCACGCATAGGCAGTCAGGCGGAGAAGATTGCGGAGCTCTCCGGGCGCCTACCGATGGCTCTGCGTCTGGCAGCAGGTGCGCTGACAATGCACCCGGAGCTCAGCCCGAACAGCTACGCACAGACGCTCGCGAAACTGCAGAATCAGGAGGCGACTAAGAATCCTGTCGATGCAGTGCTGCAAACCAGCTATCAATTGCTTGATCCGGATTTGCAAAAACTCTGGCGCCTGCTTGCCGTCTTTTCAGATACGTTCGACGTCAACGCCGCGGCTTCAGTCTGGAGGAACAATCCGGGGCGTGCCTCAGATGCTCTCAGCTGCCTGATGTCTTACAGCCTGATTGAGCGTAATCGCGCAAATGGCCGTTTGCGCTTGCACGATTTGATGCTTTATTTCGCTGATACTCGTTTATCTGACGAAGAACGCGCAGTCGCAAACCGTCTCCACTCAGCTCATTACCAGAGCGTACTGCACGAAGCCGATGCGTTATACGAACAGGGCGGAAAGCATTTGAAACGAGGTCTGGCCCTGCTCGATCTGGAATGGCATAACATACAGGCAGGACAGGATTGGGCGGTCAAGCACTTAGAAAAGAACCGCGTGGCCTGCGAGTTGTGCGCTTCATATCCCGATGCGGGGAAGTACGTGCGCGATTTGCGGCAACATCCCCGCGAACGCATTCGTTGGAGCGAATCTGCACTGGCTGCCGCAAAAATTTTGAAGCGACGCAAGGCCATAGGCAGGCATCTGATCGCTATTGGCGATTCCTGCACCGATCTGAGTGAGACACATCGGGCGATCGAATGTTATGAAGAGGCTCTTGAACAAGCGCAAGACATCAAAGATCGACGCGGTGAAGCCGATGCGCTGAGCGGCCTTGGGACGGTCCACTACATTGGCGGCGGGTTGAATCGAGCCCGCGAATTACATCAAACAGCGCTCGAGATAGCGCGGTCGATCAAGGACCAGCGGGCCGAGGCGATGGCGCTCGGCAACCTGGGTATGACCCATTATGCGCTCGGCGAGGTGCACACAGCGACCATGCTTTTCGATCAACAACTGAGAATCGCGCGCGAAATCGGTGACCGGCGCAATGAGAACGTTGCGCTGGGTGGGCTCGGAATCGCACATTACTTGCTCGGCAATGCGAGACTTGCAGTTAATCTGCTGAATCAGCAGTTAACAATCACTCGAGAAATCGGCGACCGGCGTGGCGAAGCGAGCGCGCTCTGCAACCTGGGCAGCGCTTACGCTAGTTTGAATGATCATCAGAAGGCGGTCACATTTCATGAACAATCTCTGGCAGTCGCCCGTGAGATTGGCGACCGGCGCAATGAGGCAAATGCTCTGGGCGGACTCGGAGTCGATTACTACCTGATCGGTGATCTGGAAGTTGCCACTCAGTTTTTTGATCTGCAGCTGAAACTGGATGTTGAGATCGGTGACCGGCGAGGTGAAAGCCTGGCTCAAATCAATCTTGGTGAAGCTTATATCGCGAGAGGCAATGCGAAAGGCGCGATTGATTTGTTGCAAAAAGCGTTCAACATGACGAGTCAGATGGGAGACATTCAGGGTCAGGCGAATTCCCTCTTCAAACTCGCGCTCGCGCTTGACAAATTCGGCGACCGCAAACAGGCCATTGCACAGGCAGAGACGGCTTTGGAATTGTTTGAGATCTCTGAGCATCCTTCGGCTGATCTGGTGCGGAAGAAATTAGCCGAGTGGGGCTGATAAAGAGAGGAAATAGGGAAAACGGAACAAACGGAAATAACGGAACAAACGGAAAAATCCTAGAGAAATTCCGTTTGTTCCGTTATTTCCGTTTGTTCCGTTTTCCTTCTTCTGTTTCGTATTCTCTCCCCCCTCTCCAACTCATCCATTACTTCCATCACCTTCAATTCAAGATCACGGTCAATCTTTTTTACTCGCAAGAACTCTCGCACTTGATCCAAGGCTTGCGGGCTTTGCTGTCCAATAAGAAATGCGTTCAACCACGCCAGCACGAAGAATATTTTGCGTTCGCGTTTGAGCTGCGGCAGAGCTTCAAGAGCAGGTCCGAGGAAAGGTGAGGTGAGCTGTGATTGATTGAACGAATTGAATGGGATCAGGCTGCCTTCGATCCAGTCTTCAGGAATGGCTCGATCTTTCAGATAGTCATTAAAGTATCGTCGTTTCGTCGCGGCATCGGCGTGCGCCGCCCCAGCGATGTAGGCCTGTTTGCCGCTATCGTCACCAGTATCACGATTGCGTTCGCTTTCGAGCAGGCTTTCAGCTTGAGCATCCTGTTGCGCGAGCAGTGAGGTGATGATCCTCCAGCGATCGAGTTGCTTGATCTCGATTCCGGGGATTACAAGTTTGCCTGTCAGAAGATCTTTGAGTTTCTCTCGCGCCTCAGAGGTTGTTGCAATAGCGTGGAACGCACGGAAGTAGGTGATACGCAATCCGTCTCCGCTCGACTTCATCATCCGCTCGAAGCACATCGATTCGATTTGCGGTGCGAGAATTGTCTGCCGGGTTTTTGAGAGGTAACGTTGAGCGGCGCGCGTGACGCGATCAAGCAAGCTCTGTGTCAGGTCTTCATCGTTTTCATCCGTCAGTGATTTCAACGCCAGCGCGATGAAATCGCACGGATCCATCCCTCCTTCCCGAACGGCATCCCACAATGCGCCCCAGAGCATCGTTCGATGAAACACATCATTGATTTTACTGATACGATCTGTGACAGCTTTGCGGCTCCGGTCGTCGAGCATGAATAGCCCGTAGCCGAAATCGCCGTCGTTCGCGAAGACGTAAGCAGGGCAGTTTTCGCCAATGGCTTCGCGGGCGCTTGCCCGCTGGGTTTCAAACTGAACGCTGATCTCCACGTGCTGCGCATCGTCGTAAACTAAAAGCACCTGGGTTTTGATCGGCCAGACCCCGCCTTCGTTCAAGACATCTCGCTGTATCAACTCGAAACGATCGATCGCCCCCTGCGCATCACAGCTCCATTCAACGTCAATCTGTGGCATCCCGCGCCGCTTAATCCAAACATCGGCCCATGCCTCCAACTTCTGTTCAGACGATCTTTCGAACGCGTGAATCAGGTCGTTCCATTCGGCGTTGGCGTACGCGTGCTCATTCAAAAACAGCCTCACGCCGTCGCGGAACTTCTCTTCGCCGATGAGGAACGATAGCGAGCGTAAGAGGCTCGGCGCTTTTTGATAAACGATCGCGCCGTAAGCCGACTTCGCATCTTTCAGATTGAGTACCTCCTGATAGATCGGTGTTGCACCTTTGGTGGAGTCAATCTGATAAGCGAGCGGTTTGTGGGCCATATAAAACCGCTTCCACAGATCATCGCGATCATAGATGGCGGCCATCGCGTGATATGCCATGAAATTCGCGAAGCCTTCTTTCAACCACAGATCGTCGAACCAGCGCATCGTGACCAGGTTTCCGAACCATTGGTGCGCCAACTCATGCAGCAGCAAAGATGCGCGATTAAGCTGGTCGCTCCTGGTCGGTGTGGTGGGAATGAGGATCGAATCTTCACGCAGGAATGTCGCGCCCGCGTGTTCCATCCCGCGGTAGGCGAATCCGGGGATGAGCACCTGGTCATATTTAGAAAAAGGGTATTGATAGTCGAAGAATTCAATGAAATGTTTCATCCCCTCGTGCGTCAGCTGCATGACTTCAGCCAGTTCTTCCTGCGCGCGCGTCAGTTTTGATTTACGGACGTAGAGGCGCAGCGGCGGTGAAGGCAAATCCGGCGGCGATCCCTGAACTGCGAGTTCACAAAACGGCCCCGCTGCGAAAGCGAAGAGGTAAGTGCTGATCGGTTGTGTCTCCTGGAAATGCAGACGCTGGAAATCGGCCGGGTGAAGCCCGGTCGTTTCTCCCTTTTCAAGCGGCGTATTTGAAATCACCGCCCAATCGCCTGGGACTGTCACGTCGAGCTTGAACCGCACTTTCAAATCCGGCTGATCGAAGCAGGGAAAGGCGAGGCTCGCATCCATCGGCACAAACAATGTGTAGAGATATGCGCTGCCGTCGTCTCGATCATAATAGCTTATGATGGGCCGGCCGGCCGGAGCCAGACCGGTTTCAAACTTGAGCGAGATCGTATTTTCTCCATGCTTGAAGTAACGCGCGGGTATAACGATATGGCCGTTGATTTGACGCAGATCATTGACGGGGCGATTGTTGGCCTTCAGATCACTGATGGCGCCTTCGATAACTTTTCCATTTCGATCAAGGTCGCGGAAATCGAGGATTAGTGGTTGAGATGCGTTGGCGAGTTTGAGCTGAATCACCGCACGGCCTTTGATGCGCGGCGCGCCGGGGATGAGCTCAAAACTCAGCCGGTAGCGCAAATCGTCAATTTGTGCTGCGCGCTGAAGAGCCAGTTGACGCGATACGCCGTCGGTTGGAAGATCATTGTCTCTCATCTCGTCATTCGACATCATATGCTCTTGAACTAAGCGGGGCCAGATGCTTGGTAGTAGGCGATGGTCCCAAGGAGCGTAACTCGGTGGCTGACCTCCTTCGGATCTGCCAATCCAGACTGACTCATGATCGTAATAATTCGACCGTCAAAGTTGTCCTTCAACTCCTCTGGGGTGCTGTTTAGCTTCCACATTCGCCGGACACGATCATCGGCCAGTCCTCGATGGTTGTACAAATCCCTTATCCAACGTTCCTGCCAATGCGCGAGCCGAGCACTTCGGATATAATTCTCTGCATACTGAGTATAGAAAGGACGCAACTTATGCTGAAAGTAATTCGTCGCAAAGGATTCTACTGGATCGATTAACGAACATTCCATGACCTCATCGCTTCCTACAGACGGGGCAGACGAGACAGACGGGACGGGTGGGGGCGTGATCATAGACATAGGGACGGGCGACGGTCGCTTTGTTTACCAATCTGCCCGACGGCATCCCGATCGGTTCTACATCGGAGTGGATGCGCAAACGAGCGCGCTGGAGAAGATCTCCGAGAAGATTCATCGGAAGCCGGCGAAGGGCGGTCTGCCTAACGTCCTCTTCATTCAGGCTTCAGTCGAGGCCTTGCCGGCGGAACTTGACGGAGTGGCCGACGAAGTGCACATACATTTCCCCTGGGGAAGTTTGCTGCGCGCTGTAGCGATGGGTGAGGAAGCCGTACTGGGAAACCTGCGACGCGTCTGTGCGCCGGAGGGGTGGCTCGAGATCGTCATCGCGCTCGATCCTGAGAGAGATCAAACTGAGATCTCACGTCTTGGACTCGAACCGCTCACAGCCGAATTTCTGCAGAGGACTTTGATCCCGCGCTACCAAGCAGCAGGGTTCGATGTTCTCGAATACGGCGTGCTTGCACCTTCTGAATGGCAGCAACTTAATACCTCCTGGGCACA
>JAKEHZ010000027.1 GCA_022614735.1 Acidobacteriota bacterium | reverse complement strand
GGGCGAGATGAAAACGCGCGGTCGAGTCTTGCGGCTTATCGCGCACGGCTCTTTCCAGATGCGAAAGAGCTTCTGCTACTTGATCCATCTCCAGCAGACTGAGACCGAGAAAAAGATAAGCCATATACAAATTGGCATCACCCGCCAGAGCCCGGCGAAATTCCCGCGCGGCCTAGTCGTACTCTTCGTTGAGATAGCGCATGAGACCTAGATTGGCGCGCAACGTATGTAGTGTGGGATCAAGTTTGAGGATCTGTTCATAGTAGCCGGTTGCTTCCTGATAGTTCTTCCGCGATTCGGCTTCGCGCGCCTTTTGGTAGAGAGATTGAACCGCATCGGCCTGGCGGGATTGCGCTGCAGAAGAGGTCGAGAGGAAAATCAGGAGCGCCATGATTGAAAATACTACGCTCTTGCAAGTTGGAACCCGAGGCATAGTTACCGAACCTCCTGGTTGATTGTGAGCAGTTGATTCACCTTCACATCAGTCAATGTCTTAGTCTTTCCATTGGGGAAACGCACCATAAGACTTTCGATGATTTGAGTATTACCCAGACCGAAATGGGCGATCTGTTCGGAAGCCGATTGATAACTGCCGGAAGCGCGCACTTCATCCATCTGTTTCAGTTTTGCTGCGATGATGGTAATTCTCGATCCGACCGGGGCTTTGACGCGCAGATAGTTGCCCTGTGGCTGGCTGCGATTTTCCAGCAGCACCGGGTTACCATCGAGATCGAGGATCAGAATGTCGAGATCGCCATCGTTGTCATAATCTCCCAGTGCGGCGCCGCGATGCGCGCGTGGCGTATTGATGCCAACCCCTGCATCTGAAGTGACGTCGGCGAACCCCGCCGGGCCAAGGTTACGATAGATCAGGCATCGCTGTTTGTAGCGCGTGCCGATATCAATCCGATCGACTTGCGGGTATACGTGACCGTTTGCTGCAAAGAGATCGCTCCAGCCGTCGTTGTCAAAATCGCCGAAGAACATCCCCCATCCGAGATAAGGCAGGCTGACTCTGCCTATCCCCGTAGGGAATGCCATGTCGATGAAATTGGCCGATCCTTGATTGCGGAATAAAGCATATGCTTCATCGGAGAAATTTGTGACTCCGATATCGAGTTTGCCGTCGCGATCGTAATCACCGACGGCGATTCCCATGCCGGCGCGCGCTTTACCATTGGCGTCGAGCGCAGCACCGGAAAGCAGACCCGCCTCGCGAAAAATGCCGCCACCCTGATTGAGGTAGAGGTAGTTAGCCTGAGTATCATTGGCGACATACAGATCCTGGTCATTGTCATCGTCGAGATCTCCCCAGGCGACTCCGAGCCCATAATATCCGCGTTCATCAGCGACTCCTGCTTTCCTTGAAACATCCGTGAAAGTCCCGTCACCGTTATTGCGGTACAGCGTATCGCCCGCGCCCATCATCCCGCGTGGCCCACAGAGTACCTCGAGCGATTTGTAAAGACAGTACCTGCCGCGCCCGAACTCAGGCAGTCGATCGAGTTCATATTCGACGTAACCGGCGACGAAAAGATCGAGATGTCCATCACCGTCGTAATCAGCCCAGCCGCTGGATGTTGACCAGCGCGCATCTCCGGGGCCTGCCTGCTTCGTCACATTGGTGAAAGTGCCGTCGCCATTGTTACGGTACAACACGTTCGGGCCGAAGTTTGTCAGGTAAAGATCCGGGTATCCATCGTTGTTGTAATCCGCAACGCTCACTCCCATACACCAGCCGCGGAATGCGACACCGGCTTTTTCTGAAACGTCACTAAACGTACCGTCGTGACTGTTGCGGTACAGGCGATTGGCCGGGAGCCGGCCTGACTTAAAGGATTGAACAGTGGGACTGTTGGTCAGATAGATATCGAGCCACCCATCCTGATCATAATCAATGAAAGCCACGCCCCCGCCCATCGTTTCAATCAGGTATCTCTTTTCCGTGGCGACGATGCGCTCCAGCCTCAGCCCTGCTCTATCGCTCACGTCTTCAAAGTAAACCTTCGACCTGGGGTTAACAGCTTGATGTCGGGACACATTTTTAAAGTTAGGTTTCAGATCGTAAGGCAAGGTGGAACACAAAAAAGGCAAAAGGGGCAAAAAAGTCAAAAATTCCTGGCCCTTTTGCCTTTTTTGCCCTTTTTGCCTTTTTTGTATTCCAATTTCATTTCTGTAAAAGAGGCTAGCTTTGTAAGAGTGTCCCGACATCAGGTTATCAGCTATGAAAGCCCAGGAGAGAGAAACGAAAGAAACAAAGTAAATGAAACAAACGAAAATATTTGCTACTTTTCGTTTGTTACGTCTATTTCGTTTGTTTCGTTTTCTAAATGGATTACGCCACACGTCGTCAACTTATTTTTTCTACTTGATGGTCAACTTTTCTCGAAAAGGAGTGAACCCGGTGATATAGACGCAATCACCGTCAGTCTTCAAGTTGCCTCTATGGGCGGTATACGATGCGCCTTCCAGATTCACCCTCTCATGGTCTGCCCGTCCCGGACCAAATTCGATGCTATCCTCTCCGACCCGATATTGAGCGGTGCTCTGTGTGAGAAATGACACGCCCGGCTGAGCCTGTCTGACTCCTTCCAGTCTGCCTCCGCGTCTGAAACTCAATTCGAACGTGACCGGGACACCATGAGGGCCCGTCACATCAAAATCCAATTCAAAAACACCTCCCTTTTCCGTGATGGTAACCTTTTGCTCCAGTGTTTTGATATTGCTCATACGGCGTTTGGGGAAGTTCAATTTGCTCCAGAATCGATCTTCTGCTTGTGTTAGTGGATAATCACCCCGCGGATTGCGTTCTTGCTTAGCCAGAGGTTGATAGTATGGCACCTCCAGTAGTTCGCGAAGGAAATATTGATTCCCATTTACCTTCAACCCCTTGCTTCTGAAATGGCCTTTACTGAAAAAAGAAGCGCCCATGCGGACGGACTCGAGAACTGCCTTACCCTTCCGAAAAGTGAAAAATGTCGGATTACTGGCGAGCCCGGATGCTACGCCCAGCGGCCAATCAGAGCCGCCGTAGATCGTAGCGCTGACTTGACCTCTTCTGATCCGAGCGAGCGAGCTATTGGAGAAAAACCTGGCATAATCTGAAGGTAGGGATTCGCTTTCGGGAAGTCTTTCTTTTAAAAGAGGGTCTTCAAGGAAATTGATGAGGGAAGCAGTGAGCTGGCTCTCAGCGCCTTCCTTTTCCTCGATCGATCTGACAATCCCTGCAAACAGGCGGTTGCGATCCTTGATGGCAAGATAACGGTATTCCAGATAGTAGGCAGAGGCCGACCTGATCATAAACTGGTCTTGCCGCCGAGAGCCGACAGTTTCCACCTCTCCGTCGGGATGAATGTAATAGATGGTCATTTCCAGATTTTTCCTGACTGGCTCCAGAAGTTCGGGGCGACCAAGTAATCTGGCGACGGTGAGGAGCGCACCATCAGTCACCCGGGAGTAGGTGCCTGTGCTCCTTTCGCAAAATTGGCCATCAGCATCAATGTCTATTCCTTCCCCCAACCAGTCATTGATTCGATTTACATATTTAGATGAAGGAAAAAGAGCGTTGACTCCAGCGAGAGCTGAGCAGACAACCCAACGGTGGTTGGGTGTGTGCACACCTCCGGTAGCCAGGGCTTCGCCTGCGGCCAGAAGGAATTTGCCCAGGTTGTCTTTTGTCTTCTGTACCAGTGGGGAATCGCTCCTGCGTAACACCGCCAGTGCGGTGGAGACCACCTCGACGACGAATCCGGTATCGGGCGGTGATTCGAGATTGCCCGAATCAATCGTCCCGTCAGGATACTGGGCATCTAATAAAACACGAGATGCCTTTTCCATTGGGGAGATCAGTGCCTCTGCTTTAAACAAGGAAGATTCGGGTGCACAATAGGCCGCAATCAAACCTGCCAGGTCAGAGGCTACGCGCCTGATGCCGGTGCGGCGAGGGTTGGAGGCATTGACGGCTGCGATCAGACCGGGGATGCGCGCATCGTTAGCTTTTACGAGTCGCAGATAGAAATCATTTCCTGGTGTTGATTGACTCCGCGTAGAAGAGGGAACCGGTTTAACCAGGCTCAAACGGCCATGGGAGGCAAGGAATGCTCCGATTGAATTACTGAGAAGAGTTCGACGGGTCAATTTCATTTATTGTCTCCTTGAAGGCGGGAGGGAACGCGAAACACGCAAAATAAGCGAAACATGCGAAATTTGGTAGCTCTGCATTTAATCGTGGAGACCGATTAATGAAGGGAAGAAGGAAAACGGAACAAACGGAAATAACGGAACAAACGGAAATTCTCTAGGATTTTTCCGTTTGTTCCGTTATTTCCGTTTGTTCCGTTTTCCTTCTTCAGCT
>JAKEHZ010000200.1 GCA_022614735.1 Acidobacteriota bacterium | reverse complement strand
TGAAACAATGAAAATAGACAGGATTTACAGGATTTTTCAGGATTCAACTCTATTCACAAAATCCTGTTAAATCCTGTAAATCCTGTCTATTTTCCGAGGAGCAATGTATTCTCCTTACTCAAATTTGTACGCCCGCTTCGCTAACCCATACGCCGTATCGTCAATCATCTCTTCTGCATCTTCCAGATCCACGATTCCTCGCACAACCAGACCGGCTATCCAGTTCGCATCAACTCGCCTCGCCAGATCATGGCGCGCAGGTATTGACGGGAATGCGCGCGTGTCGTCGTTGAATCCGACCGTGTTGTACAAACCCGCAGTCTCCATCACCTCATCGCGATAACGACGCATCCCGTTCAAACTGTCGTTGAACCACCAGGGCGGGCCCAGTTTCAATGCCGGGTAGTGGCCTGCGAGCGGCGCCAGCTCGCGCGAGTACGTAGTTTCATCGATTGTGAAGAGAATCAAGGTGAGGCGAGAATCATTCCCATATTTACGGAGAAGCGGCATCAGATTGCGCGTGTATTCGACGGGGATTGGAATGTCACAGCCTTTGTCGGTTCCGAACCGCTCATAAATCAACTGATTATGATTGCGGTGGGAGCCGGGGTGTAATTGCATGACCAGACCGTCTCCGATACTCATCCGCGCATTTTCAATTAAGAGATGCCCGGTAAACCGCCTCGCGTCATCTCCGGCCGCTGTTCCCTTCAGTGCGTATTGGAAGATCGTTTCGGCCTCTTCATTCGAAAGCTCACAGGTAAATGGGGTAAGCGCGGCGTGGTCGGTCGCAGTAGCACCCATAGCTTTGAAGTACGCGCGGCGATTTTCAAGTGCCTCGATCAATCGTCGATAGCTGTTGATCTCATAACCGCAGACTTCTCCCAGAGCTCTGATGTTTTCACCCCAATCAGGGCGATCTATATTAACTATGCCGTCAGGCCTGAAAGTGGGCACGACCCTTCCCTTCCATCCCGATTCTCTGATCGCGCGATGGTGAACCAGCGGGTCGTTCGCCGCATCGGTCGTCGCCAGGACCTCGATGTTAAACCGCTCGAACAAACGACGCGGACGGAATTCGGGCTGAGTCAGAGATACAGAAATCTGGTCATAAATCTTTTGCGCGTTATCGCCGCTGAGCTTCTCGTCCACGCCGAAAACATCATAAAGCTCGTGCGTCAACCACATCCCCGTCGGAGTCCCGCGAAACAGATAGAAGTTTTCCGCGAAAATCTGCCAGACTTTGCGATGATCTGATTCGACGGGTTCTCCATTCAACCGCTGGATCCCCAGGCGCTCGAGTTCGATGCCTTGTGAATAGAGCATCCGGAAGATGTAGTGGTCGGGGATGAGCAAGAGGTCGGCAGGCGTGCCGAATTGGTAATCAGGGTCTGCGAACATTTTCGGATCGACGTGCCCGTGCGGGCAGACAAGCGGCTTCGAGGCGACCTGTTGATACAAATGTTGTGCGATCTCTTTCTGCTTCGGATCGGGATCGAAATAACGATCGACCGGCAATTCAATTTTTTCTGCCACTTCTTTCTCCTTCTTAAATTATCTGCTGCACCTGATGTCGGGACACATTTTCAAAGTTTGGTTTCATATCGTGAGGCAAGGTGGAATACAAAAAGGGCAAAAAAGGCAAAAAAAGCAAAAGAGCCTAGAATTTTTGTCCTTTTTGCTCTTTTTGCCCTTTTTGTATTCCACCTTGCCTCACGATATGAAACCAAACTTTGAAAATGTGTCCCGACATCAGGTGCAGCTCGTGCACATCCGCGGTTATTAGAGCCTGATCAAATCGGCAATCTTGATTGGCTTGCGCTGTTCGATGCTTTTCACTGCGGCAACTCCGGTCAGCAGCGACATCGCGCCGGCGCGCGATCCTGCTCTCTGTTTCAACGGATCGGGAACACCCGGCTTAAAGATCATGTCCTTCAGCCTCGGATCAGCTCCGAAATGCCCTCCCAATCCGACCTTCATCTCGAGGAGTTCGGACTTGCCGAAATTCTTCGTCACGCGAATCTCAGCGGTCGCCGGCGGTGTCCACGGCTGTCGCTCGTACGCTCGAACATCCACCCTTCCATTCATCCCATTAAAAGCCAGATGGTATCCTTCATAAGGCATAAATGTGTTGAGCGAATAACTCATCAACGCGCCGCTGGAGTATTTGACATTCGCCGTCATTGTATCCCAGATGTTGATATCTTCGCGGTAAACGCAGGCATCGCGCAGATAGCCGTCTTCAGATTCGCATTCGGCGTACAACTTCATCAACACCGGATTCCTGGTCATATCCCAATAGAACTTGCATTCGGTTTTGTGCTGGCAGGTGCGACAGTTTTTACCGCGCAGCTTACCATTGCGGCCATAATTTTTCAGCTCGCCGAAAGCAGTGACCTCGACCGGATCGGCTTCGAGCGCCCAGTTAATCAGATCGAAATGGTGCGTCGCTTTGTGCACCCACAATGAGCCGGAGCTCTCCTTGTAAGCGTGCCAGCGGCGAAAATAGTCCGCACCGTGTTGAATATCCAGATACCAGTGAAAATCCACCGATGTCACCGGGCCGATTTCGCCCGACTGTAGAATCTCTTTGAACTTTTCGGCGATGGCGGAGTAGCGATAGTTGAAGGTCACAGTGATCTTTTTGCCGTATTTCTTCTCAGCATCGAGAATCGCCTGGCACTTCTTCTCATCTGTAGTCATCGGCTTCTCGGTGATCACATCGCATCCGAGCTCCATCGCGCGGATGATGAACTGATCGTGCGTCGAATCTTTTGTGGTGACGATGACGGTTTCAGGCTTGGTCTCTTTGATCATCCGGTCGAAATCGGTGAAGGTGGCGCAATTGACGCCGATCAGCTGTTTGCCGGCCTCGACGCGTTTTGGATTGATGTCGCAGAGCCCCACAAATTCGACCAGATCCTGGTAAGGCTTCGCCACACCGCTGCCCCACATCGTCGTCCCTCGAATTCCCGTTCCGACCAATGCTATTCGTTTTTTGTCGGCGGCTCTGGCGACATCGGAAACGCCGGCTGCGGCAATGGCCGTCACACCAACTCCCGCTTTTGCCGTCAGGTCAATGAACTCCCTGCGTGAAATCTGCTCCTGATCTTTTTGCATCATTGCCTCCTTGTACTTGTTTTAAGCTTCCTGGTGAGTCTTCCGTCCAAAGCCGTTCCGGCTTTTTGATCATATCTGGTCATTTTTTACACCAAGTTCCAGAAAAGTTATAGTGTGAGCATTAGTAAATGTTGCAATCCACCACTGATTAACTATGATTGACACCTCATTAGCAGGGGCGTAATATGTCGACCTTCTTCAGCATTGCATTCACTGGTTTTTAACTGGTTCTCTCAACCATCACAAAGACAACGGTAGATCATCGCCGAATATAGATCGGTAAACATTTTAGCCAAATAATGGAACCTCGCGTGATGGTGTATAGGGTGGTGCCGTCATCATTTTGGTCTGACTTCTAATCTGAAGGGAGAAACTTATGAAGAAAATTCTCGCGTACTTTGTGACGGCCACTTTAGGTGCTGCAATGATTATGCCTCCTACCATCGGGCACAGTCGGGGCATATTGAGTCCTCAGACCACATCCCCGCTGCGGTTCGTTCCGGGCGAGGTTCTAATTCAGTTTAGGTCTAGTGCGAGCGAGACCGATAAGTCTTTCGCCCGAAGTTTGGTTAGTGCGGTGCGGAAGGAGAGACTGCGCGCTGATATTGGCTCAGGCGAACTTGAGCTTGCCTCGATCCCGGATAGTCTTTCGGTCGATACAGTTATTCGCTATCTTCAGAGCAACCAGGCTGTCAGATTCGTCGAACCGAACTGGATCTACACGCACCATGCCACCTCGAATGATCCCCAGTACACCAACGGTAATCTCTGGGGCATGTATGGTGATATGACTTCGCCGGTCAATCAATTCGGCAGCCAGGCCGGCGAAGCCTGGGAAAGGAACAATCACACCGGCTCCAATACAGTTTACGTCGGTGTCATTGATGAAGGCATCGATTTAAATCATCCCGATCTCAGAGACAACATCTGGACCAATCCTTTTGACACCGCCGACGGAATGGATAACGATGGCAACGGTTTCGTTGATGATCTCCACGGTTGGGATTTCTTTCAGAACAACAATACGATTTACGATGGTTCTCCCGGCGACAACAACACCGATAGCCATGGCACGCATGTTTCCGGCACGATCGGCGGCAAGGGCGGCAACGGCCAGGGTGTCGCCGGCGTCAACTGGAACGTGACGATCATTTCGGGCAAGTTCCTGGGCCCGGAGGGCGGCACTGCCGCCAACGCGGTCAGGGCGGTTAATTATTTCACCGACCTGAAGACCCGCCATGGGCTGAACATTGTGGCCACTAACAACTCGTGGGGCGGCGGCGGCTACTCGCAATCGCTGCACGACGCAATTATTCGCGGCGCGAAAGCAGGCATCCTGTTCTGTGCGGCGGCTGGCAATGGCATCTTTGGAATCTTCGCCAATAACAATGATAACTCACCCTCCTACCCGGCGAACTACAACACGTCGGTAGGCACCAGTACTGAGACGGCCGCCAGCTACGATGCGGTGATCTCTATTACTGCCCTTGCCAGCAATGGTACGAAGCCGTCCTGGGCAAATATAGGTGCGACGACGGTGGATCTCGGAGCGCCAGGAGTTGGCGTCATCTCGACGACGCCTAACAACACCTATAGCTCGTTTAGCGGCACCTCGATGGCGACGCCACACGTCACGGGCGCGGCAGCACTCTACAAATCAGTCTTCACCGACGCCTCGGCAATTACCATCAAGAACGCCATTCTGGATTCTGCCAGAAACACCCTTACCAGTTCGATGGACAACATCACGCTCACAGAGGGACGGCTCAACATCGGCAGGTTCTTTGAAGCGCCAGTCTCTGCACCAGCGGCGCCGAGCACTCTGACTGCTACTGCCGCCTCCTCCAGCCAGATAAACTTGAGCTGGACCGATAATTCCAACAACGAGGATGGCTTTAGGATCGAGCGCTGCCAGGGATCGGGTTGTACGACCTTTGCAGAGATCGCCCAGGTCGGCGCCAATGTGACCAGCTACCAGAATACCGGGCTGGCCGCGAACACGGCCCACAGCTATCGCGTGCGTGCATTCAACGGTGGTGGTAATTCGGGTTACTCCAACACGGCCACAGCTACAACGCAAGCTGCCGGGCAATTGCCGTCCGCGCCGAGCACTCTGAGTGCTACTGCCGCCTCCTCCAGCCAGATCAATCTGGGTTGGACGGATAATTCCAACAACGAGGATGGCTTTAGGATCGAGCGCTGCCAGGGCTCAGGTTGCACGAACTTCGCAGAGATCGCCCAGGTCGGCGCCAATGTGACCAGCTACCAGAATACCGGTCTGGCCGCGGGCACGACCTACAGCTACCGCGTGCGTGCCTTCAATGGTGGTGGTAATTCGGGTTACTCCAACACGGCCACAGCTACAACGCAAGCTGCCGGGCAATTGCCAGCCGCGCCGAGCAATCTCTCAGCCACGGCTGTGTCTAACAGCCAGGTCAACTTAAGCTGGACGGATAATTCCAACAACGAGAGCGGGTTCAAGATCGAGCGCTGTCAGGGGCTCAATTGCACGAACTTTGCAGAGATTGGCCAGGTCGGGGCAAACGTCACCAGCTTTTCGAACACGGGCCTGAGTAGGATCGGTTTCTATTCCTATCGTGTGCGTGCCTTCAACTCTGCGGGCAATTCTGGCTATTCCAATACGGCCAGCACGGTAACGCCCTTCTAGATTGAGGACTGCTGATACTAACGGATATTGTGGTTGTGAAATGAAGAGAGAATACGAAACAAACGAAAATAACGAAACAAACGAAAAAGAGTCACTTTTTCGTTTGTTTCGTTATTTTCGTCTGTTTCGTATTCTCTCTTCATTTCACAACCACAATATCCGTTAGTACCAGTAGGATTGAGAATGGATAACAGAAAGAAAGAGTTGACACGAGCGTATAAGCAGAATCACAGGCCGATGGGGGTTTTCCAGATACGTAACATCGCCAATGATAAAGTATTGATTGGAGTAAGTCTTAATCTCCCTGGCATTCTAAACCGGCACAAATTCCAGTTAAGGATGGGGAAACATGGGAACCACGGTCTTCAGGCAGAATGGGACGAATTCGGCAGCGAAAGCTTCGCTTTTGAGATTATTGATGAACTCCAGCCAAGGGAAGAACGTGGTTATGACTATCGTGAAGATCTGGCCTTCCTGGAGGAGTTATGGCTGGAGAAGCTGAAGCCTTATGGTGACCGAGGATACAACGAGAAGAAGAAAGGAAAAGAAGAGAGGCTGAAAGAAATTGCTGCTCACAGGTCAAGAGAGTGAGTTTTTACTCTTTTATCGCCTGGATAAATGCGTCAGTTGTAGTCAAGTCTTCATCTGACATGTTTCTGAATCTGCCTGATAGACTTCTTTTCGTGATCGGCGATTTCGATTTGATTGTCTGATCGCAGACAACCTTAAAACCCTCTTCAAGCAATAACTTCAAGTGAGTTGAGTGTGGCTCTCGATTAAGTAAATACGAACGTTTTCCTCTTATCAGTTTCCAGGTAAGATCTGAATAAGTCCAATGGCCGTTCCATTCATCAGCCGTCTTGTGGCATTTGAAGTCGATCATATGCGAGATATATCCACCCGGTTTAAGCCATGAATGCATAGCTCGATAGGTATTGCTCAAATCATCGACATGCTCAAGAACTGCCTGCGAGTAGATCATATCAACAGATCTTTCTCCGATAACGAGCGGATCGAACCAGGGAACCCGATATTCAAGAACAGGATTGTGATAATTCCTGTCACGTATTGAATTCTTTATCCTTTCAATTCGGTCATCTTCTAATGCTCGACTTAATCGATCATCCATCAAAATCCTTCTCGGAAATTTGTACGTTTCCAGGTATGGCTTGAGGTTCGGGAATTCATCTTCTCTTGGTACATCTACTCTGTTTCTAAACAGAGAGACCAATTCTTCGAAGATTTGCAGGTTTCTTTCTGTATCCGCATGCTCAACGATATCGAACGCAAAATATTTGTCGACACCTGAGATTAGTGCTGCTAAGCCAATCCCGAGAGAATCTCCAGGCCCCAACTCCGCAACAACTCGAGGATAAGTATTGAGGCCGTTAGTTTCGGCCATTGCCAGATGGCGAAGCCAAACAGAGTAACAATATCTCGCGGAATCGGTGCCACCAGTACCTTTGGGTGTATACCTCTTGACACCTGGGATGAAGGATGCGATCCCAGATAACGCGTGTCTCACCGTTGTTATAGTTCTCTTCATTTTCACTCAGAGCGAAACGACCCCGGCTTTGTTAATGAATTCTCGATCGAAATTTATCCCCAGCCCCGGTCCCGAAGGGATCTTCATCACGCCATTCTCGCTCTTCAGCGACGAGCTCTCGCAAGTGACCGGAGTCGTATCACCATCGCCTTTGTATTCCTGATGCGGACCGCAATTCGGCACACACGAGGCAAAATGGGCGATGTATAAATAACCGAGTCCACCACCAGACATATGTGCCGTGCAATCCATTCCGGCTGCGGCTGCCATGCGCGCTACTTTGACCGAACGAATCAAACCGCCGAAGTAGAGCAGGTCCGGCTGCACGATCTGCACGCCATCATTTTCGATCATCCAGCGGAATCGCCGCAAGCTGCTCTCCTGCTCGCCGCCCGCAATGGGGATTCTGAGCCTGTCGGCGATCTGTTTCGTCTCGTCGTAGTAATCGAACGGCACGGGTTCTTCGAGGAAGCTCAGGCGATACTCTTCCATGATCTTGCCGATCTTTATTGACATCGGAATATCGTAAGAGCCGTTGGCGTCGGCGTAGATCGTCATCTTGTCGCCGAAGGTTTTGCGCGTCAGCGGGATCAGCGAGTGATCGCGTCTCGTCGAGGCGTCGTCGTATCGCATCCGCGCACCCAATCGGAACTTGATCGCATTCGCTCCGGTCTCGGCGACGATCTTTTTCAGATAATCGATCTCCGCTTCGGGCGAGTTGCCGCGATTGCCGCTGGCGCGATAAACGGCGATCTCCTTGCGCACGACCCCTCCGAGCAAATCGCCAAGAGGCTTGTGCGCGACCTTGCCGAGCAGGTCCAGGACGGCAATTTCAAGCGAAGCCACGCAGACCCAGAAGGGCAGGCCCTGCCATTTATAGTTCGAATCTTTGAGATAAACACCGTGGACCAGCGATTCCAATTCCCGCGCATCTTTGCCGATGAAGAAAGGCGCCACGCGTTGGAGAAAGATCGGAAATGTTGTAGCCATGACCGAATCGTGCGCGCCCGCAATACCTTCAGCGCCGTCGGTCGAACGCGCGCGAACCAGGTAATGCCTGCCATTCTTGAGCAGCTCAATCGAGGCTATCTTGACAGGTTGTTGGAAGAATTCGGTTTTTAGCACGGGCGCGGCCTGCAGCCTCTCAAGCTTCGCGGCAAGCTCGTTCGATTTACCGGCGGTCGATGATGAGCGTTGCGAGACGAGACCCATTGCGCCGGCTGCGCCACTCGCAGCAGTGGTTTTGAGAAAATCGCGTCGATTGCTGATCATTGCGTGTCTCCTCTGAAAACTAGAGGCTGGGGGCTGGAGGCTGGGGGCTGGGTCTGGAGAGAAGATTTCGTACCTTCTCCAACTTCCAGCCCCCAGCCTCCAGCCCCCAGCCTCTAGTTTTCATTGTTTCAGGGCGTCGCAAAGCGCCATGAATAACTCCTCAGTAAAAGATCAACCGCCAAGAAGCCAAGAACGCCAAGGTCTTGCCGCCTTCTTGGCGTTCTTGGCTTCTTGGCGGTTGATCTTTTTCATTAGTTACCACAACCTCAACACTTTCCACCAGCTAAACCCAACAGTCGTCCAAATCAAAATGTTAAACACCGAGGCGATCAACCCGAGCCGCCACCAATCACTCTGACTGACATAGCCCGAGCCGAAATAGATCGGTCCCGTCGTCGTGCCGTAATGCGTCAGCGACGCGCTCAGGTGTGAGAATGAAGTCAGCGCAAGCACAGCCAGAAATGGCGGCGCTCCGGCTGCAATCACTACAGTGAGGAAAGGAATATACATCGCGGCGACGTGCGTGGTGATGCTGGCAAAACTGTAGTGCGCGTAAAAATAGATCAAGAGCAGAATTCCGAGCGCCGCCCACCAACGCCATCCCGCAGTAAAGCTCGCTGAAAAGTCGGCGAACCTTTTCGTGAGACCCGTTTCTCCCAGCGCCGAGCCCATCATCAGCAATCCGCCATACCAGATAAACACGTCCCAGCCGTTGCGTTCGCCGAGCACATCATCCCAGTCAATTATTCCGGCCAGCAAGAGAGCGCCGACGCCGATCAGTGCAACGACCGCATAATCAAGTCCGTGCCAGCCTTTAGTCATCCAGAGCGTCGCAGCAAGGATGAAAACACCGAACATGATCTTTTCATCGGACGATAATCGTCCCAGCTTGACCAACTCCTCGGCAGCCATCTTTGCAGCTTCAGGGGTATGTCGGATTTCGGGCGGAAAGAGCCTGTAGATCAGAAACGGCACAATCGTCAGCGACACAATTGCAGGCACAGCCAGAGTCAACGCCCAGAAACTGTAGCTCAACTCGATCCCGGTAACTTGCTGTGTGAATTGAGCGAGCATCGGATTGACGGCGGCGCTGGTCAAAAACATCGCGCAGATGACGACTTCAGACTGGTAAAGCGTCACCATCAGAAATGCGCCGAACCGCCGTGCCGTCACGCCGGGCTTAGAATCGAAGGCTTCGGAGATGCTTGAAGCTATGGGAAAGATGATTCCCCCGCAACGAGCTGTGGTTGATGGAATGACCGAGGCAAGCATCGCGCCGGTCGCAACCAGCGCATATGCCAGCCCGAGAGCGTGTCTGCCAATTGCGCGGATGAAGAGAAATGCAATGCGGTGACCCAACCCCGTTTTGATCATTCCGCGCGAGAGAAAGAATGCGCCAAGCACCAGCCAGACTGTGGAATCGGCGTAACGCGACAGAGCCTCATTGATAGTCAATGTGCCGGTTGCAATGAGCGCGATCACACCGATCATGACCATTGCGCCGATGGGTAATGGATGCAGGACCGAGCCGACAATCGTCGCGATAAAGATCGCCAGCAATCGCCACGATTGTGGAGTGATGCCTTCAGGACGCGGGGAGAGCGCAATGGCGAACCCGATGATCAAGATGGCTGCCCATTTTGCGGCGGCTCTCTTGCGAGCTGTGGCTCGGACGGAACTGGAAGACAGTATCTCAGCAGTCTCTTCAGCGGTAGTGTGCATAATGAGGAGTTAAGGTCTGATCTGATTTTTCAATTCATTTTACGCATCTGCAACGGAAGGGCGTCAGCTGTGCTACAATTGCAATCGCCACCTCCATTATCAGGAGATGGAATATGAACAATACCAGTGACATTACCGTCAAAGCTGAAATCGCCGAATTGAGACCTCAACTTACGGAGACTATCAACAGAGTGTCGAGAACTGAAGCTTCTCTCGAACAACTCAACAAGTCGATCGCTGCCGGAAACCGCATGACCGCCTGGCAATTCATCAGTTTCATCGTGGTTATGGCGGGGACGCTGCTTGGCTCGATGTATTGGGCGACGGGAGTGCTCGAAAAGCGATTTGACGAACGTTTTACACAAATGGAAAAACGATTCGACGAGCGCCTTATCCAAATGGAAAAACGATTCGACGAGCGCTTTATCCAAATGGAAAGACGATTCGACGAACGCTTTGTACAAATGGAAAAGCGTTTTGAAGATCTCAGACAGGTCGTGCTTTCCAAACGCTGAGCTTGTCTCTACGCTGCCTCAAGCCAGAATCTCTTTGACCACATTGCCGTGAACGTCGGTCAGACGGAAATCGCGCCCTCCGTGCCGGAACGTCAGTCTGGTGTGATCGAAGCCGAGCAGATGTAGTATGGTTGCATGGAAATCGTGGACGTGGCATTCCTTTTCGGCGACTTTCATTCCGTAATCGTCCGTCTTACCGTAAACCACTCCGCCTTTGACGCCGCCTCCCGCAATCCATGATGAGAAAGCATTGGCGAAATGGCCGCGCCCGTACTCGCCTTCGGCCGTAGGGGAGCGACCAAATTCGGTCGTCCAGACGATCAATGTGTCTTCGAACAGCCCGCGAGATTTCAAATCTCGAATCAATCCGGCAATCGGTTGATCAATGTTGCGCGCCAGCGGCTCGTGTGTCTTCATATCGCCGTGCGCGTCCCAGTTCTTCGATGCCCCCACATCAATCAATTCAATGAAGCGTACGCCGCGTTCGACCATTCGCCGCGCGACGATGCACTGCCAGCCGAAGCCCGTAGTCTGCCCGCGTTTCATCCCGTAAAGCTTCAGTGTTGCATCAGTCTCTTTCGAAAGATCGAGTACTTCGGGCATCTCACGCTGCATGCCGAATGCGGTCTCATATGACTTGATGCGCGCTTCGAGCTGCGTATCCTTCCCGCGCGTCTGCATATGACGATTATTGAACCGTTCGAGCAGGCTCAACTCGGCTTTCTGAATCTTCTCCGAAGGCGAACGGCGATTGAGGTTTGGGACAGGCTCGCTGCCGGCGACGACGCGCGTGCCCTGATGTACAGCAGGCAGAAAATCCGCATCCCACGCCTGCGCGCCTGTATAGGGGAGCAGCGGCGCGAGCACCACGAACGAAGGCAGGTTCTGATTTTCAGTGCCCAGACCGTAGCTGACCCACGAGCCGATGCTCGGACGTTTGAATGTCACCGAGCCGGTATGAATGCCTAATGTCGCCTGGAAATGATCATTGTGATCATTGCGCATCGAATTGATCAGGCAGATGTCGTCCATCACTTCGCCGATGTGAGGGAAGAGGTCGCTCGTGTAGGTTCCGCACTTGCCTCGCGGCTTGAATTCCCAAAGCGGCACTCCAAGCTTGCGTCTGCCCTGATAGAGAACGCGATTCTTCGCATCTGCGATCAGCTTCGGTTTGTAGTCGAACGAATCGACGTGCGAACAGCCGCCGGGCAGGTAGATGAAGATAATACGTTTGGATTTGGCCGGAAAATGCGGCTGCCTGGGCGCGAGCGGATTGTTAGAGCCTAGTTCTGCGGCTAGCCCGTCCGTTGCAAGCAACTGGGAAATAACGGCGGGCATGAGGATCGATCCGCTGAAGAGCGAGCGGATCATCTGGCGGCGACAGATTTGAGTGTGAGTGTTTTCCATAAATTTGATCCTCATTTCTCGTTTTGGGCGAGCCTAAAGGATTTACGGCCTCGGCGAGGCCGTAAATCCTTTAGGCTCGCTCAAAACGAGAATCGCTGTCAATCTACATATAAAAATTCATTACTGCTTAGCACTACACGTAAATAACTCGAGAGCGAAGCGCGAGTCAATCGTTCGGCCGGCGTGTTCCCCGACTGCAATTCCTGCCGCGTCTGCCGTAGGTAAGCTTGTGCTTCACGAATCTCTCCCGGCCTGGCCGGTCGTCCGTACGCCAATCGGAAGGCGTAGTCAATCCGATCGCGAATCGTGTCGTAAGCCATCCCCACGCGCACGGCGAATTGATCCGACTGTTCGTGGATCAATGGACTGTTCATCAAAAACAATGCCTGCACGGGCGTAATGCTTTGTCCACGGCTGTCTGTTGTCGCATTCGTGTCCGCGCCGTCAAAAAGCTCAAAAAACGGGTGCTTTTTCAACCGCTGCTGCATCAGATAAACGCTGCGGCGATTGGTGTCGTAAACTGCGAAGAACTGCTCGTGTTGTGAGAAGCGCCAGGTGCCTTCCGACGGAAAGGGATGCTCACCGCCCATCGTGCGGTCAAGCATCCCGGCTACCATCAGAATCGTGTCACGGATCTCTTCAGCTTCCAGACGGCGGCGATCGAAACGCCACAGATAATCGTTATTCACGTCAATCGCGGCATTAGCCGCAAAGAGCCGGCCCGGCAAACTCCGGCGCCCCACATCCCCCGCTCTCCCGCTCTTTCTTCCAAATCCGCAATCGGCATCCAGAATTGGCCGCAATCCGCAATCCGCACTCTCTTCCCTGCTCGCCAGTTGATAAACGCGCGAGAGCATAATCAGCCGGTGCATCTTTTTGATTGACCATCCGTTTTTAACGAATTGATCGGCAAGCCAGTCGAGCAATTCAGGATGCGTCGGCGCTTTTCCGCGTCTGCCGAAATCATTCGGCGTCTGCACCAGACCTTTGCCGAAATGGTATTCCCAGATGCGATTGACCATGACACGCGCGGTCAAGGGATTGTTCGCATCGGCAATCCACCGGGCGAGCAGATCACGCCCGCTGCCTTTGTGCTCGGCGGGCAGATGCTGTCCGCCCAGGATGGTCAGAAAACCGCGCGACGCTTCGTCGCCCAAATTTTTCGGATCGCCTTTGCGATGGATGCGACCGTTGGCAATCTTTCTGCCTTCGACCACGGCGTATGCTTTTTCGACCGCCGGTATTCTGGCGCGCAGTTCGGCGAGACGAGCTCTGACGCGGATCATATCGGCATCAACATCTTCGGGCATTCGCGTCGATGCCTGGGCGGCGCGGCTGTTCTCGGCGTCGCGGTCGTAATCGGCCAGACGGTCATCGTTGGCATAGGTCCTCGGCTTGGTTTCGCTCTTCGCCTCCGCCTTCTCACCGGACTGGGCGCCGCTTTCATTATCCCTCTGCGGAGCTTTGGCAGGCTCGGCATTCTGTTTCT
>JAKEHZ010000199.1 GCA_022614735.1 Acidobacteriota bacterium | reverse complement strand
GACGAAAGACTATGAGTGCCGCTCCGGCCAATGCGAAGAATATCCAGTCGGCAAAGACCGCATACCCGACAAGCTCATCGTATCGGTTCGAAAGAGCGAACACCGAGGCCAATACTCCCTGCAGCAGAATCGCCGCCGTCGGGACCTGAAAACGCGGGCTGAGCTTGCCGAGAAATTTGAAGAACACACCGTCTACGCCCATCGCATAGTAAACACGTGGCGCGCTCAGCAGAGCCAGATTCATAAAGCCGAAAGTCGAAATGACGATGAGTAAGCTGATGACCTGCGCACCCGTTCTGCCCATCAATTGCCCGGCGACATCAGCCGCCGGAGTCTCTGTCGCTGCCAGTCTGGGCGCTGTGAGCACATGAACGTATGCGATGTTTGCGCTTGCGTATACCGCGATCACGCACAAAACACCGATCATAATTGCGCGCGGAAGATTACGTATTGGATCGCGAACCTCTTCGGACACGAAATTCAGGTTTTGCCATCCTCCATAAGCGAACATCGTTGGCACGAGTCCGGCGAAGAAAGCAGAGGTCAAGCCGAACCCGCGAAGATCGGGTGGCGTGAGAGGTTCAAACGTGATCCCTGATTTTTCGCTCAGCACAAATGCGCTGACGATCAAAACGGCGATAGCGAGCGTTTTGCCGAAGGTGATGACGTTGAGCAGAATTGCGCCCGGCTTGATTCCCAGGGCGTGGAAAGCCGCCAATCCCAGCAGAATTGCCACGGCCAGCGGCGCCACCAGTTTATCAGGCAGATCGAGCAGCGGTTTGAGATATTTCGCGAAAGCGACAGCGACACCGGCTGTCGCCCCGGATTGAATGATCAACAGCAACGACCAACCATGAAGAAAAGCGACGAGCGGATGGAACGCTTCGCGAAAGAAAGCATATTGGCCGCCGACTCGTGGCATCACCGTGCTCAGCTCGGCGAAGACGAAAGCACCGGCAAGCGCGATCAAACCTCCGGTGAACCAGACCGCAAGAATCAGAAAAGACGTCTTGACGGTGCCGGCAACGATGTAGGGATTGATGAAGATGCCTGAGCCAATGATCCCGCTGATGACGATCATCGTCGCATCGAAGAGGGTCAGTTTGCGCGCGAACTGTTGGGGCATTGTCATTTACGCGTCTTCAAGCACAGCCAGCATCTCTTCGTGAATCTTTCCGTTTGTGCAGAGCAAGCTGGACGAATAATTATCGAATGGCGAACCATCCATTTTGGTGACGCGGCCACCGGCTTCCTCGACGAGGATCCAGCCTGCCGCAGTGTCCCAGGGATTCAGCCCGTGCTCCCAGAATCCGTCCATCCTCCCAATGGCGACAGCGCACATATCGATTGCCGCTGCGCCCAATCGCCTGACCCCTTGCGCTCTTTCGAGAAACATGCGCCACGCGGGCAGATATTCCTCCATTCGTTCGCGCACATCGTAGGGGAAACCTGAAACGACCAACGAGCGTTCGAGATGATCGACATCCGAGACCTGAATCTTTTCGCCATTGAGCGTCGCCCCGGCGCCATGTTCGGCAGCGAAGAGCTCATCGCGAGTCGGGTCATAGATCACACCGATGACCATCTCACCCCTGGATTCGAGACCAATGGACACGGCATAGCACGGAAACCCGTGCGAATAATTGGTAGTGCCGTCAAGCGGATCGATGATCCAGCAATAATCGCCTGTCAAATCGCTGTGAGAGCTGACGCCGCTCTCTTCGGCAAGAATGTAGTGCGTCGGGTAATGCGAAGTGATCAGTTGTTTGATGTGACGTTCACTGGCAAGATCGGCCTCGGTGACGAGGTCGATGCGGCCTTTGTGTGTGATCTGAAAACCGCGCGCAGCGTATTCCTGCAAGATTGCCCCCGCCTCACGCGCGGCACGAATAGCTAAATCGAGCATGATAAATTGAACTATAAGTTTGCCTGGCTTCTTCGTCAATGCTATGCTTTTTAACGCTGCTCACAGCCGCGATTGCATGCAGAAAGACCTTCACAGGTCTGCCCCCTGCAGGTGAGAGATCTGAAGACGATCATGAACACATCATCCGCCACCACTCATCCGCTCGCTGACCCCTCGATTGAGATCGAAGTGGTCCTCAAAGCGCTCGAGCAGGCCGCGCAGCCTGTCACTGCTAAACAACTACGCGACAGACTGACTGGCCCATTTAAGATGCCCAGAGAAAGGCTCTGCCAGTTGCTGGAAGAGCAGGTCTCGTCAGACCGCATCTATCGTTACGCCCCGAGAGGCCGGAGCAAACAGCCGCGCTACTGGTCACGCAGTCTGGAGGAATTTGCTCGTGAGATGATGCTCAATCTCCTCGCTCAGCGACCACGAACGCAATCAGAACTCTTACGAAAGCTGAAATCGAAATTGTCAGGCTTCGATGAGGAGCGACAAATTGGTTTGCTCACACGACTCCTTGACGAGAACCAGGTGCAAACATTGCCCCCATTCATCGGCGGTCGCACGACGCGTTATGGAACAAAACCTCCCGATCCGCGCGATTACATCGAAGACGCCATCGCCAGGCTCAGTAAAAAGCTCAAGCTCTCACCCGAAGAGATCCTCGATGTGATGCGCACTCTTAACCACCCTCAGGCAAAAAACCTCGGCGCGGGGCAAAACGATCTGAGCGAGAAGCTTCTGGCGCGGATGGTGCAAGTCAAACTTGCGGCGGCGCCGGGAGGGCTGGTCCCTCTCAACGATCTGTGGCGGTCGCTGCAGAACGAAGGATGGGACAAGTCGAGCTTTGATCGCACCGTGCTCGGCCTCGCCGAAAAATATCGCGTATCCCTACAACGGCACAACTTCCCATACGTTCTCAGCGAGCAGGAGCGCGCTGAGTTAGTCGCTGATGAGAGGGGCAATTATTATGTCGGCATCGAGTTAAGATGAATCCCCCGATTTCTCTCTCAAACCCCTTCCGCAGCGCTATCGTAGCTGATCCCTGGCATCTCGATGTCGTTGATGTGCCGGAGATCCACCGGGACGCCTTCGATCTCTGCCGTCGTGCGCTGGAGCATGTGCGCTCAGAACATCAATCGACCTCAGTGCTCCTGTATGGAGAGGCAGGCAGCGGCAAAACGCATCTGCTTGCCCGATTGCAGGCATATCTTGCAGGTCTTCTGACGATATATGGCGCTGCACCGCCTGCGGTCTTTGTCTCCGTCCGTTTGCAGACCAGCCCTCAGATGATCTGGCGGCACTTACGTTACCGCTACGGTGAAGATTTGCTGCGGCCTACAGCCGATGGACGTTCACAACTCGAGCGGATATTGCTGCCGCGCCTCAATGCTGTTTACCCTGAGATCGGCGAGCCGCGGATCTGGCTCGAGCGATTAAAGAACCAGATCCGATCTTCGCCCGATGCTTCAGTAGAGATGGAGGATGCGCTCGACCGGCTTGATCAGCATACACAGCTAAATGACCGTGATCTCATAACAGTGTTGGGCCATCTGCTTCTCGGTCGTCATCGCCGTGATGCGCGCGCGTGGCTGCGGGGTGAGTCTCTGCCGGAGACTGCTCTCAGCCGGCTCGAAGTGAATACAGACCAGGATGATGAACCCGAGGAACGCGCGAGACGCATCGTTCTGAGCTTGACTCGATTGACTGATGCGGATATTCCGCTGGTCTTTTGCTTCGATCAGGTCGAAGCATTACAGTCACACCCCGACGACATTGCCGGGTTACTTAAATTTGGACAGATGGCCAGTTACCTGCACGACAGTACCAGAAACGTCTTAATCATCTCTTGTATACTCACCCAGTTTTACCTGAAACTCGACCAACTTCTCATCAGTTCGGACCGTGACCGTTTGGTTGAATTCGGCGCTCGGCTGATCTCACCACTATTACCCGAACAAGCAGAACGACTGGTTGAGGCGCGTCTTAATACGAGCACTGAACTGCGCAGCCTGCGAGCGGCCAATCCTGAACGATTCTGGCCGCTACGCAAATCTGACATCGACGAGGCACTGCGTCTGAATAAATACACTCCTCGCGAGCTGCTCTCGTTTTGCGCAGAAAAGTTCGAGGCCGTCTTGCGACCTGAGCTGCTCCAGACTAAACCTCCGATCACAGATTATCTGGCTCAAAACATTGAAGAGCGTCTGGATCACGCAGCGGCCACTGTCTCAACAGACCAGACGGATCAAATTGTCACGCACGGGCTGCCGCTGTTGTTGCGTTTAATCGATCCGAGTTGGGAGCTCAAAGCCACTGTGCGGTTTCGCGATGCCGATCTCGTCTTTGAAAACCCTCGCAGCCGTATCAGTGTGTGTCTCTGCAATCATCGCAATATGACCAGTCTGGCCGGACGCCTGCGTCGCCTGCGCGATCAGGTCAAGGAGCAAGTGCTCGAAGAACCGACGCGCGAGAAATTCATTCTCCTCCGCGATGCCCGGTTGCCCATCGGAACGGGCGCGAAGAAGACGAGAGAGCACCGCGAGCAATTGCTGGCTCAGGGCTTCCAATGGCTCAGCGCTTCAGCAGAGATGATTGCTGCGCTCGATGCGTTGCGCGGACTCTTGTCGGATGCGAAAGCCGGCGATCTGTCTAACAGCGGCGAATCGGTCTCACCTGCCACCGTGCAGGACTGGCTCGCGGCAAATCTCGATACGAGACTCCTCCCTTTGCGTGAATTGCTGGACACATTGTTGCCGGAGACGGTCACTTCGCCGGATCAAAACGAAGATAATGATGATTTCGAACTATGCGAGGATATCAGCGAATTGCTGCACAACCACAATCTCGTTTCAGTAGCAGACGCCGCTTGTAAGCTCGATCGCGATGAAGCGGTGATTGAAGCTTGCGCACGCCGTCATCCCGAACGGTTCGGCATACTCAACGGACCACCGGCGGTGATCTTCCAGCTCACCCTGCAATCGTCTGGCGGTGAAGCGAATACTCTCGGCTAAGGAGAATACGAAACAGACGAAAATAACGAAACAAACGAAATTTTAGGCAAGTTTCATCTTCCGGTTAACAATTTCAACACAAAGGGTCAAAGGGTCAAAGGGTCAAAGAAGCAATAAATCAAGCATTTATCCTACCTTTGACCCTTTGACCCTTTGACCCTTTGTGTTGAAATTGTTAACCGGAAGAGGAGGTGAATTAGTGGCTGTCGCGTTGCAGGTTCGCGATGTGCGCGCTGCGATCTTTCGGGCTGCCGGCGGTTCGCAGGGGACCGGTGAGGGCTCACCCTCAACTGCCCTGCTGGGCCGTCTTTTTCACGAAGTCTTTGCGACTCTCGTGGGCCCTTATGTAACGCTCAATTTTCGCGCTGCGATTGATGAGGCTGAACCCGAGCCCGATGAATGGCGTCGCGCCCTCGTCAAACACGTCTATCAGAACCTTGTCGGTCCACGTTTGCGCCAGCATCAGGCCGTGCTTCATCACATCACTGATGAGGTCTTGAATTTCTGGGATGCGGTGCAGGAGATGTGCCAGTGGCTCGCGGAACTTCTCTGGCAACTCCGCGAGCGCGGCGATGAAGAATTGGCGCTGGCCGATGCAATCCGCGTTGAACAGGAACTCGCCTGGGAAATTTGCCTGCCGGAATGGTCCGATGCTGTGCGGTTGACCGGAGTCGCCGACGCAGTTTGGAGGATCCCCGAGACACAGCAATGGTGCGTGGTTGAACTGAAGACGGGGAGAAGCGCTCCTGAGGCCGACCTCGCTCAAGTCTGCCTCTACCATCAAATGCTTCAGGCTTCGGGTAAGCAAGCATCGGGCACACTGGCTCTGGTGAGCTTCGAGCCGCAGCGCCGTGAGCGTCTGTTTTCGGCCTCAGAGCTCGCAGTGGCCCAAACGAGCCTGAAAAAACTGATCGGCAAATTGGCCGGCGTATCTCCCTCTGCTGCTCCGGAGAACCTTCCCCATTCAATATTCAAGAGCAAGCCCCACATCGCGACTGCGATAAAACCAGAGCATGCGCAGATCGGTGAACAGCTGGTCAGCACGCTCAGGGAGTATGGGGCAAAAGTAAAACTCGACGGAGATGTGACCGCAGGGCCGACTTTCCTCCGTTTTCCGATCAGGCTCGGATCACGCATCAAGCTTCGCGCTATCGAACAATTGGTGAAAGAGATTCAAGTCCGATTGCAGCTCGATGCGCCACCCCGCATCAGCACCGAAGGTGGTCGCGTCGTGATCGATCTTCAGCGGCGCGATCGGCAAACGGTCCTCTTCTCACAAATCCGCTCGCAGTTGCCCGCGCCCGATCAACTGCTCGGCTGTTCAAAGGCGCCGATCGGTATTGACCTCACAGGGCGATTGCAACTGATCGACTTCGCTCAACCCGAAGACGCTCATCTGCTTGTCGCCGGAACAACAGGCAGCGGAAAAAGCGAGTGGCTTCGCACGGCAATCGCCGGCCTAATTACCACAAACACACCCTCGACGCTGCGGCTACTGCTTATTGATCCGAAGCGAAATGCCTTCCACGCTCTGCGCAATTCTCCATTTCTCTACTGCCCGATTATCTTTCCGGATGAGCATCCCGTCACGCAGGTCCTTGCCAATCTCGCTGATGAGATGGACCGCCGTTATCATCTGCTTGGTAAAAAGGGAGACGATTCAATCTCCACTTATGTCCGGCGCACCGGGAAGCGGGTTCCCAGGATTTTTTGCATCTGTGACGAGTATGCAGATTTGATTTCGGGCGACCGCAAAATGCGCCAATCGATTGAGCGGCAGATCATTCGGCTCGGTCAGAAAGCTCGCGCCGCAGGTATTCATTTGATACTGGTCACACAGCAACCAAGCCGTGAGATCATCAGAGGCGTGCTCGATTCCAACATCCCCGCTCGCGTCGGGTTGAAGATGCAGAGAGCGATCGAATCGAAAATGCTGCTCAATTATTCCGGCGCCGAAACTCTGCTCGGGCGCGGCGATCTGTTGTTTAAGGATGTAGGTGAACCGGTTCGATTGCAGGGAGCGTATCTGTCGCCAGAAGAAGCACGAAGAGTGTTTTGATTGCGGATTGCGGATTGCGGATTGCGGATTGCGGATTTGAAAAGATTTCAGCAATTTAGGTACTAGTTATCTTTAAATCCGCAATCCGCAATCCGCAATCCGCAATCAATAACCGCTGCAGCCAACAACGGAATCATCAACTCGTGATGCCCCGTCACGCTATAACCGCGCCCCGCCCCATCCGCCACAGGTCTCCGCACAACATTGGTCAGAGGCCGGTAATGCTGAATGAAATCAAAATTTGCCGTCGTGAAATCTTTGAGCGAATGGCCTAAATTACGGACGACTGTCACCGCTTTCAAAAAAACCTCCGGCATCGTCACTGCTGAGCCGATATTGAGATAGACCCCGCCGCCATCGAGTTCTTTAACAAGCGAGGTGAAAAGGAGAAAGTCGCGATACGTCGCCGCGCCAATAGCAGCGCCGTCTGCGTGAGGATGCAGGTGAATTATATCGGTGCCGATCGTGATGTGAGCAGTGACCGGCACACGCATCTTGTAGGCTTCGTGTAAAAGAGAGAACCCATCATATTGTGGTTTCATCTCAACCAGCGCGCGTCCGACCGATTCGCCGACTCCGCAATCCTCGGCCACGCCGCATTTGATCGCTTCGTTAATCAGACGCCCGGTCTCTTCGGCCATCCCGAACTCACCGGAGCTAAGAGTGACGTCAACGTCTTCCGAAGTCGAACCGGCAATCGCGATCTCAAAATCGTGAATTATGCCGGACCCGTTCATCGCGATTGCCGTGATATATCCGCGCCGCATGAGGTCGATCAAAATCGGCGCAAGACCCGTTTTGATCACATGACCGCCGATGCCCCAGATGATGGAGCGCTTTTTCGCCCTGGCTCGAACGATATCTGAGGCGACTGCGCGAAGCGTGTCTGCTGTGAGGATATGCGGCAATGAAGCTAGTAAGGCGGCCACTCCTTGTGCTTCTTCATCGCTCAGCGCCCTGGCAAAATCACGCACCGTGACTTTGCTGGGCCGCGAGGCAAGCGGGTAAGTCGAGATGCCCTGGAGATCGATCGGTTGTTGCCTGTATATAGACATTTATAAGTGTTGACCACGGATTGACACGGATGCGACGGATATTCATGGATAAAATCAATTTCAACACAAAGGGTCAAAGGGTCAAAGGGTCAAAGAAGAAAAAATCAAGCATTTATCCCCCTTTGACCCTTTGACCCTTTGACCCTTTGACCCTTTGACCCTTTGTGTTGAAATTGATTTTATCCATGAATATCCGTCGCATCTGTGTCAATCCGTGGTTCCAGATGCTGACACAATTCATCCTCAATCAACTGGCAGATGATATGGCTGATCGCGATGTGGACCTCCTGTATCCGCGGCGTGTCGTGATGTGGAACGATCAACGCCAGATCAACCAATTCAGCAACCTTCCCACCACCTGCGCCCAGCAAACCGATGGTTTTCATCTCCATGGCCCGCGCCTCTTTGACGGCTTCAATCACATTTGCCGAATTTCCGCTCGTCGAAATCGCCAGCACGATGTCACTTCTTCGCCCCAATGCCTGAATCTGCCGCGCAAAGACGAAGTCAAATGAGCGGTCGTTGCTGATCGCGGTAAGAAGTGATGTGTCAGTGGTCAGCGCCAGTGCGGGAAGCGCTGCGCGCTCGCGCCCCATTTTGAATGCAAGCTCTGCCGCGATATGTTGAGCATCCGCTGCTGAGCCGCCGTTGCCAAAAATCATCAGCTTCCCGCCTGCCCGCATGGCTTCGATGACCATTTGCGCGGCACGCGCTACATCGGCACTAGACTCATCGAAGAAGCGCCGCTTGGTCGCAATGCCCTCCTCGGCCATGCCGCGCACCTTTTTTTCAAAAGCCTGAGGGACCGTCGTGACTTTCGCTTTTGATTCAGACATCCTCAATTTCCTGACCCCGCTACCCCACGGCCGCGGTAATGTTTTTCTCTACAAAAGTAAATTCCTGCCGCCCGATGCGAATCAAATCACCGGACTTGATCACTGCTGACTCACTGATTCTCGCGCCATTGAGCCATACGCCATTGCGGCTTTTCTTGTCCAGGACCTTCATCTCTTCACCTTCACGGATGATCTCGGCGTGGTAGCGGCTGACGCGATCATTATTGATCACAATGTCGTTGTCCTGATTGCGGCCAATGCGCGTATATAATCGGCGCAGGATGTGCGTTGAACTTCCGTCGGCAGCAATCAGGGTCAACCGTGGATCGGGCGCATTCTCATCAAGCGGATCTTTATCGAGAAACTCGGCAACAGTGATTACTTCGTCACCAAAGGACGTTTGCGACTCTTTTAACTGATCTTCATTCTCAGTTTGAGTTTTTAGCTCGATCAGCGGAGTAATCTCTGACAACGCGATACTCGATGAAATGAAGGCTTCCGGAATTGCTTCGAGGATCTCCGTGTGGCTCTTTCTGCCCGGCACAAGCGTGCGGTACCGATCCGAGAGGGCGAAGCGCACGAGAAGGCGCACTCGCTGGGTCAAATAAGGCTGTTCGGCGAGGATCTCTGTCAAATGCCCGCTCATATTCCTCACCTCGTTGATCTGCTGGAGAAATTCTTTGATATCCAATTTCTCGTACAACCTGATGCCGACGCCAAACTTGAGCATAGTGCTCACAGATGTTGTCAGTGAACGACAGGCGATGAAGCCGGCCCGGTCAGCGGTGAATTCAGCGCGATTGATCCAATCTCCGAAGACCACGCTGTTGAGCAGCCTGCCGATGATCGGCACATCAGTGCCAAGTGGCCTGAGTAATGTGCGGAGCCAGGTATGACCGGCCTGGACGTGGCCGATCTCGCGCCCGATGAAGAATTGCAGGTTGTCAGGTTCCATCTGATCGACGAGCGATGAGGTGAGAACGATCAACGGCCCTTGCCACAACCCAAGCGTGTAGATGTTCATCTCCGAAGCTCGTTTGACATAGACCGGCACAGCCGGGCTTGATAAACGTCCAGCGGCTATAACTGCCAATTCATAAAGCTCGGGAAACTGACGCGGGCTGACGCGAACGAGGGTGCCAAACGCCGCGCGCTGCTGCAGCTTTACGGTGATGATATAAACAGTGAGACCGGCCAGCGTCACCATCAATGCTTTTAAAGTCGATGACCAGGTCTCAGGGAAAAAGATTGTCGCAAGCCCGTAGAGCGTGATGAGAGTGAGAAAGGTCAGCACGAGCGATAGTAGCTCGCCGGGATAGCGGTAATCACGCAACCTGATTGCTCTACCTTTGACGATTTCACCTGCCATGCGGGAAACCCTCGCACCTTATTAAGGTCACAAGAATCATTGGAATTTTTTCTTATATTATAAGTGAAGCCCACGCAGATCTGAATTTAAAATCAGACCGTACACGTTCGAGGAAGATATATAAATGTCTCACACTAATTGACTTAATCTAATTGACAACAGATCAGCAGTGACATCATGACGGCTTGTGTTATTGTTCGTTCGCCCTCACCTCACCAATAACAAGTTCCCCTTTCTTGCTGTCACATGTATTCCCTCATAACCGGCATAGCTGGTTTAACTATTGAGCAGTAGTTTACCCAGAAATAGCGCCCCGCTCACTAGTCCATTATATCGTTCGCTCCAGTCACCACGTCCTGCAATTTAACGCTTTTTACTTGGAGTGCGGCAATTACTGATTGCCGTAAGGGAGTCTCTTGTCTTGTTCATTCACGACGAGTGGACAGATCTTTGCCTTTACCTGGGAGAGGGCAAAACTTATTCGAGGAACAAAAAAATGAAGAAATTTTTGACAGTGCTCACATCAACTACGCTGGCTCTGGCTGCTTTATCGATCTTCGGTCTGATGAGCAGGCAGACGGCCAGTGCAAAAACCGAACTTAACTTATCCAGCGCACCTGTTTCATCGGTTGCGACCACCACCATACAAACCAGTGGCGTCGTCTTGCCAAGAGTGAATATTTACTGCCTGACCAGTGACAACATGATCTATGTTCTCACGCCTAACACGAGCACTTTCAGATCGCTAGGTCGCGTCAGCCGAGCCAATGGCAATTTGATCGGGCTTGATTTTCGCGTGGCTGACCGGAGCGGCACCTCAGTTTATGGTTTGACCGACACCGGCAGGATCCTACTCATCAACCTGTATTCCACTCCGTTGAGAGCCACTGTGGTAAGCACCTTGAATCCTCGTTTTGCCGGAGGGTTCCAATCGCTGGCAGACTTCAACCCGGTCGCCAACGCGCTGCGTGTGATCGGGAGCAACGACCAAAACTTTGCGGTCGTCAATGCTGCCACCGGCGGCAACCTCAACCAGACCGTGCCCCAGGCGCCCCTGGTCTATGCTGCGGGTGACGTCAACTTTGGTGTGGACCCTAACATCAGCGCAGGCTCGTATACCAACAACTATGTCGGGGCGCCAAATACTATCTTCTACGCGATCGATTACGACCTGGATACCTTTGTAACGATCGCGCCGCCGCTCACTGCCAACGGCAGCTCGAACACGGGTGGAGGCCAACTGCAGACGATCGGCCGAATCAAAAACGGCGCCGGCAATTTCGTGAACATCAACCCGACGGCCGATATCGACATCTACTCCACTAAAGATGGAGTTAATACTCTGGTCGGGATCAACAACGAGACGATCTTCAGCATAGATCTATCTCAATACACGTCCGTGGCGTTGGGGGCACCCAAGGACGTGATTTATTCCTCTGCCAATCTGAACGTCACACCTCCTGCCGATGCCTTCATAGACATTGCCATGGCACCCTTCCTGGTGGTGGCCTATCAGGCAGAAAACGGCTTCCTGGGCGGCGGAAATAGGGTCGCGACAAATTGGGATGGTTTCAACGGGACGGGCTTTGTGGACTTCGCCGACGGCGTCGCCAACGGCTTTGTTGAGTTTACGGTAAACCAGACTGGCAGCCGGACGCTCATTTTCCGCTATGCCAATGGGAGTACGGTTAATCGCACTTCCAGCGTAACGGTCAATGGGACAAGCGTCGGGAATCTGAGCTTCCCACCGACCGGCGGTTGGGAACAGTGGACGACAATCTCGCTGACGACTAATCTCGGCTCTGTTATGGGTGCCAAGGTGCGGGTGACCTCCCTCACCACCGCTGGCGGACCAAACCTCGACGAACTGCACGTTCAGTAAGTGGCGGGTGGTTCGGCAATCGTGGTGACCCTTCTTTTAACCGTGAAATCCGATTAAGGAAGGGACGAAGAGAAAACGGAACAAACGGAAATAACGGAACAAACGGAAATTCTTTAGGATTTTTCCGTTTGTTCCGTTATTTCCGTTTGTTCCGTTTTCTCTCTTGACATCTCCATCACCTGCACATCATTGTTAACTCGCCTGACGAAATCAATTCAATTCGAATCATCAAGGAGGTGATTTATGCGCCGAACTGGGATTGTATCCAGTGTATCTCTTCTCTGCGTTGCATTCATCACTCTGGCGATCGGCGCAAGTGCGCAAGCACCACAACCAAAATCTCAACTCGGGACAATTGATTTTCCGACTTCCGGCTCGCCACCGGCGCAACAACATTTTCTGCGCGGAGTCGCCGCGCTCCATTCCTTCTGGTACGAAGAGGCTGTCGAAGCTTTTCAAACCGCATCAAAGATTGATCCTGACTTTGCCATGGCCT
>JAKEHZ010000198.1 GCA_022614735.1 Acidobacteriota bacterium | reverse complement strand
CTGTACTGGCCCTATTCAAACAGAGTCGGCTTGATCATTGAAAAAACCGATTCTAGCGGGCTGGATGTCGTTTTCAACATTCTCAACGCAGTGAGGGCGACGCACGGCGTCAATATCCAGGATTACGTAATTACAGACCGGCCGATCGGCGGCCGTTGCGTTGAGAACAAATCCGGGGCGTTTGTCGGCACTATTGATAACCCCGACGTATTATTTGAAGCGAGCGAGGACCTGATAGCAAGAGGCGTCAATGCAATAGCGATAACGAGTAATATTCAAGACTTGCCGACTGAAAACTATGCGAAGCATTTCGCTGGCGAGTACTCAAACCCGGTCGGCGGCGTTGAGGCAATTATCTCGCACTTGATCACCAGGCGGTTTCAACTACCATCAGCTCACGCCCCACTGCTGAATATCAAACAGCTGGACCTTGTGCATAACATCGTTGACGCCAGAGGAGCTGGCGAGATGGCATCTGTAAGTGGCCTGGCTTGCGTATTGATTGGCCTGGAACGAGCGCCACAGATCAAGGCTCGGGCAAATAGTCGTGCCGCCGACATTATCAATATCAATAACCTCCTGGCAGTGGTTACCCCGGCAGGTTGTCTGGGAGGCATACCTATCCTCTCTACCAGGAAATACAATATTCCAGTTATTGCCGTCCAGGAAAATGAGACGATCCTGAAGATTACTCAATCATCAGCTCAGTTAAATAACGTTATCGAGGTCGGTAACTACGCCGAAGCTGCCGGTGTCATATTAGCCTTGAAAAAGGGGATAAGCATAGAGAGCATCCTAAGACCTCTTCAGACACTGAGATACTCCCTTAACACGGAGACCTTGGCTGAGGCGAGCGAGGAGGTGGTTCCTTATGAAGAACAACTCATCGCATAGCTTGATCGGCCATAGCTTGATCGGGTTAATGGCCGACCAGCACCCCCGCCTATTGATAGGGATGCTGGGCATATTGAAATCCGGAAGCGGTTTTGTGCCGATTGATCCAAACCACCCAATCGAACGGATCAATTTCATAATCAGCGATTGCCGGATCAGGGTTCTGGTCACAGATGAGAAGCACCTGGCCAAAGCGCTTGAAATTTCTCGGGAGAGTTCTTCATTGAAGCATATCATATGCCTGGATAAGGTGCAGACAGAAACTACAAATCCTGATGAGTTGAAGGTATACGATTGCGACAATTATGCCGCTGAAGAACTAGTTAGGAAAAAGAAGGTCGTAGAGCCTGATCAGTTAGCTTATGTGATCTATACCTCAGGTTCAACCGGCGCTCCCAAAGGCGTGCCGATCACTCACAGGAATCTGAGCCCATTACTATGCTGGAGCAGGGAGTATTTCAACTTCGGCGAGCACACGAAGGTGCTGCAAAATCTTAATTATTGTTTTGATTTTGGCGTCTTCGAGCTATTAACTACGCTCCTTTTTGGCGGAACATTACATTTTTTGGAGAAAGATGAACTGAGCGACTTTTCAGAGTATGCCGGCTATATCAATGGACATGGAATTAATACCATTCATTCAACCCCGTCATTTTTCAGAAATCTTCTCCCCTTCAGTGACAGGCTGGAAAGTCTGGAAGCGCTCCACCTCGGTGGTGAGCTATTAACCGAGAAGGCAGTTGATGATATATTTAATAAAGTCGGAACAAACTGTGTTCTCTACAATGGCTATGGACCTACAGAAGCATCCATCAATTGTTCCATCTTTAAGGTTGGCAATAGGCTAAGCTGGGGAGAGAGGGCGTTCAATAACATCCCGATCGGGAAAGCATCAGCCAATAATCTTCTCTATATCTTGAACAAAAATTGCGAACCTGTGCCCATCGGCGCCACGGGAGAACTTTATGTTGGAGGTAATGGATTGAGTTGTGGCTACCTCAATCGAGCTGATCTTACTGCCGAACGATTCATTCCTAACCCTTTTAGTGATGAACCAGGTGCGCGCCTCTACCGGACTGGCGACCTGGCGCGCTACCTTCCCGACGGTAACATCGAATTCCTGGGTCGCAGCGACTATCAAGTCAAAGTCCGCGGCCTCCGCATCGAGTTGGGTGAAATTGAAGCTGTGTTACATCAGCATCCGGCCATTCGGGAAGCTGTGGTCCTGGCGCTGGAGGATGCACCTGGTAACAAACGCCTTGTGGTCTATCTGGTTTCTCACCAAGAGACGGTCCCTACTATTAGCGAGTTGCGTAGCTTCCTGGAGCGGAAACTGCCTGCGTATATGGTACCTGTCGCATATGTCTGGATGGAGGCCCTGCCGCTGACGTCCAACGGCAAACTGGATCGGAGTGCTCTACCGGCGCCCGAACAGAGCCGCTCGGAGCTGGCGACCACTTTCGTAGCTCCCCGCACCCGGAAAGAGCAAACCCTGGCTGCTATTTGGGGACAGGTACTCGGCCTGGAGCAGGTGGGGGTTGATGACAGCTTCTTCGAGTTGGGCGGCGATTCGATGCGTATTATACATATTGTCGCGCGAGCCAGGCAGGCCGGCCTGGCGATTACCCCTGCACAGGTATTTCAACATCCGACGATCGCCGGACTGGCTGAGGTGGCCGGCACAGGCCAAGCGGCGCAGGCCGAGCAGGATAGTATAATAGGTCCGGTCTCACTCACGCCCATTCAACACTTCTTCTTCGAGCGGCAGTTGGTAGATCCACACCATTGGAATTGGGCCTTCCTTCGCCAAGTGCCTCAAGGGCTAGACCCTGCGCTGCTTGCGAAGACCATCAGGCATGTGCTCACCCATCACGATGCTCTGCGTTTGCGATTTCAGCAGACAGAGTCGGGCTGGGAGCAAGTTAACGCTGAGAGCGATGAGATGGTGCCTTTTGCTGTCATTGATCTATCCGAGCTGGCAATGGAATCGCAGAAAGAGGCAATTGAGTTAGCTGCAACAGCATTGCAGAGCAGCCTGAACCTCTCAGAAGGACCGCTCCTTCGAGTCGCTTATTTTGTGCTGGGCGGATATGGAGCAGACCGGGTGCAACTGATCTTCCACCATCTGATAGTCGATGTGATTTCGACCCGCATCCTGATGGAAGATTTCCAGACAACCTATCTGCAGCTTGGTCGTGGGGAGACAGTACAACTACCCGCTAAAACCACCTCTTTTCAAGCCTGGTCGCGGCGGCTCGCCGAGTACGCGCAATCGGCTGAGCTCCGGCGGGAGCTGGCATATTGGATTGAGGCTGTGAGCGGTGAAGTGCCGGCCTTGCCTCTGGACAATCCTGCTGGTGACAACAACGAGGTCTCAGCGGAACTTGTAGTGACTGTGCTCGGTGAAGAAGTGACGAAGGCGCTGTTGCAGGAGATTCCAGCCGCTGCTGGCGCACAGATGCAAGAGGTCTTATTAACGGTGTTGGCCAGGGCGTGGGAGCGCTGGACGGGACAGCCGCGGCTGCTGGTGGAAGTGGAAGGGCACGGGCGCGAAGACATCCTGGAAGGGGTCGACATGTCGCGGACAGTGGGCTGGTTTACGACGATCTATCCGGTGCTCCTGGACATCAGCAAGGCGGAGGGGCCAGGCGAGGCACTGAAGATTGTGCAAACGCAATTGCGTGGGATTCCGCAGCGAGGGATCGGCTACGGGCTGCTGCGTTACCTCTGTCAGGACGAGGGAGTGAGGAAGCAGATGACCTCATTGCCGCGAGCCGAAGTGAATTTCAACTATCTGGGACAGCTCGATCAGCCAGTAGCAGAAGCGACGCTGTTCCGCGGAGCGGAGGAGAATAAGGGGCCGGAGCGGAGCTTGCGGGGGCGGCGCAGCTATCCGCTCTATGTGGTGGGAAGTGTGCGAGGCGGGGTATTAAAGATGCACTGGAACTACAGCGGCAATTTGCATGAGCGTGCGACGATCGAGCATCTGGCTTCAAGTTTCAACGAGGAATTGCGTAGTCTGATCGCGCACTGGCTTTCTCGCGATGCGATCGGAGTATCGTGAATGCCTATTATCGTTACTGCCGCAAATGAAAAGGGTGGCGTAGGAAGGACCACCACTGTGGTCAACCTCGCTGCAGTCTTTGCCAGTATGGGAAAGTCGGTGCTAGTCGTGGACAACGATCCTCAGGGAAACTCCACCAGACTGCTTGGAGTCGAGCGGGGGAATCTGGGTTCACAAACGCTCTGCCAGGCAATGCTCGACAAGGCTCCCTGCGACGATTACGTCGTCGGAACCAACATCGAAAGGGTCAGCCTGCTGGCCGCGACTCCGAGGCTCCGTATGGTGAGCAACGAATTAGGAAACGGACACGGGCAGAATATGCTCCTCAAAAAGGTCTTTGACACGAAAAAGCTGGATGAGTACGACTTCGTGCTGATTGACACTCACGGAAGTGTGGATTGTCTACTCAAGTCTTCGCTTGCAGTGTCGGACTACTGTCTGATTCCGGTCTTCGCCGAACCGGATTCAGCATGGGCTCTGCCTGATTTGCTGGAAATGGTCAGCGACCTGCGTGAAGCGTCCAATCGGCGCCTGTCTCTGCTCGGCATTCTGATTACAAAGTATGATAACGGCAGCCCGATAAACCGAGAGTGTGCGGAGCAGATCAGGCGTGTTGGGGAGGAGGCGCAGGTCAGGATATTCGCCAACACGATTCCGACATCGGTATCTGTGAAAAACGCCTCACGCGATCAAAAGTCGCTCTTGGAATTTTGCATCAGCCTTCCGGTCAGCCAGGCCTACATCGCCCTGGGCGGGGAATTGATGACTATTCTCGAAGAAGAGAGTATGGCCCGCGCGGCATTCCCGGATACCGAGATGCGAGAGCCAGAGCTGCCAGACCTGATGGAACAATCCATAAATTTGCCCACACCCGAGTCTACCCTGGGACCACCTACGGAATCGTCAGGGTATTTTTATTCAGCCCTTAGACTGTTCAACCGTAATTTCGTTCTCCTTTGGCTCGCCCAGTCAGTCAGTCAGTTAGGTTCGCAGGTTTATGTGATAGCAGTGGTATTTTGGATCAAACGAGCAACCGACTCTGCCAGCCTAATCGCGTCAATGCTCATGGTTTCCGGTATTCTGAATATTATCCTCAGCGGGGTTGGCGGCACCTTCGCTGATCGCCATTCTCGACGCAAGATCATCATTTATTGTGATCTTGTGAGAGGTATTCTGGTCCTTTCGCTGGCAGGCTTACTTTACCTGGTGCCTCATGCCACAAAAATAATTATTTTCTGGCTTATGGGGGTAACACTTTGCATGTCAGTCAGCGTGGCATTTTTCACTCCGGCGATATCAGCCGCGATCCCTGATCTGGTGCCACGGGATGAAGTTAGAAGGGCGAACTCTCTACGCCAATTGACAGCGCAGTTGGCTTTATTCGTAGGACAGGGGTTGGGCGGGACGCTTTTTCGGCTTTGGGGAGCACCATTACTCGTCTTGATTAACGGTCTGAGCTTCCTGTTTGCTGCTCTCAGCGAATCTTTCATCAAGATCCCTCAGGCAATACCGGAAAAGGGCGGCACAGGAAAGACGCAGCGCAAGTCATTTAAGGAGGATATTAAAGAAGGACTGCATTACGTCTGGAATAACATGGGGCTGAGAAGACTATTTTTCTTTTCGGCTATTTTCAATTTTTTCACCATGCCGATCGTTGTGCTTATGCCTTTTTACGTGGAGGATTTCCTTAAAGTCCAAATGGATTGGTATGGTTATTTATTAGCGATTTTCGGTGTTGGGATACTGGCGGGATCTCTTTCCGCCGGTTTCATCAAACTTAAAGGTAAAGTCCGTGGGAGAGTGATGATCACATTTGCGATCTTCAACTCTATTATCATCGGGTCACTCGGTTTTGTTACTAGCCTGAAAGAAGCTGTAATACTCGCGTTTGTGATTGGAGCGATGGGGGCATTCAATGGGGTTAACATTTCGACGATATTACAAATGAGCACGCCGACTGAGATTCGCGGGCGTGCTTTCGGATTGCTACACACTCTTTCTGGAAGTATTGCACCGGTCGGTATGGGCCTTGGTGGAATTATCTATGATTTGGTAGGTCGAGATATCACACTCATTTATGGAGGGTGCGGTGCGATGATGGTGTTATTGTCAATCTTGGTTTCTATGAGCCGCGTATTTCGCGAATTTATCGCCTACGAGCAACCTACAGCGAGCAGGCAAACCACAAACTAGTATTGTAAGGAGACAAAATGAACAGAGATGAGAAAGAAGATACTACGATCTACAAGGTAGTAATGAATCACGAGGAGCAGTACTCAATCTGGCCGGCAGAGCGGGAGAACCCGCTCGGCTGGCGGGATGTGGGTAAGAGCGGGCCGAAGGCCGAATGTCTGGCTTACATCAAGGATGTCTGGACAGACATGCGGCCACTCAGCCTGAGGAAGAAAATGGAAGAGGCAGCGCAGAAGTCTTCGTAACATTTTAATGACAACTACTGGGAGCGCTTGCGCTCCCAGTAGTTGCAGAGGAGGATCTGTGGACGAGTTAGTGAAGCGATTATCCGAAGGTGATCACTCAGTTGAAGCTAGTCTACGCCCGGAAAAGACAATCGAAGCCTTAAAAGAGTCGGTTGATCGGGGCTATGTTCATATCAGGTTTACGGATACACAGGGAGGCACAGAGTTAGGCGTCAGACTTGACCGAGAGGCTTCCAATCTAAGCCATGCTGACTTTGAGAACCAAAACGGCAATGTCTGTCTTGTCGGAGATCTGATACTCAATTATGTAAAAGTTCGGTGCGTCGCTGAGGTAGATCTCAAAACGCTGGCGGGTAAAGGGCATCTCGAGCCTGTAGGACAGGCCGTTAACGAAGCCCTGATATGATGGAAAAGCTGTCAGCCATCAGCTGTTGACTGATAGCTCTTTCCTTTGGAGTTTAGAAGTGAATCGGGAGAAGTTATGGCACAAAATCACCCTATTTTCTCGACACCGTTAGCAGTTTTCGTGCGTGTGAGATTGGCTGAACTCAACATAAGTCGATCTGACTTTTGTCGTCGAAGCACCTTTGATCAGGGGCTGCTGTCAAAAATACAAAACTCCCTGGTTACAAGCCTGAGCATTGAGAGCGTGCTCAAGCTTGCCGTAGGGCTATCGGTACCACCTCAACAACTTTTTCAACTCATTGATCGAATGGATCTGCACGAGCTGGTTATGCAATCGTACGCGCAGGAATTTTCTTCAGTTGTGACCGGCTGGTTGGAAGGTAATCACCCGGAACTAGCAGGTCAGGCGCAGCGTGTGATCACGGAGGCTTCCGTTGGATCGAATCCGGCGATGGTCAGATCGCGACGGCGACGCTGGTCTCAAAAGACTTGATGTGCGCGAACACTGCAACTACCTCACAAAATTCACAAAATTACAAATGAATAGTTCGCAGTCCGCAGTTCGCAGTAAGAAACTGAAAACTGCGAACTGCGAACTATTTCTGGGGAGAATGAGTCATGAGCAAAATGGGAAAATACTGCAAAGCTTATCCAATTAGTCGGCTTCGTGAATATCAAGGATGGGCTGAGAAGAATAAGAATAACACGAAGGAGGAGAAAATAATTGATGGAAAAGATGTAGAGGCCGATGGCCAGGTAGCCGAGCTAAGCCATTTATATCTTCAGGAGAATTATGTCGTAACAAATGGGATATTCCTGGATGAGAATATCATCTTTGATGATGTTACTCCTGAATGGATTGATTTTTGCAAGAATAGTCTGAAGTTTGAAATTCCAGTCGATAATCGACCATCAAATTAAGGAGGTAGCATGAACAGAGATGAGAAAGAAGATACTACGATCTACAAGGTAGTAATGAATCACGAGGAGCAGTATTCAATCTGGCCGGCAGAGCGGGAGAACCCGCTCGGCTGGCGGGATGTGGGTAAGAGCGGGCCGAAGGCCGAATGTCTGGCTTATATCAAGGATGTCTGGACAGACATGCGCCCACTCAGCCTGAGGAAGAAAATGGAAGAGTCGACGCTGAGTTGGTAGAACCCGATCATGAACAATACAAATGGTGTGAATCACTGGGTTATGAAACCCCGACCGAACCCGGGAGCGAGCTTGCGTCTTTTCTGTCTACCTTACGCAGGAGGCGGATCTCAAATTTTCCGAACATGGTCGAGTAGACTCCCTGCTATGGTAGAGGTTTGTCTGATTGAGCTTCCGGGGAGGGGGATCAGGCTGAAAGAGCCGCTCTTCACGCAACTCCCGCCTCTCGTCGAAGCTATCGCGCAAAACCTCGAGAAGCATCTGGATAAACCATACGCGTTTTTTGGCCATAGCATGGGTGGATTACTAAGCTTCGAAATCACTCGTTTATTTCGAAGGCATAACATTCAAGGGCCGACTCATCTTTTTGTCTCCGGCCGTAGCGCGCCTCAACTTCCCAGTGACGAACCGCCAATGCATGCCCTGCCGGAGCCTGAATTTATAAGCGAGCTGCGGCGGCTGAATGGGACGCCAAGAGAGGTCCTTGAACACGAGGAGTTGATGCAATTGATGCTTCCTATTCTGCGTGCGGACTTTACCATCTGCGAGACATATCGCTACAAGCCTGAGGCTCCCATCGATTGTCCGATAACCGCTTTCGGCGGTGCAGAGGACGAGAGTGTAACTGTTGAGCGGGTCGAGGCCTGGCGTGAGCAGACCAGTGCTTCTTTCAACGTTCATATATTGCCCGGAGACCATTTTTTCCTGCACACATCTCAGTTGTTTCTACTGCAAACTCTTTCGCAAGGGCTGAACCGGGTGCTCGGTGGGGTTTCTGTGCGGGGATACAAATGAACCCAATATTGTGGTAACACAAGTAATGATTCAGATTTATTGCAGCTTACCTTTTCGCTAAACGACTACACGAGAATTCCCCCTCAATCTAAACCATATTCTTCTGCAAGAGCAGTTCAGAAGGGAGATAAGAGATGAAGACTATAAGTCTAAAATTTCTGTGGACGGCAGTCCGCCAATTTGCGAGCCTGGGTATGGCTCTGTCTTGTATGTTGCTTATGGCATTAGCCGCAGCGGCGCAAACCTCAGAGCCGACGCAGCAGCCAGATCAACAATCGCCACAACCACAAAGTACACAAACTCCGCTTGTGTCGCGGCCGATCCCGGAGCGCACTATCGGACTCGAACCGGGCAAGGTCGTACGCTGGACCGTGCGTGACGCGATCGTCGCCGCGCTCGAAAATAACGTTGACATCGAGCTTGAGCGTGAAAATACCCGCCTCGCACAGTATGACCTGCTCGCCGCCCAGGGCGTCTACGATCCGCTGACCACCTCCATGATCAATTACAACTCGGTTACAGCGGCCAACACGCGGCTTTTCAGCGGTACCTCCGCTCCCGCCACCACTAGCGACACGACTACCTACAATTTCGGTATTGAACAAATGATCGAGAAGTCAGGCGGGCTTTTCAAGATCAACTTCAACAATCGGCGCAACGAGAATAACTTCGGCCAACTGTCGCCGGAATACAGCCCGGCGCTTAGCTTTCAAATCTCACAGCCGATCTTCAAGAATTTCGCTGTTGATCAGAATAGACGGCAAATCAGGGTTTCGAAGAAGCGGCTCGATCTGTCGGACGCTATCTTCCGTCAGAAGACAATAGAGATCATCTCGCGTGTGCAGCAGGCTTACTGGAGCCTCGCGCTCGCGATTCAGAATGAGAAGATCGTGCGCGAGTCGGTCGAGTTGGCAGAAACGCAAATGCGCAACAACCAGCGACAGGTCGATGTCGGAACGCTCGCCCCGATCGACGTGATCAATGCTGCGACGCTGGTCGAGACGCGTCGAACGCAGGTCTTTCAGACAATGAATGGAGTGGCACAGGCCGAGAACGAGCTCAAATTCCTCACAGCTGATGGCCCGACCGCGGATCTGTGGAATGCGAAGATCGAACCGGTCGAGTCTTTTGATGTGCAACCGGTAGTGCTGCCGCTCGCAGATGCACAGAGGCTGGCGGTGGAGAATCGACCTGAGCTCAAACAATTAGGTCTTCAGAAGGAGATAAACCTGATTGACATCGATTTCTTCCGTAATCAGGCTAAGCCGCAGATTGATTTCATAGCCAGCTATACGATGAACGGCGTGGGCGGAGCACCTCGCGTTTCTGCAGCCGACGTGGCGCCCAATTTTATCGGTGGGTACGGCACATCACTCAGTAACCTGTTCAAGAATGATTTCAGGAATTGGGTGGTTGGTGTGAACTTCAGCTTACCGCTGCGCAATCGAACGGCCAGGGCCAATCTCGGACGTGCACAAGTAACCGAGAAACAGATTGAATCACAAACTCGCCGCTTACTGCAAAATATGGAGGTCGAAGTGCGCAATGCCGTTCAAGCGGTCGAAACTGCGAAGCTCCGTATCGAATCTTCACGCGAGGCTCGTAAATATGCGAAGCAGCAGCTTGATGGCGAGGAAAGGAGGTTCGCCGCCGGCCTTTCGACGACCTTCTTCGTCCTGCAACGCCAAACCGATCTATCGCAGGCGCGATTTACCGAATTGCAGGCGCTGGCTGATTACAACAGGTCAATCGCTGAGTTACAGCGTGTCATCTCGACTACGCTTTCAGAAAACAGCATCGATATAAAATCTGAGCTTAAGCCCGTGAAGTAATTGAGGCTGGCGCAAATTAATATTGAAGGCAAGCAGCTACTTGATGCCGCGGAGCCTCTAAGTGCGGTGGCTTGACACTGCTCTGGTAGTCTTTTTCGAGACTACGAAGTTGATTAGAAACTCACACAATCCTGCACATAACTTCGTCTTTTGCGAATCAGTTAAAGACTACCAATGCGGTGTCAGTCGATAGTGCCGGCGAATTCAAAAATGGAGCTTTCTGCTTTTAGCTCCATCAAAATGCCCCGCAGCATCAAGTCCCTAATTTTCATTCATCTTTGTTACCTGAACAATCAGGCCATTAATCATTAGAGAAACCCCCAATTGAGAACGAGTTATTTGTAGGAAAGGAATAACCATGAAGGCAGCAACTATTGTTATCATCTTAACGCTATGTATTGTGTCAACGCTTTTTGTGGCACGACCTCATGCACAGCAAAACGTCGAGGAATCCTGGGTGAGAGAATTCAATCCCACATCGTCCACGGGGCTCGTTACGGCCAGTGCTATCGCCACTGACAATGCGGGCAATGTCTACGTAGCAGGCCGGAAGGCTGATACAGTTTCGTTCTCGTTTCCTTACCAAATCCTTTATGACTATGTCACGATCAAATACGATAACAATGGAAACGAGCAGTGGGTCGCAAGTTTCAACGGGCCAGGTGGTAGCAACGATAAGATAGAGGCCATTGTCGTTGATGATTCAGGTAATGTGTATGTGACCGGGGAGAGTGAAGCCCCCGACGAAACTACCAATTACATTACGATTAAATACAACAGTGGCGGAGCCTCGCAATGGGTTGCCCGCTACAATGGCCCACGCGGAAATGATTCTGCGAAAGACATTGCAGTGGATAGACAGGGAAATGTCTACGTGACCGGAAAAAGCTTCATAGCAGGATTTCCGTCTCCCGCAGCTTACCTCACCATAAAATACAGTTCGGACGGGAGAGAACAATGGACCGCTCGATATGGTGGGGCGACCAGTTTGGCCGATGAAGGTTGGGCGATCGCTGTTGACGATGCGGGCAATGTCTATGTGACCGGCGGAAGTTGGGGGACAGATACATCTTTAGACTATGCCACGGTCAAATACAGCGCGGATGGAAGCCAACAGTGGGTCGCCCGTTATAATGGCCCCGGCTCTGGCGTTGATGTCGCGACTGCTATTGCGATAGATAGCTCATCCAATGTCTATGTCACGGGGTTTAGCAACGCCGCCGGCAATAATGCCGACTATGCCACAATCAAGTACAACAGTAATGGCGCCGAGCAGTGGGTGCGTCGTTTTAATGGTACCGATAACGTTGGAGATGTTGCGAAGGACCTGGCGGTGGACGCAGCAGGCAATGTCTATGTTACCGGAGTGAGCAATTCTTCTGGAGGCAACAATAGCGTAGGAATAAATGATACTGAGCGAGATTATGCGACGGTGAAGTATTCCACTGGCGGCAACCAGGAGTGGGTAGCCATTTACGATGGTCCAGCCAATAGTGCGGATGAGGCATTGGCTCTGGATCTTGATGCTTCAGGCAATATCTATGTGACGGGACAAAGCGTTGGCATAGGTACCTCATTTGATTACGCTACGGTGAAGTACAATAGCGGTGGAGGAGAGCAATGGGTTAAGCGATTTGCCAGCGCGAACGATAGGTTTGATGGGGCCAGCGACATCGCCGTTGACATTCGTGGTAGCGTCCATGTCACAGGAAGTACGCATATAGATAGTTCAGGTAGATCCAGAATTACAACTGTCACATACACCCAGCCTTCTGGGTCTATTACCAACCCGGTGACCACTGTGTCAGCCGCGAGCTATAGTGGAGCGGCGATCGCTGCCGAAGCGATTGTTACAGCCTTCGGTTCTAAACTGGCCACAACTACACAGGCAGCTCTTACCAAACCGCTGCCGACCTCACTGGCCGGAACGACAGTTTTCGTCAAGGATGGCGCCGGTCAAAATCGCCTCGCCCCGCTCTTCTTCGTCTCGCCGACTCAGGTTAATTATCAGATTCCACCGGGTCTTTTCATGGGGACGGCCGAAGTTACCATTACATCAGGTGATGGATCTGTCTCCAAAGGGACAATAGTTGTGAACGCTGTTGCTCCAGGGTTATTCTCGGCCGATGCCAGCGGCGCAGGTCTCGCGGCGGCAACTGTGTTCCGTCAGAAAGCCGACGGCACACAGAGCTACGAACCGGTGGCTCAATTCGACCAGCTGCAGAACAAGTTCGTTGCAGTCCCGATTGATCTCAGCTCGGAGACCGATCAGGTCTTTCTGATAATGTATGGCAGTGGGATCAGGTATCGCAGCTCCCTCGGCGCGGCGATTGCCAGGATCGGGGGCATAGATATGCAACTGAGCTACGCCGGCGATCAGGGGCAGTTCGTTGGGCTCGATCAGTGTAACGTACAGTTGCCGCGGAGCTTAATTGGTCGTGGTGAGATAGACATAACATTGGTGTTTGATGGCCTGGCGTCGAACAATTTGAAGGTCTTCGTCAAATGAAAATAGCCTCTTCCATTTTTCACTCGTAACTGCTCAGCCGCATAAATGCCGCCACTTCGGATCGGCGAAGCCTTTGGAGTGCGGCGGCTTGACGCCGCTTTGGTAGTCCTTCTCGGTTGCGCAAAATGAGAGGTCAAGAGTCGCATCGGGCGAGTTTCT
>JAKEHZ010000026.1 GCA_022614735.1 Acidobacteriota bacterium | reverse complement strand
TAGCCACGAACGATCCCCAGCTGGCGCAGCAATGGCATCTCAACAACAGGGGCGGTAATGGCGCGCTGGCCGGGGAAGACGTGAATGCATTTGCAGCCTGGGATTTGTTACCTGGCGGCAATCCTGACATTGTCATTGCGATTGTCGATGACGGCGTTGACATAGGCCACCCTGATTTGAAGATGAACATCTGGGTCAACCCGGACACAACGGCTCCCGACCGCAACGGGCGTAACTTTTATGACGATAATTTTGATCCGCGCCCACGCTACTTCCGCCAACCTTTCGAGCAGTTAGAGGGCAACGACAACCACGGCACACCCTGTGCTGGAGTAGCTGCAGCAGTAGGCAACAACCGCAAGGGTGTGGCCGGCATCGCTTACAGGTGTCGTATTCTCCCGGTCAAAATATTTGGCGCAGATGATCTCGCTCCCGACGATCGCGTTGCCGATTCAATTCGATACTCCGGTCAAAATGCGCAGGTCATTTCGTGCAGTTGGAGTGGACCCCCTTCGCCGGACCTGGAGATGGCGATCAACGACGTTGTAAATTCCGGGCGAGGTGGCAGAGGCTGCCTGGTCTTCTGTGCGACAGGAAACGGGTTTGCTTCACGCATCGCTTTCCCGGCATCTCATCCGTTGACGCTCGCAGTGGGAGCTTCAAATGATCAGGGCCGGCGTTCGAGCTATAGCAATTTTGGCAACGATATCGACTTTGTGGCACCGAGCAGCGATTCCGGCCGCCAGCGTATCACCACGACGGACATCTCGAAGCGCAACCGCGGCTTCAATCTAACGAGCGCTTACACCAATGGCTTCGGGGGCACCTCATCGGCGACGCCATTGGCCGCAGGCATTGGAGCGTTGATACTTTCAGCCAATGGAGCTCTGAAGTGGGACGAGGTGCGCAGCATCATGCGAAGCACGGCAGAGAAAATTGATCGAACCGGCGGCTCCTACCGCAACGGCTTTAGCCTGCAATACGGTTACGGGCGAGTGGATGCTGAAGCGGCCGTCAGAGATGCGCTCGCGAGGCGCAGTGGCGTAAGATCGAGTAAAGCTGCCGCCAAGAAAGCCGCAAAATCACGCAAAGCGCGTAAAAAGTAAGTAAAAGAAGAAGAAAACGGAACAAACGGAAATTCTCTAGGATTTTTCCGTTTGTTCCGTTATTTCCGTTTGTTCCGTTATCTCTTTTCGTAGAATTTGTAAAATCTCGTAAAACTCTTTACGGAATCGCAAATCAGGTAGCTTTAAAGGCTGTTCAGTGGTCTTGCACACGCTATACTTTATACTGCCACGACTTCTTAACAACTTTTCAGCCGACAAGGAGGATATTATGAAATGCATTTGCCTGTTCGTTTCAATTCTGTTGCTGTGCTTACTCAACTCTGCGGCATTAGCGCAATATGCTCCGGCGGATAACACTTCTGCACGACTGGCGATTAAGTCTGAGGTGCTTGGAGAAGAGCGGGTAGTTCTTGTGCATACGCCGGCAGGTTATGAGCGGGGTAATCAGCGCTATCCGGTTCTATACATGACTGATGGCAATGCTCACATTGATCATACCGGCAGCACGATTGAATTCCTGGCACGCAGCGGCCGTATGCCCCAATTGATCATAGTCGCAATTGCAAACACCGACCGCACACGCGACCTGACTCCGACCAGAGCTTCAATCCGCAATCCTGGTGGACAGACAATTCCTTTTCCGACAAGCGGAGGCGCAGACAAATTTCTGAAATTCATCGAGAGCGAAGTGATCCCGAAAATAGAAAGCAGTTATCGCACACAACCCTATCGCATATTCGCCGGGCATTCTTTCGGAGGATTGTTTGCGATTCATGCTTTCCTGGCGCGCCCGGAGGTCTTCAATGCCTATATTGCCGTCAGCCCTTCTATGGGTTGGGATGATCACCTGCTATCACGTCGCGGCGAGGAGTTCTTCAAAGCTCGCACAGAGCTCAACAGAACTCTATTCATCACCCTCGCCAACGAAGGTGGAGAGAGCCGTGAAGGTTTCGACCGCTTCAAAGAGATACTCGCCAAACAGAAAGCGAAGAATTTCGCCTGGGGATCGATGCTGATGGAAGACGAAGATCATGGCTCCGTGGTGCTGCGTAGTCATTATTTCGGCCTGCGCAAAGTTTTCGATGGCTGGCAGATTGCTGCGACCCCCGGCTCACGTCTTGAGGTAGCCGGAGTCGAAGATCATTACAAGAAACTGTCCGGCAAATTCGGTTTCACGGTTCTGCCGCCTGAGTTGTTAATGAATAATCTGGGCTATCAGCTGATGGGCGACAGTAAGATGGAAGAAGCGATAGGTGTTTTCAAGCACAATGTTGAACGCTATCCGAACTCAGCCAACGTTTATGACAGCCTGGCCGAAGCGTATGAAAAAAGCGGAAAGCTTGACGTGGCCAAGCCCAATTACGAGAAAGCTGTTCAGCTGGGGCAACAGAACAATGATCCTAATCTGCAAGTCTATAAAACTAATTTCGATAGAGTGGTGGAGTTATTGAAGAAGAATGCTGAGGGGAAGGGGAAGTAAAGTTCTTTTACTTGCAGACCCTTTCGAGAGACGGAAGAGAGAAAACGGAACAAACGGAAATAACGGAACAAACGGAAATTCTCTAGGGTTTTTCCGTTATTTCCGTTTGTTCCGTTTTCTCTCTTCCGTCTCTCGAAAGCAGACTGAAATCTCATTCCTGTTTATCTCAATATCAACCCTCTCCTCATATTTCATTCCTCTGATCAATGGCGCTATTAGCTCAATAATTGAGGGATTATGAAAATGACGTTCCTTGGTTTCAGGATGTGGATAGTATATCCAGCCTGAATATGTTTGTTCTTTATAAACTACCTGGCAGCGTGAGAAGGAGAAATCTTCTGCCGGATGAGCTGTGGTCCACTTTACGCTGCGAAATGTATACTCCGGGTTGATCAACGTTATCGTTAGTGGTGCAATTGAGACATTTATCGTCCCACGATAAAACGAGGACAGATCCAATCCTCGCTCCTTAAAATAGGGTATCTGCATTTCGATCGTTCCGAGAGGGTAGTGCTCGGACTTTCGGGAAGCGACCTCATGGCCGCGGACCACAACCCCTGTAATCCTTTGCCAACTACCATCCATAATTGCTACGAAGGTCTCTCTATCCGCTCCTTTTCGCGTTCTTCCGCCTTATGACGGAGAGGCCGGCCCAGATCAGGCGTAGGATCTTTCACCAGGCCGTGTGCCTTTCGCCCCTCGTGATCTTCAGGAAGATATTCGGTTATCGGCAATCCATCGTCATTAACAAAAAGCAGGCAATGGCAGTACTTGTAGATTTGCATATCATCGCAAGCACAGATCCAGGTTCGATGTTTTATCTCTTCTTCTTTACTTGGGTAGAAGCGACAGGGACAAAGAGGTTTACCCAAAGTTTCATGATGGTGCGCAAGACCTAGTACCACTGCCTCGGTGATATCTGCATCCGGGTGTGTTGTGGTGCCGGATTTTGCGCAATATTTCTCGACGAAATTACGTATTCGTAGCACGCTCTCTTTACTTACATTTGAACTCATCTTTACTAATTCGCTCCTTTGTTTTCCAGGTCTTTTTTTGGCAAGTTTCATCTTCCGGCTAGCAGTTTCAACACAAAGGGTCAAAGGGTCAAAGGGTCAAAGGTGGGATAAATGCTTATTTTATTTCTTCTTTGAACCTTTGAACCTTTGACCCTTTGTGTTGAAATTGTTAGCTAGTTTCGGCTGTTTCGTATTCTCTCTTCAGCCTGCATCATCCGGGAATCAGTTCGAGGGGGTCGCAGGCAGCATGTTGCGAATTGCCGCAATTCGCCAGCCATTCGCGGTTCGCTTCAAGACCAGCGTCGTCCACATACTCCTGGTCGCACCCCCGGCGAGGCCCGTCAGTTCGTAACGCCCATCGGCGATCGCAACGTCGTTCGTCAACAACCGCACGGACTCCACAGTGATGCTGCGTCTTCCCCCTGTGCTGCGCGAACTCTCCATCGTTCCGCGAACAACCGCGTCGCGCCCCTTCCGCCATACACCTGATGACACAAGCTGATCGGCATCGCTTGTGAACAGTTGCTCGACGGCCTGCGGGTCGATCCGCTCCCGGGCATCGACATATTTACTCACTATCTCGCGAATCGCGGCCTCTTCATTGCCGCGAGGGCTGGTTTGTGCAAACCAAGTTGCGACTGAAACGATACAACAGAATATTGCAAACTGCGCGTGCATAACACCTCCAATCGGATGTTCCACCGGTTCTTGAGATTCACAGCTATGGAAAGGCTAATTCTCGCTTATCAACATGCACCTCCATATATCTTTATTGCACGCTTTATCCGAGTCCCATTCAATTCAAGAATAGAATAGCTCTCGTCTTCGTAACCGTGATCCTCAATAATTATATATATCCTATCTCTTATCGGCAGAATGCCCAGTAATTTTGTAACTTCTGCAACTTTCATATCACAGTCGGTAAAAATAAACTGTTTATCAATTAACTTCAGATCACCTCTCTTATTTTGCAAGATCCATCCCTTGAAAAAAGATATGTTATTACAGGATGGATCATACGAAGAACCTGGCTTCTTGTATTCTTTCCTTGCCTCTAGGAAATAAATATATTGGCCGGCGATTGCCAATTTATTTCGGTAAAGTTTGCTGAGAGCTAGCTTCACCTGGCCGGAAATACCAGGTAGTTTGCTGTCTATTGTCACGATCAAACCAGGCCCTGGGCATATCAGCCAAGATGTTATCGATATCTTCGCCAAAGCCATCGGGCTTAGGCCATGGCGCTAACCATCTCCCTGCGCGGTATTCCGCGAACGGGACAAGCAGGCCATCTTCCCTCAATATGCTGATCCTGAAGCGGTCGACACCAGTAGACTGATATGGAGTGACTGCACTATAACTAATGCAATTACCAATCAACATCGATAATAAGTACATTGCAAGTACGAAATGGTTCATACGTTGGTATTAAGTTGGACGACACTCGACAACAAAGTAACCGGATGGTTGCCGTTCGGCGGCCAACACCTCCAGCCCGGCCTCACGCACTAGCTCCCGGAACTCGGACACGGTGCGGTGTTTACCCCCTACCAGCACCATCTCTATCATCAGCCTTCTGGGCGCTTCGTCCGTAGTCACGCCACCGAGGACCACAACGCGACCCAGGGGGCGCGCTGCCTCGGCACAACGGCTCAGGATCGCCCTCGCTTCCGCATCGGGCCAGTCGTTTAGGATCCCCTTCAGCAGATAGAGGTCCGCGCCGGCCGGCAGTGGGTCGAAGAAGCTCTGCCCAACCGTCGTGACGCGCTCGGCCACACCGGCAGTCTGGAACGTCTCTCCGGAGAGAGCCACAGTCCTCGGTAGATCGACCAGCGTCCCGTGGATCTCGGGCCATCTGCGAAGGATCTCCGCGAGCATTGCTCCGGTACCACCTCCGACGTCTACCACGGTCCGCACCGATCCCCAGCCGCCGGTGATCTGGAACTCCGGGTCGGGGGTGCCGTGTCCCGTCGGCCCGATGAGGGCATCGAAGCTCGCTCCTATGTCCGGGTGTGCGTTCAGATCTTCCCAAAACGGTAGACCGAAGAGTTCGTGGTAGGCGGGAGCGCCTGTACGAACGTAAGTGAGGAGAGTGCCCCACGCGTATGCGAATCGGCCGCCAATGCCATCCAGGTCCAGCCCGATACACAGCGTTGGGTTGAGTAACCCCCGAGCAGCTTCGTTCAACCGGAACCGTCCGGAGGGCGCCTCCTCGAACACGCCCTTAGCCACAAGGTAGGTGAGCACCCTGTGAAGGGCATAGGGATCACAGCCTGCAGCAGCGGCGAGGTCATCGATCTGTTCTCTGCCGGCAGAGATGTGCTCGGCGATCCGCAGGGTCGCCACCACGTGGACGCACCAGGGAGTGCAGAGGTCGCTCAGCACTTCGAGATTCGCGTCTTCTTGCTCTGGCATACGAAACCACCTCAAAACATCATCTAAACTTAGTGGGTGAGTTTCATTCGTGCGCCGCTTGGACTAATATCCAGGAGAGATCGCGAAACACGCGAAATCAGGCGAAACACGCGAAAATGAGCCAC
>JAKEHZ010000197.1 GCA_022614735.1 Acidobacteriota bacterium | reverse complement strand
TTCATGCCAAAACAGGGAAATCGCCCCCGTCTTTGAGACGGGAAGTCCAGGTTCAACTCTGGGGTCCGGGGCCCCGTGAACGCTATATCTCGGGCGATCCATAAAACTACCTTGCCTGTAGATCGTGAGGTTACATGTTTCGTCGGAAGGATCGTCATAAGAACAAAAGGGTAGCTCGCCCGAGAGGAAAAACGCCCACTCAAAATACTCGGCAAAGGACCTTTGGGTGACATTGGGGGTCTCGAACCATCCTGGCGGAGCATAAATCAATCGGACAGCCCATCTGGCGGGAGATTTTGACGTCGCGTCTTCCGCCAATATCTTTTCATACCGATGTGTCTTGCCGGCGAGGCCTGGGAATGGCGTCCACTCCATTTTGTTGGTATTGAGAATTTTGGGCACGACCCACGCGCCATGATCTTGTACTCCAAATACTCGCCATCCTGTTGGTATGAGCAGGCAAACCACGATCAGTAGAGAGCGTCGTCGTTTCATCATGCTTATCCTCAGTGGTCATTTGTCTATTGTCCGTTGGCACTGACAAATGACCATGTCGTACTAGAATAGTTTCAAGAGATTAATTGCATCCAAACAGCGCCGAAGATGACGCTGCATCAACGTGAAGGGCTTAGCTAGCCGTGAAGGGCTTAGCTAGCATGGATCAGTGTAAAACTTATCATCGATCTTATCTAGCGGAATGGTGAATTATATTGCGTGCGGTCGCAGCATCCCTTTCGTTACCCCTTTTGCCTTTGATGTGATTGCCTAAATACAAGAGGCGAACCTGTTTGCGCCGCTGCAGCATCAGCCGGGAGACTGCTCTTCCAGGGATATCGATGCCCAGTTTGAGCAACTAATGGCCGTTGTGCGGCGATGAACGGGAAGGAGTCATATCGTAAGTTGGCTAAACTATAATGATCTTCTGTTGTTCTACCCGTTTGGCGGATCAGCGAAGCAGCTGATCGAACCGCCACTTTGCCGAGGAGAGCGATGTATCCATTGCCCACATAAAAATCATCGAAAAGGTTTACCTTTGCTGGGTGATTTGATCGTGGCCAGTGATCGTTGTGAACAGAGATGAATCGGTAGTGCTAAAAATGTAAGGCTGGCCTTTTTAGAAAACCCAATAAAGACAGTGGTATTTGTAGACCGCCAGCCTTACATTTTTAGCACTACCTAGATTTGAAATGCCAATCCTACACTTAAGCCTGGCCCGGAGTAGTTAGTGAAAAAGCACATTGTTGGTTGAAGTCAAAGGTTCCGGCTCCAATCCCCAACGCCTGCTGTATATCGGCGTGAAAAGTATCGAAGGTAGATAAAATAACGGCAACATAGACTGTGGAACGGCAACAGAAAGGAATTGAGTCATGATGAAAGATAGTAAGAACCGTCGTCTTAAAGCCGCGGCCATCATCGCGGTTATTTCAGGGATGATAGCGCTGGCCACAATGCCGTTTGATCGTGTTGGCGGCAATTCATCGCCTTCCCAGCCCGCGTGCGTTATCAGCGACAGCGCGGGAAAGGCTGTTCAGAACAACAATGATCCGTTGGCGAAACTCCTGCTTTCAGGCGGCGCTTGTCCGCCCAACGTCTTCGATCTTCGCGCGCGCCTCCTCGCTTCGGGAGCGAAGATCAAGACTGCTTTTGTCGCAAACCGTGGGTTTCACAACACTGCGCAAGGCAGTTTCAGCATCTTTGAACTCGTCTCCGGTCGTCTCTCTACGTTTGGAATAGAGCTCGCCGACGGAGAGTTTTTCTTCGGGCATTTCACCGCGCGGATCGGCAACAAGTTGATTGCCAACCAACAGCCTAATGGTCTGATGGTTGAGTTGATTGCCTGGGATCCCGTGAAGAAGCTCTTCAATTTTTACGAACTGATCGGCGATGGGCAGCGAAGCCAATGGTTTTATCGCGGAGATTCCTTGGATATTGTGACTGATGTCGAGCTTCTGCATCGGCAACCGGATCCAAATCGCCCACAATTTGGGAGACGGCTCAGGTGCTCAGGCTGTCACATCGCCGGTGGGCCGATTATGAAGGAACTAACCGCGCCGCATAACGACTGGTGGATGAGCAATCGACGGCTTCCTTTTGGTGGCTCGAGCCCGGATGCCGAGTTAACACGTATCTTGAACGGGCTGGTGGATGCCGATGAACTGGCGGGCGCCGTCAAAGCCGGCCTGGCGAAGCTCGGGGGGAGCGAGAAATTCCAGCAGGCCGTAAAAGCCCGCCCCCTCCAAGAACAACTGCGTCCGCTTTTTTGTCCTGTCGAGTTGAACCTGGAGTCTGATCCTCGCCCTTTGGACGAACTGGCGACTCGAATCACCATTCCCTCGGCCTTCTTTGTTCATCCGTTGCTGGCGCAAAAGATCATTACGATCAATCGCGCTGACTATGGCGCGGCGCTGCTGGGGTTGAAGGCTGCATTCCCCGAAGCCTTGCCAAAGCGTCCGGATGGAGATCACGGATGGCTGACGCCGGTGAAAGCCTTCTCCGATACGATGGCCATCGAATCTCTTGTTAAACGAGGACTGATTGATCAGGAATTCGTCGGCGATGTTCTGGCGGTTGATCTGACTAACCCTGTTTTCTCTACGGCACGGTGCAACCTGTTGCGCCTACTGCCCAGCAACGCTGACGCCGATTGGCAGAAGACGTTTCGGGATTCGCTCAAGGCCGCAGCGAATAACAATCCGGCAGCACAGGAATTGTTGAATAACCTTGCCGATCTGCAGCGCGATGCCAGGTTTCATCAGACAAGGGCGGCGCGTTTGTTGGATCAGTGCCAGACCCGACTGCAAAACAGGGATGCCGTCATCAAGTTGTTTCAACTCCTGGCTCAGAGGCGCGCTGAAGCGTTCGATTCCGAAATTTCAAAAAATCCAAGAGGCCAGATATTGGAGCCGGGATTCAGAGTAATCTTTCCGACGGTCACGCCGCCAATCCGACCCGGCAGCTTCCGTCTGACCGAAGACGGCTTGGTAATTCGCCAGTAGACAGTGCCGTCGATGATCTGCCCTGCCTTGGGGCAATGATGTTTGCTTGAGGAGTTAATCGGGCTTGGACGCTCAGTCTAGCACCGGGCGTCGGCCAGCGACAACCGATTGAGGGTCAGATGCGGCGGACGAGGAGAACGAGATCACGGTCGAAATTGACCAGGTGCTTGTCCTGCGCGCCGCCGTGACGTCGCGCGTCTGGTGCGCACCCTCGCCGCGCAGGTCAGGATGGTCATGCCGGAAGCTGATTTAAAATTATGAGACCATTACAAATAAGATTAGAACCAATCGGTTTGGAGGGACAGCAATGGCAGAAACAGATAGTTGATGTCTCACTTATCTCCAACGATCGTATGATAAACCATCAGGGAGATGTACTAATCTCTTCTTCGGGCGTAGCACATACCATTGAATTTGAGTTTAAAACAAGTGCGCTCCGGCCTACAGAGATTGATATCTCTGTACTGTTTTCTTCGAATGCCTTCGTCAGGTTATTCATTAACGATGAGCTTATCAAAACCTTCGAATTTCCTGCCTCTCAAGAACCGAAGCAACTTGTCCAACACATTACTGAGAACGTCACGAAGTGGACTGAGCCTAGTGAAACATCCAGGCTTAGACTGATCATTTCGTACTACGGCCAGCAGGCGACGACAACCATTTTCTTAGGTAGTGGTCAAGCTGAATTGGGGCCGGAGGTTTCTCAGAAATGGATATGGTCTTACGCGTTTCAATCGTTGTTATTCTTTGCCCTTACATGGAGCTGCATCGTTGGGTTTGCCATTATGATCCTGGCGCATATCCAGCCGCTGGGCGATACATTTCGGTTCTATGCTGTCCTAATTGCGGTGCTCACCTGGCTTGCTGGCGTTATTGGCTTACCGGATATTGCGAAAATCCCACTACGGCCAATTTTGCGCCGTCTCTACGGCAAGACTAGGTCAAGTCCTGCTTCATCCTCTCTATTAAGCAGAAATCGCCGCGTCGCTTTGTTGTTTTCGCTGTTTTTATCCATCGTCCTGGTCTCTTCTGGAGTCGGAGTAGTTATTTATTGTTTGACCATTCACCATTATTACTCAAGCCTGATTCACAGAGCGCTGGAGGAATCGAATCAGGATGCGAGATACGCTGAGATATGTCAGGCACTCAGTCTACTGCCATGGCGCAAAGAAGCGCAGATACTTTTTGAAAAAGATGCTTATGGACTAAGGGACTTGGAGGACATGAGGAAGTTTAGGAAATATATTAAAAAATTTGCTACGCAACAGGATGTCAAACAGTCCATTATAAGAGCGCCGGACGCCGACCACTTACCTCTCTGCCTAACCAAATCTAAAAGTACCACCTTCTTGAGCGACCCTGTAGTGTGGTATGCGAGCATAATTATCGAGGGAGAGGACTTTGAAGAAACGTCATTGATGAATGAGGCGCTTTCAATACTCACCTCTAGAAATGACCCACTTGCTCAGATTCAACTGGCGAATATGAAGCTGGATTTACTTCTAGTTGGTACTCACCCAAACTTTAGTGAGATAGATAAGGCAGCGAACGAGCTTCGTGAGCGGTTAGAACAAAACTACACCGCAAGAGGTAAACATGTGTATCAAGCTGCCTGTGACATACTCGCGGGTTATTACTTAAGCATTTGCGATCGAGACGCAGCTGCAAAATGGTACGGGGAAGAGCTTAGCGCCAGAATGCATCAAAGTACTGACACCGGGGAACCGCTCTGGCTACGCCCGCCAGATAAACTTATGCTGTTCTATATGTTTGCCTTGCATTGGAACATGAAGGGAGTGGGCGTCAGCAGGGCTAATTGTCTTTTGGAGCCTCGTTCCTGTAATCCCGAATTAACAGAGGACGAAAGTTGCTATTTTAAAGCGATCTTCGAAGAGAAACTTTGGGTTCCCAACTAAGCCTATCAAAACGAAGCAGCCTGGACCAAGGGAACTGTTAGGGATGATCGTTTGAGTTTGAGCTTAGTTATGAAAAATTCTTTAAAGAAAGGCTGGAGGTACTAAGATGATCAGAATAAGAAGTCGAGCCCATTTGCAGGGTTGTATGTTAGCTATCTTGCTGATCGGGCCGCTCATAACGGCGGAGGGCAGCAAAAGACAGGGACAGGCAAGCCAGTCTTTTACTGAGCCTACGCAAACAAGCAGACCCGCTCGCTGGCAACGCGCCAGGTTTGGCGGCGGCAGCTGTGCCAAATGTGAGGAGGGTGACCTTTCCGTGACCGTTTACGCGGATCGCGACGGGCAGGGTAAGATGCAGGGCTTTACCCCGGGCAGGTATCGCGCCGACCGTGGGCATCTAGACGAAGTGGGCAACGATACTATTAGCTCGCTTGCTGTGGAGGATGGATACAGGGTTCGGTTGTGTCAACACGAAGGCGATGGTAAGGGGGCTGGAATGTGCCGGGATTTTGCGGCTGGCCAGCATAACGTACCAGATGAAATGGATGATGAAACGTCGTTCATTTGGGTCTGGGAGGTGAGAAGCCGCTAGGCCGGGAACTTAATGTGAAGAGTATCGCGGCGGGCGGGGTTATCGCAATGACCGGTGACGGCGTCAATGATGCGCCAGCGATCAAGGGGCTGACATTGGCATCGCGATGGGGAAAACAGGGACGGAGGTGACCAAAGAAGCCTCTGACATGGTCATCACCGATGACAACTTCGCATCCATCGCCGCCGCCGTCGAGGAGGGCCGCGGGGTTTACGACAATATCAAGAAGACGCTTCAGTACCTGCTGGCTGGAAACCTCGGCGAGTTGCTGGTGATGACTGTGAGTGTGATGGCTGGCCTGCCCATCCCGCTCCTCCCGATCCATATCTTGTGGATCAACCTGGTGACTGACGGGTTGCCGGCGTTGGCGCTCGCCACCGATCCTATCGATCCCGATGTCATGAAGCGGTCCCCTCGGCGCAGGGATGAGACGTTCACTGACCGCAGTTTTCTCGCGACGATGATCCTGACCGGCATTCTCACGGCTGGAATGTCACTAGCAGGGTACTTGTATGGACTGCAATATGAGAGTCCGGAGATCGCCCGGACACACGCCTTCGCGGCCCTCGTCTACACGCAGCTTCTCTGCTCATTTGGCTTCCGGAGTGAGACAAAACCCTTTTGGGAAATGAGCACAACTCAACTGCCTGGATTGACAAATGAAGCGACGAAGAATAGTGTGAAAGCACGCGATAATAATAAGCTAACAACTAACAAACAGAAATCAAATACTGAATGGCAGGCGGTCGTCTCAACTTCTCCGACCGCACTTAACAGACGCGCTTCCCAGGAGCCATACAGCACTCTAGTCTTTGCACACTTTTTTGGCGATTTCTCTCAGGAGGGGCCAGGAACCACTGGCGCTCGTCACTGCCTTTTTCGCTGTGTCGGGAGATGGTTGCCCATGTTGCAAGCGGGTTGCCGCTGTATCTCACCTGCGGGCACAGGACAGCTCACTGAGCTGTCGAGTGAATGGCGACGGCCCGATCTTTTAAAGACCCATCTCCAGCCAGCAGATGGACCAGTGATGCCTGACTAGATTGCAAACACGAAAGAGATCATGGTCGAGCTCATCCACAGGGAGCAAACACAGCTCAAAAGGAAGAAGGGGAGGATTTCACCGAGCCGCTAGTCGGAACGATGGAAGCGTATGTCAAAAGGCCGCCGGCTTGGGTGGGAGACGACCTGGATCTTGAACGAAGCGACATCAAAACACTTCTACGGGAGGTAATAAAACATGGGTGAATATGTCAAGGTAGCTAAAACGAGCGAGATTGCCCCGGGAACCGTGAAATATGTTGAAGTTCAGAGTAACCCGATAGCGCTCTTCAATCTCAATGGCAATTTCTACGCCATCGGCAATACGTGCACGCACCGGGGTGGGCCGCTGGCTGAGGGCCTCATTGCCGGGGATGAAGTCACCTGTCCCTGGCATGGGGCTAGGTATAAGATTCCAACTGGCGAGGTGTTAGGTCCACCAGCGCCTATGGGTGTTCCCCAATACAACCTGCGCGTGCAAGGTGACGACATCGAAGTCGAGGTGTGACGATCATCTGCATTCCGCCGGGCGCCCAATTAGTGATGCGAGATATTCCACAATGCTTGCAACAACAGCTCGGCGTCGGTGACGAAGAAGAGGTAACCTTTGTCCAGTTGAGCGCCGACGCCTACAGCTATAGCGATGCGGTCCGTTTCAACAACGGACGAGAGGTCCTCTTGCAGAAGCTGGCAGAGGGACAGCGGGTGGACGTCTTGTGCCTTGCTCCGGTTAAGGAGGTGCCACTGCAGGTGTGGCCGGCAGCAGTAACACGCCAGCCGAGAGGGGCCTGAAAAGCGATTCGCGGGAGCATAGAGTCGCCCGGATCAGTAGGCGCTCGAGAAGAGTATTCCTGGCTGAGGCAGCAGTCCTCCCATCTGTTGGTTTGCACAATTGCGCCCCTCGTTAGATGTGGTGAGTGAATATGATCAGCGATAGTTGGCCATTGGAGGCCACGACCCAGTCGTGGCGAGTGGCTCTATCGCGGCCGGCATCATTCAAGCAACAAAAAACTATTGCCAACTATTGGAGGATCCGACAATGGAACAGACACCGAATTATAGACGTTACAAAATACTGCTCTTGGTACTCACGGGAGTAGTATTCATCTGGGGGGTGATCGGTGCGCTCGACATCACCCGCATCCCTTACCCCGGATATACCCTAAGCCCAGACGCCAGCCGGGTCACGCTCGTGCGTGCGGGCGGTCCGGCCGAGCAGGCCGGGATCAGGGTCGGCGATACCGTGACTCAACTAAATGGCATCCCGATTTCGGACTTGGCCACGCTGACAGAACGAGGACGGCCAGCCATCAACAGTGATGGGAGTCTGAGCGTGAAGCGCGGTGCGACCGAGCAGACCCTCACCTTCAAATATGCTCAGCAACCGCTGGTGGATATCATTACCGGCCCCGGCTTTCTCACGCTGACCGGCTTGGCCTTCCTCATCCTCGGGCTGATGGTCTATCTCAAGAATCCGACCCGGCTGAGCACCAGCTTTTGCATCCTGAGCCTCCTGTTTGCAGTCGCGTTGTTCAATGCCCCGTACCTGGCTTCGTCTCTCCCGCGCCGTCTCATCGGAGCCATCCTGACTATGCTCTTTGCGATCCTGCTTGCAGTCTTGCTCAACTACTGCCTCGATTTCCCCTCGACCAAAACGATCATGATCAGGCGCCCCTGGCTGCGCCAGGCGATCTACCTGATCGCGGGGGCCTGGGGCATTATGCTGGCAACCATCACCATCACCACCCCACATATGTGGGGACGTCGCATGATGATTTTGAGCATCATCAACGGGTTGATCATCGGCGGCTATCTCCTGCTCTCGGTGATCAGCGTAATCCACAGCTACATCAAGGCGAGTGCTGAAGACCGCAGGGCCACCGGACTGAACTTCATGTTGCTTGGACTGGTGATTGGTTTCGGCCCGATCCTACTGGCGATCCTGCTCCACACCTTCATCCCACACATGGCAGACCTGCCGGGGGAGCGGTTCTATATCATGACGATGCTGGCCATCCTGTCCTTCGCCAAAACCTCGTAAGGGCTGATTTTGTTGGCATTTACAACTAGTTACAACAAACTCCCAGCATTAAGACCTGCCGGCGATTAACATGTTAATTTCCCCGTCAGACTAGGCTGGATGACATTTTCGGGAGGGACAAGGATCCGCAACCTGGAATCACAGGCGGACATGGGGTTTGTTTAGCAGCGGAGCCTTATTCCGCATGCGGAATAATGTTCCCCTGCTAAACAATGGCCGAAGAGCGTGAAACGGGGTTCCGGGAGAATCGTCTGACAATGTCCGGCTTCATGACTGTCTCTTCTCCTCCAGATCAAAAATCGTCGAGTAAACCCGTTCGTACGCCTCCACCATGGTTTTGATAGAAAAGCATTGCTGGACCCGTTGGCGGCAGACGCTACGATCGATTTCAGAAAGGCGTTCCAGGGCCCGCACCGCCTCGTTGACGTTGTTGACCAGAAACCCCGTCTGCCCGTCTTTGATCACCTCACGGCAGGAGCCCAGGTCCATGGCGATAACGGGCACGCCGGCTGCATTAGCTTCGGCCAGGACCAGCCCGAACCGCTCTGGGATGGTGTTCAGATGGATTAAAGCGCAGGCACGCGCGAACAATTCATTTTTTTCCGCTACGCACACCGGCCCGATATAGCGGACTTTGTGATCATCGATGTGCGGCTTGAGCTTTTCCCGATAATAGACTTCATCTTGGATGATTCCGGCGATGATCAAACGCCGGCCGCTCAGGCGAGCGACCTCGATGGCCAGATGGACACCCTTATCCGGGTGAATCCGGCCAAGGAAGATTAGGTCATCACCGCCAGATTCCTGAAGCGGGTACAACGCGAGGTCGATCCCGTTATAGACTGTCGCCAGGTAATTCAGCCCCGGCGCGCGATCGGAGTCGCTGATGGAAACAAAATATCCGTCACGATACTTCTGATAGACGGGCATAATTCTTGGCGACGAGAATCCGTGGATGGTAGTGAGGACCGGCGTCTTAACCAGCCGGCTGTAGGTCAACGCCATGAAGTCGTAGTGGCTGTGGATGAGGTCAAACTCAGCAGCGTGCTCGAACGCTTCGGAGATGTGAAGGTATTCGGCTACTTTGGGATCGACGGCGGGATCCTCTTCATATCCCTGGTCCACCACGGCATGCAGACAAGCGCAGGTCACAGAATCCCTGCTGGCGAACAAGGTTACATCCCAACCACAGGCGACGAGTCCTTCGGTGATGTTGCTAGCCACCGTCTCCCAGGCGCCATATTGCCGGGGAGGCGTTCGCCAAGCTACCGGCGACAGGACAGCCACTCTTCTATTCGGAATTGTCATGCTGTTCAATGATCCTCCTTATGCATGGCAGCCAACACCTCATCGAGTGGGACGGTAGCGAAACCGGTGGCGTGATCGGCCAGACCATAGGGGATGATCAGCTCGCCATTGTGGAGGAGAGCGCCACAAGTATAAACGACGTTGGGCACGTAGCCTTCACGCTCATTCTGGTTCGGCGTGAGTAAGGGCTCGCGGAGGCGGCCGATCACTTTGGCGGGATCATCACGATCGAGGAGGAATGCGCCGATGCAGTATTTTCGCAGAGGGCCAACACCGTGGCTGAGGACCAGCCAACCTGCATCGGTCTCGATGGGGGACCCGCAATTCCCAATTTGGATCAGCTCCCAGGGAAAAGTTGGCTTAAGCACCGCCTTTCGCTCATTCCAGAAGTGAATGTTGTCGGAAAACATGACGTGGATGTACTCGTTGTCCTGACGGGAGAGCATGGCATAGAGACCATTTATCTTTCGGGGGAAAACAGCCATTCCCTTGTTTTCAGCCGCAGGACCGTTCAACGTGATGAATCGAAAGCGGAGGAAGTCTGAGGTTTCCACGAGTTCCGGCATAACCACCCTGCCGTCGTAGGCGGTGAAAGTCGCGTAATAGACGTGAGTACCGTCGTCATTCCGGAAACGAACGAATCGGGCATCTTCGATGCCATTCCGTTGGGAGGGAGTAGTCGGGAAGATGACGCGCTCAGACAACTCTTGGTCGGGCTGGAACTGGACCTCGCAGTTGGACTTGGCCACCATCCAAACTCCATCAGCGGTATTCTGATGCTCTAACAACCCTTCGGACTGGCGAGACTCATTCAATTCCGATTGGATCTTGACGGCAAGCTCTTCGAGTTCGAACCAATCGCCCAAGTTCTGCATGACGCGGCGCGTGAATTCATTGGTCAATCGGAGCTCAACCAGTTTTCGCTCGAAGAGCGCCTTCTCGTAACGCGGATTCGGAATTTGACGCGGTTCCGTGAGGAACCCGGAAGGGCGCTGGACCTCGATCCGATGGTCGGCGTGAATAATACCCGTCCGAAAAGTGATGGAGGAAATGTGCCCCTCCCCCGTCGCGCGCAGACTGAGGATAAAGCGCAAGGCTCCGGTCGGGAGGCCCGACTGATCGGGGTGCGGTACGATCGACGGATTGAACAGAGCCGCCGATTCTAAGGAGTACTCGGCAAGAAAATACGAGCCGATCAACAGCTTTCTTTGTTCGGAGAATTTCTCGTCCGTCGACAGCAGCTTGCGGACTTGTTCGAAGCGTTCCAGAAAGAGTTTGCGGATCTGCTGGTGTCGCTGGGAGAATTCTGCGGAGACTTCGTCCAGGAGGGTGCCGACCTGGTCTTCGGGCAGCGACATGATCCTGGCGATGATCCTGCCGACCCGTTGGGGATCCCCGAGATTGAATGGCCGCAGAAGAACGCGTGACTGGTCGGGCTTGAGGATCGTGGCCTTGCGTTTGAGGTGAATTAACATAGGATGGTTGTTTCAGGGAAAAGAAACAGGAAGCGGCGATTACTCTTCGACGGCGATCGGTTGCTTGAAACTCGTCAGCATATTCTGCGCCAGGCGCGTTTCCGCCAGTGAAAGCAAGAAGGCCAAGGTGGATTCCGCCCCCTGATTCTCATTGACCCGATCCACGTGCAACCCATCGCGGCAGCCGCCTGTCTCGGGAGAGTAGAGTTCCAAGCCAAGATCATTCCAGCCGATGAACCAGTCAAAGGCGCGTTGCGCCTGTTCATACCACCAGAAGTCCGATGTGGCGCGATAGGCTTCAAGACAGGCTGAGACCGTTGCTTGCGCCTCTATGGGCTGCTGGTCGAAATTGGCGCGCGTACCGCCACGGCGGTAGAATCCGTTAGTGCCAATTGGCCGAAAGTGACCCTTTTCGGATATTTGCAATTCCGTCAGCCATCGGAGGGCCCGCAGGCTTTGTTCAAACACAGATTGTTGTCCGGTTGCCCGTCCGCTCAGAATCAAGGCGTGCGCGAGCTTCGCGTTGTCGTACGATAGGTCTCTTTCAAACCAGCACCAGTCCTGCCGGGCGTTTCTTTCGAAAAGTTCCATGAGCCGGGAAATGAGTGTCTCACGGGTTTGGTTGACCATGCTGTCACCGCGCAACCGGCGCAGGTATTCATGGATGCCGATGAGCCCGAACGCCCATGCGCGTGGCGAAATGAGCTCCGTCAGTGCAGGCAGCGCCAGCGCGAAGAGTTGTCCAGCCATGATCTGGAAGCTCCGATAGGGGGAACGCCCAACTCCCACGCCCAGCGCCCAGAGCGCCCGCCCCTGACAGTCCTCTGATCCCTGTTCGTCCAGCCAGCGGCGGTCAAAACTCATATGATTGTGGAAGCGTTTCGTTTTGAGATCGAAGGCGTGATGGAGAAAAGCTGCACAAGTGGTGGCAAGTGTACGCACGCACTCCGGATCCTCTCCCAATTCACCGAGTAGCACCGCGAGGATGAATGCACGTGCGTTATCGTCGGTGCAATAGCCTTCGGAAAAATTCGGAACGCTGAAAATGGCGTGTTGGAAGACTCCGGTCGAATCGGTCATCCGCGAGAGGTGACTCAACTTAATCACCGGCAGTTCCCGCGGCTTTTGGTCGAGTGTCTTGGTGGCAAGAGATTTTCGCGACAGCGCCGCCCCTTCAAGCCGCGAACACTCGAAGGAACGCATATATAGCTGTGCCACGATGCTCCAGACCATCTCACGCCCGATCCTGTAAGCGTTCTTGCGAATGGCATGCCGGCGGGTGTCGTCGCGCAACAAGCCAATCACCTCTCGTGCAATGGCCTCGGCATCGCCGAATGGCACCAGCACGCCACGGTCTTCCGCCAACAATTCTGCCGCGTGCCAGTACGGTGTGGAAACTACCGCTTTGCCAGCGCCAAACGTGTAGGCTAGCGTGCCCGACGTGATCTGCGCTTCGTTGAGGTAAGGCGTGATGTAAAGGTCCGCGGCGCCGATGAACTCCTTCAGAGTTTCAAGGTCCACGAATTGGTTGTAGAAGATGACGTTCTTCTCGAGCTGGTTCTTCTTGGCAAGGATTTCGAGGCTGAGCCGGTAAGCTTCGCCATGCTCTCGCAGTTCGTTGGGATGGGTGGCGCCCAGGACAATGTAAACAACGTCGGGAAACTCCTCCAGAATATGCGGCAGAGCGTTAAGCACATATTCGATCCCCTTGTTCGGTGAGAGTAGCCCGAACGTGAGCAGCACTATCCTGCCTTCCACGCCGAACTGATCCTTGAAAAAAGTCGGATCGACAAACCCTACGTCGGGTATGCCATGTGGGATCAGATCGATCTTGGCCGGGGGTGCGTGGTAAATCTCCTGCAATATTTGGCGCCCCCGCTCAGCCATGACAACGAGCCGGGTCGAAAGCGAGACCAACTCCTGCATTACCCGCCGTTGGTCGGCTTTCGGCTCATGCAAAACGGTATGAAGCGTTGTGACAACAGGCATTCTCAATTCGCGCAGGAGTGCCAGGATGTGCCCACCGGCGGGCCCACCGAAAATGCCGAACTCGTGCTGCAAGCAGACGATGTCCACGTTGCTGATATTGAGGAAGTCCGCTGCACGTAGATAGGATGGCAAGTCCTGCTCCTCAATCTCGAAGCGAACTACTTCTGGGTACTCGTAGCCACCTTTAATATCGTTGACCGACAGTGCGAGACACTGGCTTTGGGGATACGCAGCGGCGACGGCCGCAAGCAGGTCAGAGGTGAACGTGGCAACGCCGCACTTGCGTGGCAAGTGATCGCCGACAAAAGCAATCTTGCGGACTTTAGAATTTTCTTTCATGAGGCGTTCCTTTCATGCCGGCACTCCACGATGCTATGCAGCGAGCCAACAGCGGAGCTGCGTGTCCGATGGCACGCTGGTGACGCCGAAGATTGTCTCCAGATTGGATCGTTGCCTCTTCTTTTCCATCGCCCAATGACCTCTCTATGTTTCCTTACTGGCCTCTGAAAGGCCATTGCCATTGTGATTCCATTGCTCAGGTATGGGCTGAGGGCCGGGCCGGATGCCGGCGATGTCAGGGTCTTCGTCTCCGATTGCAGTCGTTATGCTCGCCTTAAGCTTTTTTGATTCGATCCGGCGTGTCTCTTTATCCTTTTGCTTCATCGCACGCGCTTTTTCTTTTTCACGTTTCTGAAACTGTAGTTCCCGGTTTTTGACACATAAAACGGTGAGGTAAGCAGCGCAGGAAGCTTGCTACCTGCGCTGAGGTTGCTCATCCTTATTGGTGACCAAACCAGTTAGGAGACAGCCTATGGAAAGCTTACCACCAGAAATCGCACATTTCATCCTTGAATTTCGTTTCTTGTTCAGGGTCGAGGTCTTTGACAGCTTCATCTATCCCTTCTATGGCTTACTGCTCGGCGAGGCCAAGTACGGCACGGTGCGCTCGGCAGTCTTTGCTCCAGCTGGTTACCAGCCGCAGCGACTCTCGGACTTGTTCTGTTGCCATAAGCTCTCACATCAGGCTTTATAGCACACCTCGTGGCAGTCGTGTTGAAGCGACTCTACGGGTGGAGTCTTCCGGAGCGATTCTTCTGGATTGCCGACAGCTGTCCCTCCCGAAAATCCCATCCGCCTTGTAGTGCTTTCACTTAGCTTCTGACATCCAAAGATTAATGGGGACAAATTAATATGTTAAAGACTCGTTATACGAGGCCGGATCGAATTTACGGGAGGTACACCACCTTCGATTGACAAAGCCGCCCGCTAAGCATAGGGTAGTTAAGAACCGAGCACAGCTCACTCCCTTCATCAGCTCCTCTGGAATCATCCAGACTATCTGAAACACACAGCTCACCTTCCAAGGAGCAAACAATGTTTACACGTCATGTCACGATGAAACTCAAGGCAAATTCCGCCGCAGAGCTTACCCGCCTTATCGAGAACGAGATTATCCCACTGCTCCGCAAGCAGAAGGGATTCCTTGATGAGATCACCTTTGTCGCCCCCGAACGCTCGGAAGCCGTAGCAAACAGCTTCTGGGACACGAAAGAGGACGCGGAGGCTTACAACCGCACGGGATATCCGGAGGTATTGAAGACCCTATCGGATGTGGTGGAGGGGACTCCAACAGTGGAGATCTTTGAGGTTGCCACTTCAACTTTCCACAAGCTCACTGCTCAAGGGGCGGCTCTCCCGTAATTCGCGTGGTCGGCCCAACATATTGTGGATCAAAGCAGGATCGCAGCGATAAATCGTTTAGATTCAATGCCGAATGAAGCAACGTCCGGTTCGAGATGCTCCTTATGTCGCCGTAAGCCATTGATTTATATAGGGTCTTTGTTTGTGAACTGCGACCAAGACCACTACTAATGTGGGTTACCACGCGAAATCCGGGAGAGCCCAAGGACTTGAAGTGGACAGAGCTTCTCATTACTTGAGGGCGGCCTTCCGCCCTCTCGCCGCCCCCCCTGCTCTCAGGCAAATAACGGAGATGCGCCTGGGTCTGATTTGACCTAGGCGGTCATTCGCTTAGAGAGTAGGCTATCGTCTACCTGTTAGAAGTCTCCCGAAAGTTTTCCGGGTGCCGACTGTTTTCGCCCGCAACCGTTCCCGCGAACCGCTCGGCCAGCTTCCAACTATTCCGGAAAGGATCATGCTTATGTCAGCTAAATTGTATGTTGGTAATCTCTCGCACGAGACTACCAGTAAAGAAATCCGCGACCTGTTCAGCGCAGTCGGCGTGGTGGAATCGTGTCAGTTGATCGAAGACCGAGAGACTGGCCGCTCAAAGGGCTTTGCCTTTGTCGAGATGAATTCGGAAGAGGCAGCTAATGCGGCCAATGAAAAATTCAACGGGCACGACCTGCATGGAAACCCGCTCAAAGTGAATGAGGCTAAACCAAGGAATAAGTGACGGAACCATAGCGGCAGCAATGATGACTCACGACGGTATTAGCCTTTGGTGCTAAATGATTCAAGGTCATCTCGGTTCGTTCGCTCAAATTTTAAGATGGTTGAGAACAGAGCTAAGCTCGCTCTCTCCTCAGCCTCTCTGGAATTATCCGGACTATCTGAAACATACAGCTCACCTTCCAAGGAGTTATCAATGTCTATTCAAGATGTGACGAACCAACCGGAATTGAACGAGAGACAACCCGATGTCATGGTCGGCTCACGCTCAGATGAGGAAACCTGCGAGTTAATCGCCCAGCGTGCCTATGAGCTCTATCAGCAACGCGGAGCTGAAGTAGGTGCCGAGCTGAGTGACTGGCTCAGAGCCGAGGTTGAAGTCCGGGAGTTACTCCCACGGCCACAGGAGCTCACGTAGCCGCTGGCGCTGGCAGCGATAAGTCTGTCAGATGAAG
>JAKEHZ010000196.1 GCA_022614735.1 Acidobacteriota bacterium | reverse complement strand
CTTTTGAATTTCGGCTGTGAGCCCGTCGCATCCGTGAGCAAAAAGACCGCGGCTTGTGATGGATCATCGCGACGTTCGAGTCTGATCCCGTCGTCGTAATGGACCATCCCGGTAAAAGGCCCATACGACACGCCATCACGCGCCGGGAAGTGATAAGCGATCCAGACCGAATCACCTTGATTTGAGCTCTTGAATTGCTTGAAAGCGCGATCGACCCTCTCGCTCAGGCTCCCACCCTCAACATTGATGAAATCGGCCCTGGTGAAAGTGCGTCTCGCCCGCTCCTGCGCAGATACAGAACCGTAGAGAATCAACAATCCGATAAAAGCAAAAAGATAATATATTTTTCGCATGATCTCGCCCCCTTCTCTAAAAGCTCCTATTTCAGATGGACGTGTCAATTCATCTGAGATTTCAAATTTGAGATTTGAGACTAAGAATTGATGGTGGAGTGTTACAGGGAATCCGAAGAGAATGCGAAAGACGCGGAATTGTTGGGAAGTTTTTGCGGCTTTCGCATTCTCCGATTGTCTTATTTACGTTCTTCGGTTCGGGATGTCGCGACAGAGTACGATGGGGTGACAACTGCTCTCGGTGTAACCATTGTGGTTGCACGAATAGTTGCCGGCTGGACCTCTCTAGGTCGCACCGTCCGTACTTTCCCGTAATGCTTTTCCAGTGTGTCGAGCAAAAGGCGAGTCTGTTGGACCTTCGGATGCGTCTCCCCATACTGCGAGCGCATTGCCGTAATTTGTTTCCCGACCTGGACCAGCTGCTGTCGCAACTGTTTTTCAATAGAGCCGCGCAACTCTATCTCTCGACCGAGATTGATCTCGTTCTCCAGCTCTCTCAGCCGCAATTCGATCTTCGGCAGCTCGAACCGCAGTTTGTCCAGATCCTCTATGCGCAGCTTTTCCAGCAGCTCCCGGTATTTCTCCTGGCTCTCATGAAACTTCAGCATGTATTTCTCTTGACTCTCTTGAAGCTTCAGCTGGAATTCCTTTTGCGACTCCAGCCACTTCTTATCAAATTCATAGACCTGAGGAAAGTTAAAGTTAAAATTATAATTAGGATCGAGAGCGCTTATTTTCGCTTTCGTTTTGTCTACAAGTTCAAAATAGTGGCGCTCGTCAATCCCATAAAGGGTGCGAATCGCGGCCTGGCGGACTAATGGATCGGTATCGTTCTTTGCGATAAGAATCAGCTTATCTATCGCTTTACGACTCTTGTTGACTCCGAGGTAGCGAATGACGGTTTGCTTCATCTTCGAATCCTGGAAGCCATCGTAAATCTGGATCAGATTGTTCGCGCCCTCGTCACCTTTGACATTACCGAGCGAGCGAATGGCCTTGCTGCGCAGTTCCTCGGCTGAATCCGATCTTGCAATCGTCATCAGCTTCGCGATGGCTTTGCTGTTGTCGCCGTTGCGGCGCAATAAGTAGCCGATAATCTCACCTTTGACCTTCACATCGCTCGCGCCGTCGTAGAGCTCCAACAAAGTATTAATCGCCGCATCGCTGCGCATCCGGTAGATTCCCTGTAATGCTTCGTTGCGAACCGCAGGATCGGCGTCGCGCTTGACGATCTCAGTCAGCACACCGAGCAACTCGGCTTCCGGAATCACGGGCGTTTTGTCTTTGTCGTCCTGATTCCAGGGGACGATAACCGTCGCCCTGGGCTGGGGCGCAGGAGCTGGAATTCTCTGCGGCGTGATCGCCTCCTGTGCAAACTGTGCAACTGGCGCAAGCTCAAATCCCTGGCCCGTGCCAACTCCGATGCCCAATCCCTGGCCTGCGCCAACTCCGTAGCCAACGCCGAATCCTAGATTAGAGGCCCCCTGCCTAAACATTGCAGGCACCGCCGGTACAACAGGAGTTGGGTTTTGTGGAAATAAATCGACATCAAGATCAAGTGCCGCGATTGCGGGCGGAGTCGGCGGCAACGGCGCAACGGCTCTCACCGGTGCTCCTGGCAGATGTGGCAGTGCCGGGACGCCAATCGGCAGCGCAGGTGTTGCCGGCACCGGCAAAATTTCCTGCGATCCTGCCTGCCCTGTCTGAGTGGCTGTTGTCACCTTGTTCTCGCTCTTCTGCTTTTCAGCGCGGTTCTGAGCCAGCGGCACGGCGATGACAGGTGAAATCAGGCTGCACAAGCTGACCAATGTAACAGCCAATCCGATCGTGGAGACCAGGGCCAATTTTGAGACGGCTGTCGTCGCGTTGTGGTCACGATTGAGAATCATTTCTACCCTCCTTGAAATCACGTTTTTTCCAAAAAGTATGCCGGCGGCCGCAGCGAAGGTTTTGCTTTCGCTCAACAACTCCACCAACTTCGTCAAACAGCTTGCATAGCGGCGCGGCTCGCATGTTTTCACTGCCCAGTCATCGCAGGCCAATTCTCGTTCGATCACCAGCTGTTTGCCGATGAACCATGCGGCCGGATGGAAGAAAAGAAACGCCTGAACGAGCCGCTGCAAAAGATTGATCAGATAATCCCACCGTTTGATATGTGCCAGTTCGTGCGCAATGACGCTTTCAAACTCGGTCGAAGAGAGACTTCGGATAAGATCACATTGGAGAACGATTATTGGTCTGAACGATCCGATCGTCATCGGTACTGAAACCAGGTGTGAGGTGAAAACGCGGACAGTCCTCTTGATCCCGAAGATTTCCGCCAGATGCTGCACTCGTTCACGCTGCTCGGAGGGTACAAATCCCAATCGCTGGCGCAAGCGGAAGAGCGAGGCATAACTGCGGGCAATTCGCCCCAGCATCAAGAGTCCAACCATCAACCAGATGCAGATGAGGATCAGTGGAACAGGCCGGCTGAAGAGATATTCTCCCCATGGTGGCATTCTCTGCAGGGGATGGTTTGCTTCACCTTTTCGCAAGACATCCCACTGCACTGCTCCTGCTGCAATTTTAGGTACAACCATTGTCGATTCATCGAGAGTGACAACTTTTGATGTCTCTTCGATACGCGCAGTCCGATTGAGATCGGCATTGGCTTGGAAATGAATCGTTCTTACCTGCGAATCCTTGCGCGCAATTGTCCCTTCGACCAGAAGCGGATCTGCTTCCGGTGCCAGGACAGGCTCCTCGGATTCCCCGCCCGGCGACATTTGCTCCTGCCTGACCGGCTGAGTCATCGAACCTGAATGAGAGACAGAACCCATTGAGAATATTGCGATCAATGGCAGCGCTCCAATAGTCAGCAAGCTAACCAGCCAGACGGCGTGCCGGGTGGTCGCGCTGACTCTTCTGATTAAGCGTAATAATAGCCAGACCATCGCGGCAATAATCATTCCCTGCCAGAAACTGTTGAGCAATGCCTCGAGCAGCGGGCGTGAGAGTGAGTCGAGGCGATCGATCAATAAACCCATTTCCCCCATTTTGTCCTCCTGAGTTGTCTCTCGCAAGAGAGACATTCACTTGGCTTCTTCGATCATTTGTCTGAGTCGTTTGACCTCGTCGGGATCGACGTTTTCGTGTTCCAGCAAATTAACTACGAGCAATTCAGGCGAATTGTTGAAAAAACGTTTGAGCAGATACCCGATGACGCTCTTTTGCGCCTGCTGGCGGTCGACAAGCGGGCGATAAACAAATGCGCGCCCCTCCTTCTCGTGCGAGACATACCCTTTCTGCTCGAGAATCCGCATCATTGTCAGTACTGAGCTATACGCCAGCCGCTCCTCCGGCAAAGCCTCGACGATCTCCGATACGGTCGCCTGGCCCTTTTCCCAGAGAACATCCATCAACTCAAGCTCGACTTCCGTGAGTGTAGGTGATTTTCTGCGTGCCACTCGTTTCACCTCCTCGGAAAATAGTTCGCAGTTCGCAGTTCCCAGTTCGCAGTTCGCAGTTCGCAGCTTAAACTACACAGTTTTCATTCTCTTACTGCGAACTGCCAACTGCCAACTGCGAACTATTAAATAATTCGCGCAAAGCCTAAT
>JAKEHZ010000195.1 GCA_022614735.1 Acidobacteriota bacterium | reverse complement strand
GCATCAACACCTAATCCGGTTCCATAAACTGCAATGATGTTCGGCTGTCCATTTGCCTGTCTGGCATTGAACGGACCGGGCGCATTGGTGAAAGCATCGAGCGCTGCGGCTGCTCCTGTGCCGCTCTGATTGAGAGTGAAGACTGCAGGCACGATCGGCGCGATTTGAAATGCCCCGGCGCGAATCAATTGGCCGTTGCTGATTACCTCGATCAACGCTGTTGCCGACGGAATAGCGGGGATCTGGGTTGTTGACGCAGTCGTCAGCGGAACCTGGAAGTTGATCTGGTTTGGCGAGGCGTAGAAGAGTGGCGCAGGCGTGCCGTTGATGAGCACCTGCGAGCCTGCAAGCGTTATCGGCAGCGGTTGCGAGATGGCGGGCTCTGTGCCTCCACTGGTCAACCCGAAACCGAAGAGCGATGAAATCTCCCCCGGAGAGAGCGTCGGTACGAAGCTCGCCGCCGAAGCTGCGGCGATGATACGCGAGATTGTTGAATCTGCAATCCCGGTATTGATGGTCGCGAGATAGTCGGTCGATTGCGAGAAATAGCTTTCCCAGGCCAGGCGATAGCGCGCTATTTTAGTGAGCGCCGCCGCCGAAGGCTGCGTGCCTTCTCTGACGAGAAGAATGACCGCACAGCGGAAACTCTTTTGCGCGGTTGATGAATCCGGGCTTCGCGCGCCGTTGGCCTGCACTATCTGATCGATAGTGACGGTTTGTTTCGTACCGCCGATGGTCCGATTCACTTCGGTATCGGACATCCGGTTACGCCCGCCGGTAGTGGTCGGATTGGCGATCAGGAATGTATCGGCTACATCGCTCGCCGGGCGCAGGCCGATCAGGTAATGATCGAGCCGTGAGTAGCCGTCATTCATGCCGACCGAAGTGAAGGTGCCATTACCGTTCTCGCGCCATAGATTGCCCTCCATCGAAGAGACTCTCTGCGCCGCCGGGCTGCTGATTGTTGATTCAATGTTGTAGAAATAGCTCCAGTGCCCATCATCTCGCCCGAGCAGCAGCCTCGGGTCGGCGCCCGGAAAACCAATAAACGACAACCAACGGTGGCCCTGTTCCTGGGCCATAATCGAGAGCCCGTGATTGACGCCGACGACGAATGGTGTTCGTGTCGTCGGCAGGTCTGGGTAGTCGTCGATGATGTTTGCCAGATTGAGAACTCCTTGAATCTTCCGCGCGCCCAGCAAACCATTTGTGTCGCCGTCGAATGTATTTAGGCCAATCCCGGTTGCATCGTTGCGAATCGATAGGTATTGAGCGAATGCACCGCCATTGAGATCGAAATCGAAATCAGTCATAAAGTAGACGAAGTCATAAACATCACGATTCGGGTGTGTGGCGTAGAACGCTTGTACTGCGCTCAGGAGTTGAACGGTGGTGGCGGTGGAGAAGAATTCAGCGATGGGATTGCCGATCGCATTTGAGGGCGGCGCGCCAAAATCAACGATGGTCGGGATGTTTTGGGTGAGGCCGGGGGAGATGCCCGAGAGCGCCCTCGATGTCAACTGAGCCGAGGAGTATGTGAAGACGATGCGGCCATTGTTGAAGAGCGAAACCTGAAAACTATGAATCCCCTGATCCACCAGTGGATCATTGGGAAAGTCGCGGATGTTATTCCAGGTAATGAGCACACGGTCGCCATCGCGCCTGATGAAGACGCCGCTGGAGCCTGGTGTCCGGCTGGGGCGCGCGTCGAGGTCGTGCCAGTAGGGCGCGATCCGCGGTAGTCCCGCCTGAAATTCGGCGAGAGATTCACCGGAGCTGACTGCCCCGTTATCGAAATCACTCTGACTCACATTCGCAGGACGGAAAGACAGATTTCCATTACTTGAGACGGCGACGCTGGTAAAGGCGGCGCCGAAAAAGCTGAAGCTGAAGCCGAGGTCCTGAGAGATGTATGCATCATCACCGGGTTCAGCTTCGGGTTTGGGGTTTACAGCAGGATCAAGCGACAAACTCAATTTCGTCCCGAAGTTGGTGTCGTATGCGGCGTTCGAAGCGGCAATCGTATAGCTCGAACCGGTGGGTGTGAACTCTACAGCCCGGCCGTTGAGATCGAATGGATTCGCCGGGGTAATCAACCTGCTGTCTCCCTGGATCACTGAAATATCATTAATGTCCGTAATGATAATGTCGGCTGCCAGCGCCTGGGCGCCGAGAGGGTGCGTTCTTTCCAGACGCTGGCGATTTATCTGATACCAGATCCAGGCCTCGCGCATGCGTTGTTCGCGGGTCAAACCTTTTTTCGGTTTGCCATCATTGTCGTGAGCGATCGAGGCGATCGATGGTGCGACGGATCGTCTGGGTCTTTTAGCGGATGATTGAAGAATCAGCAGGGGAAAAAATAGAGAGACCACCAATGCAATGGCGAGAGGTCGCCACAGGCGGGTATTTCGATAAAACATAAAACCTCCGAACTTTCAAAGGGGAAGATATTTAATGAGCTCTTGGAAACTCGGGGAATGAGGAGCAGAATTGAGAGAGAATACGAAACAAACGAAAATAACGAAACAAACGAAAGTTCGTCATTTTTTCGTTTGTTTCGTTATTTTCGTTTGTTTCGTATTCTCCTCAGACAACATTGTCAGGCTTTAATTCAATGACCAGGCCGTCACTCCAACCATATTTTCGATCGGACAATGCGCGGACATTCTGCCACAAATCGGACTCATTCGCTTCATCAACGACTCGGCCGGAGCCATTTAACCTGAGGGTGCCCACTCGGAACGAAATTTGCGGATTGTGAAGGATGTTTTGCACCCAATTTGCACGTTCGCGAGTTTCGGCGATGAGGTAATAACGCCCGTTAAGTTGCGTAAACCAGATTTCAATTTCACGCGGCAGAGCGCTTCTGCGTCCAATAGTAGTTAGATAGAGAAACTGAGGTTCGTCCTTCATCAGTAGAACAAATACTTGCGCCACGCTGCGTCGCTGCGGCCCAGGTAACGCATAATCTGCCGGTTGACGTGGAGACTGAATGCCTGCGGGCGTTTGATCAATTTCATGCCTACCTCATCGGGCATGGAGTTGCCCTTGCGGTTGTTGCATTTTTTACAACAGGCCACGAGGTTGTCCCAGTTCGAACTACCGCCGCGGGATTTCGGGACGACGTGGTCGAGGGTGAGCTCAGCCGGTGTAAATACTTTACCGCAGTACTGGCAAGTGTTGTGGTCGCGCAGCAGTATGTTTTTTCGTGAGAGGCTCTTGCGCTCGAAAGGAATATGGACATATTCGATCAGACGAATGACTGACGGGACAGGAATCGCGTGGCGCGTCGAATGATAAAAATATTCGTGGCGCTCTTCTGTGCGCGCGACACCCTTGAGAATCAGCACAATGGCTCGCCGCGTCGTACAGACGTTGATCGGCTCATAGGTTGAATTGAGGACGAGAACCCTTCCGTTCATCCAGATACCTCATAAATAGCAACGCACTGGCAATGACGCCAGTGCGTGCAATTCTCCGTAACTGGCGGTGGAAATATTAAGTCGATAATGACAGCAGAAATTGGAAGCGCACGGTGCTCGATCACGCGCCGTATACGCCTGATGAAAGGAATGAGGGATTGAGAGTTGTTAACCTTTAATACACGACTGGAGAAGATCGCACCTCGTTAAACTTGCTTGATTTGCGCCAATCCAACCCTCACTACCGGAAGAATAGAGTTGAACTAAGACGCTAGATTATAACACAAGAGACCTTAATCGAAAGTTAATCAGTACACACCCTCGTGGCCCTCGTGGCCCTCGTGGCCCTCGTGGCCCTCATGGCCCTCATGGCCCTCATGGCCCTCGTGGCCCTCATGGCCCTCATGGCCCTCATGGTTAGTTAGTTTCATTGCTCCGACTTAATAATCGCCCTTCTCAGCGCGAGCGGATTCTCGAATAACAATCCAAGCCCGCGAATGACGGCGCGTTGCGGGCTTTCGGTCAGTTGTACCGCGAGCTCTGTCTCTTTCATTAAACGCTCATCAAAGCCCGCAAGCAATGATGCGCCGCCGCCGAGGACCATCCCGCGATCGTAAATGTCGCCTGAAGCCTCGGGCGGAAGCGCTTCGAGCGCATCCTGCACGGAATTAACGATGCGCGCGACGATGGGTTCTATGGCTTCATGGATCTCGATGCTGTTGACGACGGCCATTTCGGGATTGCCGCCGATAGTGCTGCGGCCTTTGACCATCGTGGTTTGCTCCTGATCGAGCGGAACGGCGCAGCCCAATTCAATCTTGACACGCTCGGCGGTGCGCGGGCCGACCAGCAGATTGTGGTTTTGCTTGATCATATCGATCAACGCCGTGTCCATATCGTTGCCTCCGACACGCAGCGTCCGAGTAAAGATCAGATGGTTATGGACCATTGCTGCGATCGTCGTGGTGCCTGCTCCCACGTCAACGACCAGCGTCGCGCGTTGATCATCGGGATCAACGCCGGAGCCGAGGATCGCGACTATCCCCTTGTTAATGAAGTGAACGTTGCTTACATTAGCTTCCTTGGCCGCGTAGCGCAGCGCGTAATGTTCGATATCACTCGCATCGGCGGCAATTGAAATGAGCACGCGGCGTGAAATCGTGGAACGCCCATCCCGCGCTTTACGGATGTAATGTTCAAGCAATTTCCCGGCGAATGTTGAATCAGCGACGACGCCGTCCTGCAGCGGGCTAATGATGTGAATGTCTTCGGAAGCTCGGCCTTCGAGTTCGAGGGCTTCCAAACCGACGGCGACCACTTCGCGCGTCGGTGTGTCATAGGCCAGCAGTGAGGGTTCGTTTACTACAATACCTCGTCCGCGAGCAAAGACCCGCGTGCGGGAAGTGCCAAGATCAACCGCCAGGTCATCAGTCACCAGGTTGAGTATGGAGGGCAGCTTCATATGGTAATCGTCAGAACAGTTGTCATAGCAAGCTCCTGGTTCAGGCTCAAGTAACTTCGGAAAAGATCGCCCAAACTCTTTTGCTTAAGACTGCAAAAAATTTTCAGGGGATAAGGTGCGTTAACTGAACGCAGTGCATGTTACTCAGCCGCGAGTCAGTATAGCAAGCGGTTTTTACGGTACTCGGAACGGGTTTCAGTTTTCAGTTTTCCTCGTGCTAACGGATTTTGTGGTTGCGGAATGAAGAGAGAATACGAAACAGACGAAAATAACGAAACAAACGAAAAGTTTCGGATTTTTTCGTTATTTTCGTCTGTTTCGTATTCTCTCTTCATTAAAGCGGGGTCTACTGAACGAGCATGCTGACTGCCCGCGCCAGTGTCAGTACATTGACAACACTCGCACCGCCCTTGATTAGGGTCTGCGCAATTTCCTGCGCGGTTCTGGATGTCGTCATCACATCGTCGACTACAAGTACCACGCGGTTCTCTATCAAGCGCGGGGCGCGAAGGTGAAATGCTTTCTCGAGCGTACGAGCCCGTTCACGAGCGCCCATTCCGGCGCGATGCATTTCGGTCTTTTTGACGCGTGCAAGACTCGCAGTGTCAACTCGCAAACCCGAGGCGGACGACAGCGCATAGGCGATGATCTCAGCTTGATTGAATGTCCGTTCGGCGAGACGACCGGGATGCAATGGCACGGGGATGATCGATTCGCTCGCCTGCAGTTCCGGGGAGGCGAAAAAGGTCGCGATCAACAGCTCGCGCATCCGCTGAGAAATCTGCGGATGGGTTTTGAGCCAGAGTACGCTTTCGCGCAAAGCTCCCTCGTAAGGGCCGCATGCGCGCGCATAGTTGAAAGCCATCTCATCGCAACGCCCACACCGTCGTTTTTCGATTTGAACCTGAGAGGGAAGCGGTTGAAGTGGCAATCCGCATTTGGTACAGAAATCTTCGGGCCATCTTGTCTGTTGGACTTCTTCCCAACACTTCGCACAAGCCACACCATCGCGCCAGGACTCGATCATTGCGCCACAAACGCGACAGGCAGTCGGATAGAGCATTGCCAGAGTCGCATCACGAAGACCCGCTATAGCTTTCGGTAAGTACATAAAGAGAAGAAGAGAATACGAAACAAACAGAAGGAAGAAAGCAAAAGGCAAAAGGCAAAAGGCAAAAGGTAAAAATAATGAAGAAAGTTCTTATGAAATCAAAAATCAAAAGGCCGGAATTTGCTTCTTTATTTTTGCCTTTTGCCTTTTACCTTTTGCCTTTTGCTTTCTTCCTTTTTGCTCACAACGTCAGCCCGATTCGCTGCAGCAAATCAATAAACCGCGGATCGGTGCGCAGGATATCGAAGCGTGGATCCATCTTCATCCATACCAGGCGTTCGGCGCGTTCGTCCAGAGCCTTATTCAGCAGCTCGATGGCGCGATCTTTTTCACCGAGACCGGTGTATATCAACGCCAGGTGATATGGGGAGATATGGCGCTGGCCTGAGAGCTGCTGCAATTCTTCGAGCGATTGCAGAGCTTCTTTGCGTTTGCCTGCCACGGCATAGGCGTGGCCGAGCTCAGCTTTTAATAGTGTGCTTCCGCGTGATAGTGACAGCGCTTTTTGAAATTCTGGAAGAGCATCTTTGTACTTGCCCTGAGCTTCGAAAGCCAGCGCCTGGTAACGATGCGCAGGGAAGAAGTTCGGATCGAGCTTGAGCTTCTCCCGGGCGTGTTCGATGGCGCTCTCGTAGCGGCGCGCCAGGTAATTGATCCAACCCAGATGAGAACTGATGATGAGCGAAAAAGGCTCGAGTTCCTGCGCACGTTTAGCTTCGGCCACCGCTTCCTCTATCCGCCCGGTCACTAATAGAAGGCTGGAATACCATTGGTGCGCCGGAGCGTAGCTCGGATTTAAGTCGATAGAAAATTTAAATTCGCGCTCAGCTTCCAGCCAGTTCCATTCCCATTGATAATGGATGAAGGCGAGAGCGGCGTGGGCTTCGGCTAATCCCTGATCCAGATTTAAAGCCTTCTCTGCGGCCTCCCTCGCCTTCGGGAATGTCTCTTTGGCGGGGAGCACGCTGTAGTTGACCAGCATATTGTAGCAATCTGCAAGACCTGCGTAAGCCGGCGCATAGCTGGGATCAATCTCTGTTGCCTTCTCAAAATAGCTGATCCCCTCCTGAATGCTCTCCGCAGTGCGCTTGCTCCAGGCGTTGCGACCTTTGAGATAGAGCTGGTAAGCATCCAGCCGGCGTTTCTCGTCGCCGCTCAATTTCAGACGCAGTTCTTCGGAAACGGCTCCTGAAATCTCCTGCGGGATGAGCAGCAGGTCGGCAATCCTGCGTTTGTACTGTGCACCCCAGAGATGGCGGTTCTTGCGTGCATCAACCAGCGCCACAGAGACCGAGAGCTCGTCGCTAAGTTGCGCGACACGAACTGTCAGTACTGCGTGGACGTCCAAATCATTGGCCACTTCTTTCGCATCAACTTCCTGTTCGCGATCAGAATATCGGAGAACGGCGCTGCGGGGCTTGACGTTCAGATTCGATAATTGTGAAAGGCTGTTGATAATGCTATCGGTGATCGCGTCGCTGAGCATTCGCGCATTGTCATCCGTCTTTTTATTGACAAACGGCAAAACAGCAATCGAGCCTATTGGCTGATCCCGTTTGGTGAAAGCGAGGAGTCCGGCGAGTAGCACCAGGAGAACCGCGATTGCAGAGAGGATGCCGCGTTTGTGTTGTTTGATCTGCGTGACAATGTACTCGGCGCTTGATGTCGTATGGACCGCGACCGGGTCGGTTGGGGGAGAGTCGACCGGGTCGGTAGAGCGGATCACCACCGTTTCGTAAGAACTGGCTTTCGGTATGCTATCGACGCCGGATGAGACGGTGTAGTTGAGAGTGGCAGTCAGTTCCATTTCACGCCTGAGGCTCTTCAAGTCAAGGAGCAGGTCTTTGATAGTCTGGTAACGTTCTTCCCGATCCTTACGCAGAGCTTTCCCGACAATCCTCTGCAATTCAACAGGTACAATGGGCACATGTGAAGAAAGCGGCAACGGCTCGCGGCTCAAGACCTCTGTCATGACGTCTGCCGCCGTCTGGCCGCCGAATGGAGGGAGTCCTGCGATCAGCTCATAAAGCACCACACCTAAGCTGAAGATGTCTGTCCGCGCGTCTACTTTCAAACCGCGCGCTTGTTCGGGCGACATATAGGTTGCTGTGCCCAGGACGGTGCCCGGATCAGTATCGAGTTTGGAGAGCGTAGGCGCATATGGGTCGGACGGGCGCGCCTGACGTTCGGTGAGTTTGGCCAGGCCGAAATCCAGGACTTTGACGATGCCGTCGTGGCGCACCATGACGTTTTCGGGTTTGATGTCCCGATGGATGATGCCGGCTTCGTGCGCCGCGGCGAGGGCGCTCGCGACCTGTACCGCAATGTCTAAGGTCGAGAAGGTCGGCAACTTGCCAAAGGCGATGGTCTGTCGCAGGGTACGGCCGTCAATGAATTCGGTGGTGATAAAGCTTGTCGCATCGAACTCGCCGATTTCATGAATCGTGATGATGTTCGGATGATTGAGCGCGCTGGCGGCCTTTGCCTCCTGCTCGAACCGGTGCAGCCGATTTGGGTCCTTGGTGAATTCGGCCAGGAGCAATTTGAGGGCGACTTTGCGTTCCAGACGTTTATCACGAGCCAGATAAACTTCACCCATTCCGCCGACGCCAAGCGGAGAGATAATCTCATAACGGTCGAAATGGGTTCCCGAAGCTATGGCCATTAATTGGTGGCTCCCAATAATGCGTCATGGCAGTTAGGGTCAATGGCGTCGAATATTATAGATCATCGCACACCAATGATGCGCCCCTTGACATCAATCAGTTCTTCTCGCGTGAATTTCTCAACTATTCGCTCGACCAACTGACAGGCGTAGCCGAGAGCGTCTTCGTGGATTCCATTGACCAATCCGATGCGATGCGCTTCCTGCGCGCCAATGCCTTCGCCTGAGATGAGCAATCGTCGCGCCGCATCAACGCCAATCAATCTCGGTAGGCGTTGTGTTCCGCCCCAGCCTGTAATGATGCCTCGTTTTACCCCGGGATGCTGAAACCATGCGCGAGGTGTGGCGTAACGCAGATCGCAACTCAGCGCGATGTCTAAACCGCCGCCAAGACAGTAACCGTCAATAGCGGCGATAGTGACCGGCACGGCATCATTAAGAGAGGTAAACAATGACTGACCGCACCTTGAAAATTCAAAAGCTTCGATTGAGTCGAGCGCCGAGACTTCGTTCAAATCCGCGCCAGCGGAGAAAACTCCATCTCGTCCGGTGACAATGAGCGCGCATAATTTGATATTACCATGCAGAAGCTCAATTACCTCCGAAAGCTCGTCCAGCGTTGCTCTGCTTAGGCAGTTGAGTTGCGCAGGACGATTGAGGGTAATAATCGCACAACATTCGCGTTCAGTCAGCAGGATCGGCCGGTTGTCAGTCACGGGCAATGCTCAATACCGGTTATTCGCGCGGTTTCACGCTTCCACGGATGTATTTGACGATATCTTCAGTCGAAGTACCCGGGAGAAAAATTTCGCCGACGCCGAATTCTTTCAGCTTCGGGATATCGTCTTCCGGAATGATGCCCCCGCCGAAGAGAACCACATCATCCATTCCTTTTTCCCGCATCAATTCGAGCACGCGCGGGAAGATAGTCATATGTGCTCCCGAGAGGATCGAAAGACCGACGATCTCCACATCTTCCTGCAGAGCGGCATTGACGATCTGCTCAGGAGTTTGGCGCAGGCCGGTGTAGATGACTTCCATCCCCGCATCGCGTAAGGCTCGCGCGATAACTTTAACTCCGCGATCATGGCCGTCAAGGCCAGGTTTGGCTAGCAGTACTCTGATCTTTGCATCTGTCATAAACTCTAAAAACCGTTTTCAGTTGTAACTGCTCAGTCCCCGAGCCTGCGGAGCAGGCTCAAAGAAATTAGCACCGGGTGGAGCGAAGCGGAACCCGGTGAAAAGATCATCATGAATGCTAGCCGGCGTAGCCGGCGATAGAAGCGATAGCAGCTCAAACAAAACCGCTATCGCCCGCTACGCGGGCTCTCTCGATTGCCTTCTGATCCCCCGGGTTACGCTTCGCTCCACCCGGGGCTATCTTCTCTTGGCCTGCTCCGCAGGCCATCGACTGCAGTGGCTGAGCAGTTACTTTACAGTTTTCAGTGGTAAGTCGCCCTAACTGAAAATTGAAAACCGAAAACTGTTTTTCATTATTGATTACCACTGCGACTACTATCACCCGCCGGAGGCGGGGTCGATGTTAGCAGCTTGCCCTCCGTATCGTAAATCTCTACTTTGCCGAATTGCTTGAGCACATCTGCGATCTTCTTCGCATCGCCGACTACGATAATTTGCATTTTATCCATGTTCAGATACTTCCGCGCGACGCGCTGGACCTCTTCCGGGGTTACCGCCGCGATCTTCTGCGGATAAGTATCCCAGTAGTCGGCGGGTAAGCCATAGAGCTTCCGAGTGATCTCGTTTTGCAACGCCGACTGCGGGAATTCGAGCTGCAATGCCCATCCGCCGATGATCGTGCGCTTGGAACGCTCGAATTCATCGAGGGGCACTTTCTCATCGCGGATTCGCTTTAGTTCGAGCATGAGCTCGTCCATCGCGCCCTTGGTCACTTCCTGCCTGACTTCGGTGCCGGCACGAAAAACCCCGCGATATTTGAAGGACGAAACGCTGCTGTAAGCGCCGTAGGTGTAGCTTTTGTCCTCACGTAAGTTGAGGAAGAGTCGAGCGGCTCCACCACCGCCGAGCACCTGATTCATCGCCTGGAGCGCGAAGTAATCGGGGTCTGTCCGCTCAATTGAGTGTGTGCCAAGGATCAGGTTGGCTTGCGCCGAGTCTGGCCGGTCAATCAGGTAAATCTTGCTTGAACCGGTATCATTAACTTTGGGTATCTCGGTCTTTGGCACATCGCCCGGTTTCCAGGATGCGAAGGTCTTTTCAAGCCTGGCGATGACCTCTGCCCGTTTGACATCGCCGACGATGGCGAAGATCGCGTTGTTCGGCCTGTAATGCGTGGCGTGGAATTTCTGCAGCATCTCCGGTGTGAAGCGCTCGATCTGTTCCGCCGTCAGCGCATTGCGCCCGGCGGGATGCGACCCATACATGACCTTCGAGAACATCTCGTTAGCGAGAAAGAAAGCCTGCGAACGATTCAAGCGAAGTTGTCCCAGATTACGCGTCTTGAGCTTGGTCAGCTCATCCGCAGGAAAGCTCGGATTGAGTATCAGGTCGGCGAAGAGCTCAAGTATCTGATCGAAGTTGTCGGTCAGCCCCGACGCCGAAACAACACTGGTAGTCGAGGAGAGTCCTGAGTTGACAAAGATCGTCGACCCAAGCTTGTCTATATCCTCAGAGATCTGTTTGCTTGAGCGCGTCTTGGTGCCTTCGCGCATCATCGTGGCAACGTACTGCGCCGTGCCTTCCTGTCCATTCTGATCATTCATACCACCGCTCAAGAAGACCATCTGCATACTGAAGGTGGGCAGCTCGGGATCCTCAAGGACGAGCACCTGCATTCCATTGCCGAGCTTGGTTTCATAGGGTTTCGGAAGTTTGACTTTGAGCACTTCCTTGTTGACGGGAGCCTGGCCTTTGAGCACGGCGCCCTTAATTGACGGGCGTTCTTGTTGTTGCTGGCCCGCTGGCGTTTGCGCGAGATTGGGCGCAGTGATGAGGACAGCCAGGCCACACATCATGAGCATGCGATTGAGAAGAGAATTTGACTTATTCATCTTGGTTTCTCCTTTCACTGGTTACCGGTTGTCGGCCCGCTTGCCATGCCCTTCGCTTTTGGAAGAGCAACGCCGACAGTGCGCTTTGCCGGTTGCAGATACTTCTGAGCGACGCGCTGCACGTCTTCTTTCGTGACGGCCATGATCTTATCGAGGCGCGTGTTGGCATAGTTCGGATCATTCCACGAGACGACTCCTTCGATAAGATTGATGGCCAGACCGAGCGAGCTTTGACGGGAGGAGATGGCGGAGCGCCTGGCGAACTGTTTCGCCTTGTCAAGCTCCCAATCATCAATCTGTCGCTCCTGCAGCGCGGCGATCTCCGCGTAGATGACGGATTCAACATCCTCGACCTTCTTTCCCGGCGCGATGGTCGAGCTGATGCGAAAAGCGCCGGGGCCGCGTCTCACACTGGCGAAGCTGTTGGCCGAGATAGCCAGCTGTTTTTCTTTGACGAGCTTTTGATAAAGCCGCGAGCTTTGACCGCCGCCAAGCACTGTTCCCAACACCTGCAAAGCGTAAACATCGGGCGCGCTGCCGGCATAACCTTTGTACCCGATATTGATCAGCGGAAGCCGCGCAAGTTGGTCGTCAATTGTGAAGCGTCGTTCGGATGTTTGCTCCGGTTCGGTGATATCAACCGTGCTCGGTGCAGCCTGCGCGGGGATAGACTCGAAATACTTTTTGACCTTGGCGAGCGCCTGGTCGGTCTTGAAGTCACCGACCAGAGCCATCGTCGCATTGTTCGGCGCGTAATAGATGCGGAAGAAATCGCGCACATCTTCGACGCTCGCCGCATTGAGGTCCTCCATTGAGCCGATGACCGAATGTTTGTAAGCGAAATTGTCGTACATCGTTTCGTCAAATTGCTCAAACAATTTGCCGTAGGGTTGATTGTCCAGGCGAAGGCGGCGTTCTTCCTGAACGGCATGACGCTGGTTGTCGAGATTCTTTTGCGAGATGTCGAGGCCGCGCATGCGATCAGCTTCGAGAAATAGCATGAGGTCGAGCTGATTGTTGGGCAGCGTCTCGAAATAGAGTGTACGTTCTACATTGGTCGTGCCGTTCATCTGGCCGCCGTTAGTTTCAATCAAAATGAAATGTTCGCTCTTGCCGACGTTCTCCGAACCCTGAAACATCATGTGCTCGAAAAGATGGGCAAAGCCCGTGCGCCCCTTGCGCTCATTACGTGAGCCGACGTCGTAAATCAGCGCGAGCGAGATGACCGGCGCGCTGTGGTCTTCGACCAGGAAGACGCGCAGACCATTCTTGAGCTTCACTTCCTTAAAAATGACTTTGGGGATGCTCGCTGCGGATTTGCCTGAGGAAGGCTTATCCTTAGCCTGCGCGAAAGCAGTAACGCCCGGCAATGTGAGTGCGTAAACGAGCAGCACGCACCAAAAGCGGTGTAAATGCTTCTTCATATTATCTCCTTTCAGACTTCATCCGATGAGTTGATGGAAAGGTTTTCGAACAATTTTTAAAGATTCGAGTTGGTTAGAAGTGAATGTACTGATCGCGGGTGCTTCCCGCACAGATTGTAAAACCGTTTTACCAGGGGCAGGTGGTTTCGTTCACCCCGACTGATCAAACGCGCCTTCCCCGTGCGTGGTTTCAAAAATACTGCTACAGCCCGATTGGCTGGCGTTAACCTTCGGTTAGAAATTCGGCTCCTGATATTCGCCGAAGATTGGCCGCAAGGCATCGCACATCTCGCCCAGAGTGCAATCGGCGCGGGCGCAATCAATCAGTAACGGCATGGTATTGGCATGCGGATCTTCAGCCCCGCGCTTCAAAGCATCGAGAGCGCGCCCGGCCGCAGCGTTATCGCGACCGGTTCGCAGTTTGGCGAGACGTTCGGATTGCAACTTCGCGACCGCTTCGTCGATCTGCAATATATTCAGCTCACCCAGGTCGTCACTCTCCATGACGTACTCATTGACGCCGACGATGATTTTCTCACCGCGTTCTACGGCGCGCTGGTATTGATAGGCAGATTCCTGAATCTCTTTTTGTGGGAAGCCGGCTTCAATTGCTTCGACCATCCCGCCCATCGCATCGATCTTGCGGAAGTAATCCCAGGTCTCTTCTTCGAGCTCAGCCGTCAGTTTCTCGATGAAGTAAGAACCGCCGAGCGGGTCAACCGTGTTCGTCACGCCGGTTTCGTGCGCGATAATCTGTTGCGTGCGCAGCGCAATGAGAGCGGCGCGTTCGGTCGGAAGGGCCAATGCTTCGTCATAACCATCACAATGTAATGATTGAGCCCCACCCAGCACAGCGGCCAGCGCCTGGATGGCGACACGCGAAATGTTGTTGATCGGTTGTTGCACCGTCAGGCTCACTCCCGCCGTCTGCGCGTGGAAACGCAACTGCCAGGAGCGCGGGTTTTGCGCCTTGAACTGTTCTTTCATGACGCGATACCAGATCCTCCGCGCCGCGCGATATTTGGCGATCTCTTCGAAGAAATCATTATGCGCATTGAAGAAGAATGAAAGTCGTGGCGCAAAATCGTCAACATCCAATCCGGCGCGGATTCCGTACTCGACATACTCAATTCCGTCCCGAAGTGTGAAAGCCAATTCCTGCGCCGCTGTCGCGCCCGCTTCGCGGATGTGGTAGCCGGAGATCGAGATCGAATTCCACTTCGGCATCTCAGCCGCGGTGAACTTGAATGTGTCGGTGATCAGCCGCATCGCAGGGCGTGGCGGGTAGATCCATTCTTTCTGCGCTATATACTCTTTGAGAATATCGTTCTGAAGCGTGCCGCCGATATCGCGCCATTTCACCCCCCGTTTCTCCGCCGCCGCCAGAAAGAAAGCGAAGATCATCGAGGCAGGCGCATTGATGGTCATTGAAGTCGTAACCTGATCCAACGGAATGCCGTCGAAGAGGACCTCCATATCCTCCCGCGACGAAATAGCCACGCCGCACTTACCGACTTCGCCCTCAGAGAAGGGATGATCCGCGTCGTAGCCCATCAAGGTCGGCAGATCAAAGGCGGTCGAGAGACCGTGCTGTCCGTGTTCGAGCAGGTACTTGAAGCGCAGGTTCGTATCAAAGGCTGAGCCGAAACCTGCGAACTGACGCATTGTCCACGGCTTCGCGCGGTAGCCGGTCGGATGAACGCCGCGCGTGTACGGGGGCATTCCCGGGAAACCCGTGTCACGTTCGAAGTCGATGTTTTCGAGGTCTCGTGGCGTGTAGAGCCTTTTAATCGGTTTCAGCGAGACGGTTGTATATTCCTTCTGGCTCTCCGGTACCTTGCGTAGAGAAGCCGCGAGGTGCTTCTCCTCCCACTCCTGCTGCAACTCGTCCAGACGATTGTTAATGATTGCGCTATTTTTAGAGTCGCTCATATGTAGTGCTCCTCAGAGGTGATCTGAGATTTGAAATTTGAGATGAATTGAAAAATGATGATATTTGAGCCTTAGGGCGATGGCAAGTGAACCGCCAAGACGCCAAGAGCGCCAAGAAGAAGTTACGGAAAGTTAATCCATCTTGGCGTCCTTGGCGTCTTGGCGGTTGGTCTATTGATCTCTTATTCGCCGAGCGCTTCGTGGAGTATCAGGTGAGTGAGATAGAACAATGCAACTCCGGCGAAGATCAGAAGCGATGTTCGGGTTCCACCGCTATGATTGACCTCCGGTATCAGATCTGAGGCGGCAACATAGAGAGTCACGCCGGCAGAGAAGGGAAGTGTGTAAATAACTGCGGGTTTGACCAGAGTCACTGAGAGGATCCCGGCAAATGTAGCCGCCGCGATGAGCAAAGTCGCGTGCCAGGCGGCCCTCGTCCCTCGTCCCGATGAGAGCATGATCGAAGCGACGGTAAACCCTTCGGGAACTTTATGCAGCAGAATGGCGATGAATATCAGGAAGCCCAGACGAAAACTCGTCAGTAGCCCGGAAGCAATAGCAACTCCATCAAAAAATGTATGAACTGAAAGGGCGATGACGGCAGTCGTCGCGGCGCCGCGTCTCAACATCTCCTCAGTGTGTATCTCTTCGCCAAAATGGAAATGCGGAGCAACTGTGTGCTCAGCAAGCTGAATTAGAAGATAACCGGCCAGCAACCAGCTCATCGCAACACCGAGCTGCCCATCCCATTGTCTCGCAACCTCAGGAATGACTTCGAGAAATACGGCTGCAAGCATAAATCCCGCACCCACCGCAATGAGGTATCTCAGCTTTGTCTGTCTCGTCTCCTGTGACTTTGTGATCAGAAATCCGCCCAGCAGATTTCCCCCGGCTGCTAGTAACCCAAAGCTCACTAGTTGAATAAATGGATCCATTATATTCAGTTAATTTGAATTTTTATTAGCTTTATATATGTTTTGCCTAACCCGAAACCACTATAGCACAGAGCGAACAAGCAATCCTATCTAGCTGAATAATAGAGATTAAGAAGCCAATCGCTCGAAAAATAGTGCGAGCGTGAATTTGTACTTGCTCGATAAGCAATCTTTTAGCCCTGATAACCTGAAGTCCTTAATTAACGCGAATCCGATAATAATATTCTTGACAGGCTTTCTGGGCTGGCGTAGTATACGCCCCATTCAAAGTGGAATAAAGTAGAGTTATGTGGTCCAGGATGGGAATAAATGTAGACTTGGGGAGCGTCCCAGATACAAGCAAGGGATTAAGAGAAGTCTTAAGGGATAAAATGGAGGATTTGGCCTTGATGGTGAGTTCAGGGAGATTGCTAGAGGGCATAACCGGGGGTCAGATGCGAAAAGGATGCTGCGAGGAAGCTACACAGCGCGGATGGATGAAAAGAGCCGGCTCAAGATTCCAGCGAGCTTCAAGCGCTATCTCGACGAAAGATATGGGCGGCCGGATTATTACGTAACGAGTTTGACGGGCGAATACGCGCGCATCTACCCATTGCAGGAGTGGGAAGAGATTGAAAATAAGATGGCACTGCTGCCGACGATGGATCCTGCGAGACGGAAGTTTCTTGATCGCGCTAACTATTTTGGGCAGATGCAGCAGGTGGATGCGCAGGGGCGTATTTTGATTCACACATTATTACGAGGGACAGCGGAATTGTTGGGAGAGGTTACGGTCTTTGGTTATTTGACTTATCTGGAGGTCTGGAGCGCAGAGCGGTTCCGCCGCCTGCGTTTGGATGAGCAGCCATATTCGGACGAAGATGCCGAGGCAATTGCGCGGTTGGGGATATAGGATATGTCTTGACTTCTGGAGATGCGTCAGTCTTGTACTGTTTACGCATCTCCACCCCCGTGCGGACTGCGGATTGCGGATTGCGGATTACGGATTGCGGGTTTTCATATGGAAGGAATAATCTGAAATCCAAGTCCCTAATCCGCAATCCGCAATCCGCAATCCGCAATCCGCAATCGGCCGTCGGCTATCTGTTATGGAACTTCATCGTCCGGTTATGCCTGCTGAAGTGATTACGCAACTCGATGCTGCGCGTGGCGGGCTCTATATTGATGCGACCCTCGGCATGGGCGGTCATAGTGAGTTGATCCTGAACGCCTCACCGGATAACCGGGTGATTGGATTTGATCGTGACGCGGAAGCAAATGAGATTGCAACGGGGCAACTAGCAGGATTTGGTGGGAGGTTTACAGCTGTTCACACTGACTTTCGTCAGGTCAAGGAAGTCATCAGGGAGAAGGGAATCGGATCGGTCGCGGGCATCTTGGCCGATCTCGGAGTTTCCTCATATCAACTCGACACGCCGGAACGAGGTTTCAGCTTTCGATTTGGTCAGGGCTATCCATTAGATATGCGAATGGATCGTTCGGAGGGGTTGACGGCCGCGGATCTGGTCAACTCGCTGGGCGAGCGCGAACTATCGGACATTATTTTTAAATTCGGCGAGGAGCGGGCGGCACGGCGGATAGCCCATCAGATAATCGCCGCGCGGGCAAAAGGGGCGATTAAGACAACCGCTCAACTTGCAGATCTGGTCGTTAAAGCAGTTCATCGAAAAGGGCATTGGCGAATACATCCCGCGACCAGGACTTTTCAGGCTTTGCGGATTGCAGTCAACCGAGAGCTTGATGGTCTCGATCAGTTTGTCGCCGATGCGGTTGACTTGCTTGAATCGGACGGGCGATTGGTGATCATCACGTTTCATTCGCTCGAGGATCGAATAATCAAACAAGCCCTCAGGTTTCAGTCTGGCCATTGTATGTGCCCCCCAACACAGCCTGAGTGCAGATGCGGAGCAACCCCGCGCGTGGAGATACTTACGCGCAAAGCGATTCAGCCAGGCGAGGAAGAGGTCGCTGTTAATCCTCGCTCCCGCAGCGCTAAATTGCGCGCTTGCCGCAAACTCCCTGCGTGACAAGCGCAGCACTTTGCCGCAAAAGTGCTAACGATATAAGACAAAAAATTTCCGAACAAAGCCTGAAAAGCAGGCGAGAGAATGTTTTATGCTGCCGCCTGCTTCGCAAGCTAAATGGGGAGTTATTCATGTCGCGTTGCGACGAACTGAAACGTTGGCAACTACTGGGAGCGCTTGCGCTTCAAGTAGTTGCCGTAGGAGCGTGGGAAAATGAGAGCGCAGACTTACCGCCCCAGAATACAGAACGGCACGGTTGCCAAACGAAGTAAACGGGCTGTTGTCACGAAATCCGCAGGCCGCAGGGCGCCTTCTCGGCGCTCATCGTCCCGTCGTCATAAGAAAGAGAGACTGCGGGAACCAAACGTATTGTTGATCCTGATGTTGATCGGGGCGTTTGTCGCGGCGGGTTTCGTCACGGCCTTACGTTCACAAATCAACTCTCGTCATCTCGGACAGGCCGAAACGCAACTGAGGGGCGAACTTGATGAGATCGCGAACCAGCAACGGTATGAGATCCTCCAGCAACAGCGTGCGCTCAGCCCGCGCGAGAGCGATCGCGCCGCCAGGCAGGCCGGGTTGATTCAGCCGAAGTTCAATCGGCCTGAGCAGAAGGTCATTACAGGCTGGCAACCGGCTGGTTCGCGTCCTCAACCCGTCCAGATGTCAAGGGCTAAAAAAGATAGTAATTACCAGCGACAATCTGCGCGATTAGCGATGCGTCGTTAGTACCAGCAAATTCCCAATCGCCATGCGACCGAGAAAGCAAAAACCCGACACGCGCGAGAGGACCCTCTGGATAGCACTCTTGCTCTTCACGTGGATGATCATCATCATCTGGCGGTTGGGGTGGCTTCAGGTGGTCAGGTACGAGCATTACCTGGCAAAAGCCGCGCGCAATCAAACGAAGGAAGTTGAATTGGTTCCTGCGCGCGGAGCGATAATGGATCGCAACGGCAGAGAGCTTGCCTATACAGTCATTGCTGATTCTGTCTTCGTTGATCTGAAGTTGCTCAAAGAAGATCAGGATCGGCAGAAGGCCGCGCGGTTGCTCGCTCCCTTGATCAGGCAGAAAGAGCCGGACCTCCTCAGGAAGTTGGCGGGCGATGCGAGTTTCGTCTGGGTCAAGCGCAAAATCGAGCCGGAGGCGACCCAATCAATCAATAGTGTAATCGCCAAAAGTAATCTGAACGGAGTTGCAATCAGAAAAGAGACGCAGCGTTTTTATCCGAACGATTCGCTAGCGGCGCATCTGATTGGTTATGTCGGCTCAGAGGACAGAGGGCTGGCGGGTCTCGAGCAGACGCAGGATGTTCACCTGCGAGGGAAACCGGGCGAGCTCGCCCTGATGAAGGATGGACAGGGGCGTCCCTATGAACGCCGCGAAATTCCGGCGATCGGCGGAGCGCAGTTGATCACGACGATTGATGCAGCCCTTCAACACAAGGTCGAAGTGCTGCTCGATGAGGCTTTGAAAATGACGCGAGCCAGGGGCGCCAGCGCCGTCGTGCTTGACCCGTCCAATGGTGAGATTCTGGCGCTTGCCAACGCTCCCTCTTTCAACCCCAACGAACGCCCGAAGACCGCGGATGACACTGCGCGTCATAATCGAGCGATCAGTTTTCCCTATGAGCCGGGCTCGGTCTTTAAGCTTGTGACATATGCTGCGGCCTTCGAGGAAGGGCTGGTGACGCCTGACGAGAAGGTCAATTGCGGTAATGGAGAAATTACCGTCGGCAAGCGGGTAATTCACGACGTCCACTCATATGGCGTCATCAGCGTTGCCGATGCCTTTGCGAAATCATCGAATGTCGGCGCCATCAGAATTGCGCAGCGGGTCGGCAAAGAACGCCTCTATGAGTACATCAACCGCTTCGGCTTTGGCCGCAAGACCGGGGTTGAGTTACCCGGCGAATCGCGAGGGATCGTCAATCCTTTGCGCAGTTGGCGGCCTGATTCGATCGCATCGATCGCCATCGGTCATGAGGTTTCAGTCACCTCGCTGCAGGCGGTGGCGGCCATGAGTGCGATTGCAAATCGTGGTGTCTGGACACAGCCGCATCTCGTCAAGCAGATCGTTACACAGGACGGCCGGATTCTTTATGACGCGAAAACGGAGGCTCGCCGAGTCGTCAGTGAGCAGACTGCGGAGAGAATGCGAGGGCTCCTCGAGCGGGTCGTGACGCACGGCACCGGGCGACACGCAATTCAGCTCGCCGGATATACTGCTGCGGGCAAGACTGGGACCGCACAAAAGGTGGATGAGAGGACAGGAGCCTACTCGAAGACTAAATTTATGCCTTCTTTTGCTGGGTTCGTTCCGGCGAGCAATCCTCGCTTCACAATCATCGTCATGATTGATGAACCGTCTGGCGCGCATTATGGCGGCATCGTCGCCGCCCCGGTCTTCAGTTTGATTGCCGAGGCGGCGCTCGGAGATTACCTTGTCCCCCCCGACGATAAGAACTTCCGCGAGTCTCTGGTCAAACTCTCGAAGAAGTATGAAGAGAGGGTCAATAATGAAAATGCGCTCCTCGGGACGGCCTCCTCCGAAATCAAGGAAATGACAAAAGACCCTCAGACCGGGGCTCGGTCTCAAAACAACAGACGCAAGAATCAGAAGACCGGGGTCGATATCTCCTCTGGTGTCATGCCGGATTTCCGAGGGCGCGGTGTACGCGCAGTGATGCGGGCCTGTGCGGAATTGAATCTGAGTGTCAAGCTACATGGATCTGGCACTGCGGTGAAACAAATACCGGCGCCGGGTACAATGGTCAAGTCTGGTGACGAATGCAGAGTTGAATTTCAGTAAGAATGTGGGGAAGGGAGTCGGGAGTCCGGAGTCGGGAGTC
>JAKEHZ010000194.1 GCA_022614735.1 Acidobacteriota bacterium | reverse complement strand
CGTCTATCGCCCGCTACGCGGGCTCGATCAAATTGCTGACCAATTCCCCGGGTTTCGCTTCGCTTCACCCGGGGCTACACTCTTGCGCCCGCTACCGCGGGCTGAGAAATGTCTGACTGATTCTATTAAATGCGCTCTAAAACTTCCACTTCAGCACTTTGAGAATGTTTGAGTAATCATCCGTCCAAACATCGGCTTGTGCGCTCCCCTCCAGCCGCTGCCAGCGTGAATCATTGAGCAAATTACCGAGGTCTTCAGGGAGCCGCGCAAGTACAACCCAGAATGCCAAACTCTGCCCCTCACCCTCATTCACCGGGAGCCTTTTATTGGCAAGACAAATCAGATTGGCACTCCTCGCCAAATTGCCAACGACCGGGTGCAGATCGAGATGGCGATTGGAGATGTGAAAAGCCAGCCAGCCACCCGGCGCCAGTTTTGACAGGTAAAGGTCGAGCGCCTCTCTCGTCAACAAGTGCAACGGAATGGCGTCGGAGCTGAAAGCATCGAGCACGATTAACCCATAGTGTCCATCGGAAGCGCTCCGTAATTGTAGCCTTGCATCTCCGAGAACCATCTTCACGGGTGTGGTCGTGCATTTTTGCAGATAGGTGAAGTACTGGCTGTTTTGAGCGATCTCTAAAACTGCCGGATCAATTTCATAAAACGTCCAAATTTGCCCCGGTCTGGAGTAGCTGGCCATCGCGCCGGTGCCCAAACCGACGACGGCGATGTTTGGCAATGCCGGAGATATGGCGAAAGCCTCAAGAGCCTGGCCGAGTGGACCGCTTTGATGATAGTAAGAAAGCGGCTCGCATTGGCGCTGCGGATTAAGGAATTGCCGCCCGTGCAGCGTGGTCCCGTGATAAAGTTGTTGAAACTTTCCATCACTCTCCCTGGCAACTCGAAGCACGCCAAAAAAATTGCGGTCGATGTGCAGGGATTGTTCATCGTGCAGGCCGGGAAACAAACTGATACCAAGCATCAACGCTCCCATCGCCAGACCAAAGCGCAGCGGATTCCTGGCAAAGAGGTAGCTGATTCCCGAAGACGCCAATAACGAAAGCAACAACACTTTGATCGGGACAAGACCCAAACGCGGCAGAAGCAAGACAAGCCCGCCAATTAACACAAACACGATGACTGGCGCTGCAAAATCAAGCCCATGCAGGCGAGCCGGTTCAGCCCGTCCCACGCCTGACAATTGTTTACCTGCTCGCGGTCGCACCAGCAATGCCAGCACGATGGCGAGCGGGTATTCGACGACAGAGTTGAAGACAGCCGGCGCGACAACGCTGTTGAATATGCCGCCGAGCACACCCCCAAACGACAGCCATAAGTAGAACTCTGTCAATTTGCTGGCCGGTGGCCGGTCATCTGCTAGCCGGCGGTGGCATACCGCCGACGCTACGAAGAAGAAGAGCAGATGGAGCAGCATCATGAGCCACATCGGCCTTCGCAACGAGACCAGCATCGATAGAATCAGTATGAGCGAGAGCATCGGCATCAAGCGCGTGAGCAGATTCAATGAGAGCAGCTGCCTTCGCGCAAATGCCAGGATAAAAGTCAGCAGGTAAAGCGAGAGCGGGATAACCCAGAGCAGTGGAACCGAAGAGATGTCTGTCGAAAGATAAGTCGTAACTCCCAGCATCAGACTCGAAGGTACAAAAGCCAGGAGCAGCCATCTCACTCGGCGCTTTAGCGTGAGCCCTTCGACCTTCGCCATGTCATTTGCGAGCGGCCCCATTGACTCTATCGAAGGGTTAACTCCTCTCCATCTAACCAGGGCGCAGGCAAAGATCAAAACGAGCAATAACACATATCCGCCGGCCCATAGCCATGCTTGCTGATGCAAGCGCAAGACAGGCTCCATCAATATTGGATAGCCGAGCAGTGCGACCAGACTGCCCAGATTGCTTGCGCTGTACAAGAAGTATGGGTCTTTGGCCGAGACATGATTCGTAGATGAAAACCATTGTTGCAGGAGCGGCCCGCCGGTCGAGAGCATCAAGAACGGCAAGCCCACCATGACCGAAAGTCGAACCAAGAGCCACCAGATCGGCTGTGTCTGGCCATCCAGTGATTGAACCACGCTTTCAGAAACCTCCGGAGGAAAGAAGAACACGGCAGAGAGCAGCAGGACCAGGTGTAGCACTATCTGCCGCCTCGCACCCAGCCACTTTGTTGTGAGATGTGCATATGCGTAGCCACCGAGCAGCATCCCCTGGAAGAAGACTATGCACGTCGTCCAGACCGAGGGCGCGCCTCCCAGGTATGGTAGCAACATCTTGGCGACCATCGGCTGGACTAAGAAAAGCAGTAGCGCGTTGAGTATGAGCGTTACCGCAAATAAATAACCTATATGATTATCAATACTAAAATTATTTTTTCTTATCATTCTTAGTGATTTGACAACTTTAAATGACGAGGGTATCTTTACGCGGCTTTCGGGCGAAAGCAAAACCCAGTCGCGGCCCACCAGGCTACGACTGGGTTCGTTTGGTCAGCGTTGAGCTGATACCAATTTGGCCATTGTATGTTAGCTCATCGCTGACCTTATGAAAAGATCAGGCTGTGTTGCTGGGCTCGGGGCAGTGACACCTTTTCAAAAGGAGATAGAAGATGAGCCTTTCACTGAGAATTTATCAGGCGAAGCCCAATCCGGCGGGCAAGGCCAAGACTACCGGTGGATTATCTAAACCGGAGTTGCTTCTGGGTGAATGGGTTGATATCGAAAATGACGGAACCGAATTAATCGCATTCTCCAAGATTCAGCTTCACCATTCGCTCTTCAACGAGCTCTGCCAGACCAGAGGTCAAACAGAGCAGTACTGGAGAGCCGAAGGTAAAGGGTTGCTTAAGCCTGGACAGCTTCTACGTGTTCATACTGGTAGACACCAGGATAAGAGTCTGATGTCTACAATAGATGAAGAGGACGTAGACTGGCATGCTTATGCAGAGCGCGATGACTTCGTCCTCAACAATCGCTGCGGGGACATCGTCGTTGTCACCTGGATCGATGAAGATGGACGGGAATATAAGGACGCAGCATCCTATGCGCCCCATCCGCCGGAAGGCGTAATCCTGAAGCGTTCGGACAATCAACTTGTTCATGAAGTACTTGCAGATGGCTAGTGGTTCCTCTTTCATTGCAGGACAGAGCCGGCCACCCCTGCTGTCCTGTCGCGGGCGTGAAAATGTATTGCTTTCTTAAAGACATTGCCAGGATCCGCTCAGGCTATCTGTTTCGCGGGAAGATAGAGCCTGATTCGAACGGGCAATATCAGGTCATACAGATTGGCGATATCAGTACTGATGCAAGTTTAGTTTACGGCTCGCTGACCAGGATCAGCCTGCCCGATGTTAAACCGTCACAAATTGTCGAGACAGGCGATGTACTCTTCATTTCACGCGGGCTGCGTAAGCAGGCAGTAGCGATCACCGAGCGGTTGGATAGTGCTATTGCAACATCACAGATTTTTGTGCTTCGTCCGGATGAGAGGTTGCTGCCGGAATATCTGGCCTGGTATATCAATCAACGCCCTGCGCAGCGTTACATCGAAGAGCATGCAACCGGAACGAACGTCAGTCTGATCAATATGGAGGCACTTAGTAGAATGCCTGTTCAGGCGCCGTCGCTTGAAACTCAGCGGCGGATTGTGCAGATTTACGATCTGAGTTTGAGAGAGAAAGAATTGATGGAATTGATTCGACACAAACGCCGCGCATTGACTGAGATGAGTTTACTCGAGATGATCGACAGTGAATAAGCAGGGAGATAATACGAAACAAGCGAAAGAAGAAAGGCCACCCCAATGAGCCAGCAACTGATTTTTCAATCTGAAATCAACCAGGCTGAGATCAATGCTATTGCGTGGAAGGCCTGCGACACATTCCGTGGTGTCGTAGACCCTTCTGATTACAAGAACTACATTCTGGTTTTTCTCTTCATCAAGTACCTCAGTGATGTCTGGAAGGACAAACAGGAGCAGTACCGTCAGGAGTACAATCGAGATGAAGAACGCCTGCGGCGCCGGATGAGCCGTGAGCGCTTCATTCTGCCTGAGGGCTGCGATTTCGATACGATCTATTCCAAACGCAACGAAGCTAATATCGGTGAGATTATCAACATCGCCCTGGAGAAGATCGAAGAGGCCAATAAAGCCAAGCTCGATGGCGTTTTTCGCAACATAGATTTCAATTCCGAATCGAACCTCGGAGAGACCAAAGACCGCAATGCGCGTCTGAAACACTTGATTGAAGATTTTGCCGATCAGCGACTCGATCTTCGGCCATCACGTATCGGCAACCGGGATGTGATTGGAGACACTTATCAATATTTAATCGAACGCTTCGCCAGCGACGCGGGCAAGAAGGGTGGTGAATTCTTCACGCCTCCGCAAGTATCAACGCTGCTTGCCAAACTGTTGCAGCCGAAGAAAGGCGACCGAATCTGCGATCCGGCCTGCGGTTCAGGATCATTGCTGATCCGCGTAGCAGATGAGATTCAAGATCGCGATTTTGCCCTTTACGGTCAAGAGAGCAACGGCAGCACATGGGCGCTGTGCCGTATGAATATGTTCCTGCACGGCAAAGACAGCGCGCGCATAGAATGGGGCGATACACTACGCAATCCTAAGTTGATCGAAGGCGATGCGCTGATGAAGTTCGACATAGTCGTCGCCAATCCACCTTTCTCGCTCGACAAGTGGGGAGCGGACAAGGTAGCTGCCGATAAATTCAATCGGTTTCATCGCGGCATTCCGCCCAAGAGCAAAGCCGATTACGCCTTCATCATTCATATGATCGGGACAACAATTGAGGGCGCGGGCAAAGTCGGTGTAATCGTGCCGCATGGTGTGCTGTTCCGCGGCGGCGCAGAAGGTAAGATTCGAAAACAGTTGATCGAAGAGAATCTTCTTGAGGCTGTGATAGGGTTGCCTGCGAACTTGTTTTACGGCACAGGCATTCCGGCAGCGATCCTGATCTTCAATCGCGGGAAGAAGACAAGTGACGTACTGTTTATCGATGCAAGCCGTGAATACGAAGACGCGAAGAACCAGAGCAAGCTGCGAGAGCAAGACATCGAAAAAATTGTAGGGACGTATAAAAAGTTCGAGACGGTTGAGAAATATGCATATCGGGCGACGGTTGAGGAGATCAGGGAGAATGATTACAACCTGAATGTTCCGAGGTATGTGGACATGTTTGAGGAGGAGGAGGAGATAAATATTAAGGGGTTGCAGATTGAAATTGAGCGATTGGAAGCGGAATTGACCGAGACACGAAAGAAAATAAACGAATATCTGACTGAACTTGGGATCAACCGTCTATGAAAAGATTTCTTTCAGGTTGGGAAGCACGACCACTAAGTGATTTTGTGGAGAGATTCGACGCAGGAGTAAGCGTTAATGCTGAGGACCTACCTGCAACAAATGGTGACTTTGGAGTGCTTAAACTCAGTTGTGTTTCAGGAGGTATTTTCAATCCCAAAGAAAACAAGCGCATCCTGCCAGCAGAAGTCAATAAAGCCAGGGTGTCACCTAAAAAAGGCAGAATCATAATCAGCCGAAGTAACACTACTGAACTGGTCGGCGCTAATGCATACGTAGAAGAAGACTACCCAACTCTCTTTCTTCCAGACACTCTTTGGCAAAGCGTTTATCGTGAGGATGCGGTCTTTTCTTCGAGATGGTTGAGTTACGTGTTACAGTCTCCTGCTACGCGTAGATTACTGGGCAATCTTGCTTCTGGAACAAGCGGGAGTATGAAAAAGCTCAACAGAACGTCCGTTCTCAACATTGAAATCATAACGCCTACGCATGAGGAGCAGCTTGCAATTGCCGACATTCTAGTGTGCTGGGATCGCAAAATCGAAACCCTCGAGCAACTCTTCCTTACAAAGACCTGCCTCAAACGCGGCCTGATGCAGCAACTGCTTACTGGTCGGAAGCGATTCAGAGGGTTCGATTGGCTAGAGTGGAAGCGAGTGAAAATTTCTGACTTCACTAAGCTCACACTTCGCCCCACTCCGAAACCAGACAAACCATTTAAATCGCTTGGCATACGAAGTCACGGCAAAGGTACATTTCTAAAAGAAAACTTCGAGCCACAGAAGATCGGCCTTACGGAACTTTATGAAGTTAAAGAAAACGATTTGATCGTCAACATCACCTTTGCCTGGGAGGGTGCTATTGCAGTTGCTAGGCCTGTTGATTCAGGAGCTTTGGTATCACATCGCTTCCCGACTTATGTTTTTGATACTGAACGCGCAATCTCTGAATATTTTCGTCATATCATTGTTCAGAAGTGGTTTGTTGAAAAACTCGAGCTCATTTCTCCGGGTGGCGCAGGCCGCAATCGAGTGTTGAGTAAGAAGGACTTCGCCAAGATCGAGATACTGATGCCATCGGTTGATGAGCAAAAGAGGATCGCCGCAGTACTAAACACCTGCGACCGCGAGATTGATCTGCTGCGCCGACAAATAGCTGCGCTCAAAAAACAGAAGCATGGGTTGATGCAGAAACTGTTGACGGGGCAGATTAGAGTGAAGATGGAGAACGAAGAGGCTCAGAGATAGGGGAAAATAGAGATAGAATGTTATCGGTACGATTATCGAGTTTCGTTAATTCGAGGAGTAACTATGGCAACAACAACATTGGAACAGGTTATTGAAGCTGTGCGCCAATTGCCACTGGAAGACCGCCGTCGATTGCAGGAGTGGTTAGCAAAGCAGGAACGACGTGATGCCGAACCACAACAGCAGAATGAAAACCTACACCAGGACGACGAGAAATTCAGGAGAGCCTTGCAATGGGTGGAAGAACATCGTGACGAATATCTTGGCCAGTGGGTCGTGCTCGATGGTAACCGGTTAATCAGCCACGGGCCTGATGGCAAGAAAGTTTATGATGAAGCCAGAGCAGCCGGCATTCAGATCCCCTTTCTCAAACACATCATCAAAGAAGAACTGCCATTCGGAGGATGGTAACGATGGCTGAAACTCTGACTTTCAGCAAAGTATATCTGTATGACACGCGGGCACCGGGGATCAGTGTGGAAGCAGTTTTGAAATCGGGAGACAAAGTAATCCTGTGTGATCCCAAGATAGACACTGGTGCTGATAATTGTATTTTCGAGCGCGGTCACGGCGAAGCGCTCGGTCTCGACATAGAGAGCGGCACCCCACAGCGATTCGGTACTGCTGTGGGAAGTTTTCTGGCTTACGGTCATGTAATCACTCTTTCGGTCCTTGGAATCGAAATAACAACTACCGTGTACTTCGCTGCTGATGAAAGTTTCAGCCGCAACGTGCTCGGACGTCAGGGCTGGCTGGATCACATGCGGTTAGGGTTGGTCGATTACGACGGCAAGTTGTATCTGAGCGCTTATAACGATACAGAATAGCTTACATTAGGTGCCCTCCATGGAGTGATAAATGACGCAGTTCCCTTCCTTACTCGAAGATCAAATCTCACAGATTCCCGCCTTACAGCTCTTGCAGAATCTCGGTTACGTTTACCTACGCCCACAGGAGGTCTTTCTGGAAAGGAAAGGCAAACTATCAAATGTCCTGCTCGAAGGCATCCTCGAAAAACAACTACGCCAACTCAATCGCATCACATTTAAAGGTCAGCTGCACGAATTCTCCGATACGAACATTCAGGCCGCGATTGAGGCGCTCAAGGATCTTCCGTTCGATGGCCTCATCCGCACAAACGAGAAGATTTATGATCTGATCAGTCTCGGCAAAAGTCTTGAACAAACAATCGGCGGAGACACGAAGAGCTTCACGCTGAATTACATTGACTGGAAGAACCCTGAAAATAATGTTTTTCACGTCGTCGAAGAGTTTGAAGTCGAACGCGCGGGCAGCCATCAAACCTGCCGTCCCGACATCATGCTTTTTGTCAACGGCATTCCTTTTGTTGTGATCGAATGCAAACGGCCAGATGAGAAAGATTCGCTGAATGTAGCCATCTCTCAACAATTGCGCAATCAGAATAGCGAATACATCCCACGGCTTTTTCTCTACTCCCAGCTTTTGCTGGCTGTGAACAAGAATGAAGCGAAGTACGCGACAACCGGGACACGGAAAGAGTTCTGGTCGCACTGGAAGGAGCGATCAGACATCACAAAAGAGATCAGCCGCCTCATCAATAAACCTCTTACCAGAGAGCAGAAGGACAAACTCTTTGCGGATCGTTTCGCTTATGTGCGGGAATATTTCGATGAGTTGGAAATTGAAGAGCGCCTGGTGACGGAGCAAGACAGAACGATATACAGCCTCTGCCGTCCCGAACGCCTGATCGAGCTGGCGCATCAGTTCATAGTTTTCGATGCAGGAGAAAAGAAGATCGCCCGTTATCAGCAATATTTCGCAATCAAAAACACTCTGACGAGGATCAAGTATGTGAGCCCTGACGGTAGGAGGACGGGTGGCGTGATATGGCATACCCAGGGTTCAGGCAAATCGCTGACGATGGTGATGATGGCAAAGGCGATTGCCCTGGATACCGCAATCACTGATCCGCGCATTGTACTGGTGACTGACCGCATTGATCTCGACGATCAAATCTGGGGAACGTTCCACAGTTGCGGAAAAGAGCCTGTCCAAGCGAGGACGGGTAGGCATCTGCTCGATATGCTCGCTCGCAACAAAGAAGCCATCATCACAACCGTGATCGACAAATTCGAGACGGCTATTAAGACGCACGGCTACCAAAATCTTTCGAACAACATCTTTGTGCTCGTTGATGAAAGCCATCGCAGCCAGTACGGCGAGGCAAACGCGAAAATGCAAAAGCTGCTGCCCCATGCCTGCTACATCGGCTTCACAGGAACGCCTCTAAAAAAGAAGGACAAGAATACCGCAGCGAAGTTCGGAGGCATCATTGACGCCTATACGATTGATCAGGCAGTGAAAGATAAAGCCGTTGTTCCGCTGCTCTATGAAGGGCGACACATTCTGCAAGAGGTTGACCAGAAAGCGATCGACACATGGTTTGAGCGTGTGACGAAGCCGCTGTCTGCAGAGCAGCGCAGCGACCTCAAACGAAAGATGTCCTCTAACCAACAGCTCAACAAGGCAGACCAAAAGATTTACCTGACAGCATGGGACATCAGCGAGCACTTCCGCAAAAACTGGCAAGGCACTACATTCAAAGCCCAATTGACCGCCGACTCAAAGCTCTCTGCTCTGAAGTTCAAAAAATATCTGGATGAATTCGGACAGGTCAGCTGTGAGGTTTTGATCTCCGGCCCCGACACACGCGAAGGCAACGAGGCTTTCGAGCGTGTCGGTGAAGAAGAAGTTCAGGCCTTCTGGAAACAGATGATGGAAAAGTACAGCAGCGAGAAGGAATACAATCGCTCTCTGATCAACGCTTTCAAACACGGAGATCGCCCTGAAATCATCATCGTGGTCGATAAGCTGCTGACTGGATTTGACGCTCCTCGTAACACAGTACTTTATATCGCGCGCAGTCTGAAAGAACACTCATTGCTGCAGGCCATCGCGCGCGTGAACCGCCTTTATGAGGGCAAGGACTTCGGTTACATCATCGATTATTATGGCGTGTTAGGTGAATTGAGCGAGGCGCTGGATGCTTATAGCTCACTGTCGGAGTTTGACAATGATGATCTGATTGGCGCCCTCACAGACATCAATGAAGAAATAGCGAAACTGCCTCAAAGACACTCAGAGTTGTGGGACGTCTTCAAGGAGATCAAGAACCGTAAAGACGAGGAGGCGTTTGAGCAGTTGCTTGCTGATGAGGCCAGGCGTGAGAGCTTCTATGCCAGGCTCTCGGCATTCAACCGCACGATGAGTGTGGCTTTCTCAAGCGTTAAGTTCATTAACGAAACTCCGGAGGAATTGGTTGAGCGTTATAAGCGGGACCTGGCCGATTTCCAGAGGCTTCGCGTGAGTGTGAAGCGTCGTTACGCTGAGGAGATCGATTTCGGCCAATACGAAGCCAAGGTACAGAAGCTCATCAACACACACGTGACTTCCAGCGAGATTCTGCAAATCACACCTCAAGTAAACATCTTTGATCGGGAGAAGTTCCAGGCTGAGGTCGATAAGTTGCTGTCGGCGGCTTCGAAAGCCGACACGATTGCTCACCGCACAAAAAAGACAATCGTCGAGAAGATGGATGAAGATCCATTCTTCTACCGCCGCTTCTCGAAAATCCTCGAAGACGTAATTCAAGCCTGGCGTGAAAAACGCATTTCGGATGCTGAATACTTAAATAAAGTTATTGAAATAATGAATGCAGTGAGAGACCGCACAGGTGATGATCTTCCGGAGGAATTGCAAAATCACGATGTAGCCAAGGCGTTCTACGGCGTAATCAACGATATCTTCAGCCGTTGGAAAGACTCATTGCCGAACGCAAGGATGGTTTCAGCTAAAGCCGCGCTGAAGGTAGACAGGATTATTCAAGAGAACATAGTGGTAGATTGGATCTCGAACCAGGACATGCAGAATCAGATGAAAAATCAGATTGAAGATTATCTGTATGCAGTGAAAGAAATGTACGGGATTGATCTTAGTCTTGATGATATGGATCTTATTCTCGATAAATCGATTGAAATCGCTAAAACCAGATACGCTCAATGACGACCTCTGCCCCAATTCATTGCATTCCTTATGGAAAAGAAAATATTCATTTCAGCCTGAGCTATACATCGCGAAAAACACTGGCGATTAGTGTGCATCCCGATTTGTCGGTAACAGTCACTGCGCCACAAGGAACTGCGCTCAAGCAGATAAAGGCGAAGGTTCGCAAACGGGCCGCTTGGATTCTGAAACAACAAAATTATTTCGAACAGTTCATGCCCCCTTCGCTCGCACGTCAATACCTGAGTGGAGAAACGCATTACTATTTGGGAAGGCAATATAGATTGAAAGTCGAAGAGGATGCAGATGATTCAGTGAAGCTGAGAGGCGAATGGATTCAAATCCGGGTCAGGCGGAAAGAGGATACGCAGAGAATTAAAGCGCTCTTGGATGAATGGCAGCTGACGCGGGCACGGGAACGATTTCAAATCAGCCTGGATAAATGCGGTGAAAAGCTACGCAAGTACAAAATCGCGCAACCACAGTTGCGAATCAGGAAGATGGCCAAAAGGTGGGGGAGCTGCACACGCGGTGGCATCATCTACCTCAATCCTGAGCTGATCAAAGCGCCACCTCATTGCATCGATTACGTCATAACCCACGAGCTTTGCCATTTGAAATTCCCACACCACGGGAAAGGCTTCTATTCACTGATGCGCCTCGTAATGCCTGACTGGGAGCAACGCAAAAAAAGACTCGAGAGCATTCGCATGTGAGTAATAAAGGAATAGACAGGATTAACAAGATTTTTCAGAGCATCTACTTGACCGCGACTTGAACCACATTTGCCGTTCTATCATCGATAGTCACCACAATGTCGACTATCCCGCGTCCGATCAGACTCCGCGGTATCGGCCCCACGTTGAGCTGATCCAGCCCAACAAAGGTGCCTTGCAGGCCGGCATAACTTACCGGCAAACTGATCCCGCCGGCAGTAACCCTGACCCCTCCGAGTCCGCTGTTTGAGCGAAACCCCGTCCCGAACAAAATCAGAAAGACTTGATGATCATCAGGTCCGAGATCTATCGGGAGATGCACAAAGCGTATGATGCCGGAATCAAATCGAGAGACCGCCTCGATTGTTTGCGAGCCGCCAACCACTCGTAACGCGTTGGCTGCTGCGACTCCAACCCCGTTCGAATTCGCGCTGAATAAACCGGGCGCCACTCGGATGATCTCCATCTGACCGGAGCCCACCATGCTATTGTTCGAGAAGAATGTCACCACCGCCACCCCCGCTTCCGTTCCGACTGGCACAAGATAATTGATCTGACTCGGTGAGACATAGAAGAGCGGCGCATCACGTTCTGTTCCCACACTGTCTCTCACCCTCACCGATGTGCCGAGCAGATTGAACGGTAGCGGCAAATTCGTTGCCGCTTGAGCACCAGTGGACAAATTCGCGCCGAAGGCAGCGGCAATTGAGTCATCGGCAATCAAAGTCCCGATGAAGCTCGCCGCCGAGACGCTTGTGACCTGATTCGGTTGCGATGCGTTGATTGTGAAGGTCAATGTCTGGGAAGCCCCACCGCCCGGCGCAGGGTTCAAGACATCCACATCCGCTGTGCCTGTGTTTGCCAGATCATTTGGCGGTATCGATGCTGTCAATTGCGCCCCGCTCAGGTATGTTGTCGGGCGGACCTGACTATTCCATCGCACAGTGGAAGCGGGAACGAAACCACTGCCGTTGACTGTGAGCGTGAAACCTGTGCCACCCTGCATCGCTGAGCTCGGGCTGATCCCGGTCAACTGTGGAATCGGGTTGTTACCCTGGATAGTTATCGTGCCGGTCTTGACGCAGGGGACTGCGTTCTGACTGAGCCGGCGAAGACGGTTATTATTGCTATCTGTGAAGAATATTTCACCCGTTGGCCCAATAGCGATATTGACCGTAACCGGTACTCTGACTGTTTGTGTGATACCACCAATGTTGATCTGGGGCGCGTCGATATTGATCTTTGCAGCCGATGCCGCGCCGCCATCACCATCAAACCCCTGCGTTGTGCCGGCGATGATTTCAACCGCGCCGTTTGAGCTGATGCGCACGATCTTGTGATCACCGCCGTTAGTGACGTAGGCATCGCCGCTCGCATCGGCCGCCACATCACGCGGTTTGTTCAGGGGGGTTGTGTTCAACTGCGTGAAAGAACCACTGCCAGCACTGGTTTCTCGCATCACCCGATTGTTGTCGTAGTCAGCCACATAAAGTCTATTGCTTGAATCGAGGCCGAGACCGGTGTACTGAGCCGCAGGAAGATTTAAGCTCGAGACAATACCGTTATTGCCGTTGATTTTTCTAACTGCCCTGTTGCCGACATCGGCGATGAAGATGTCGCCGGTTACCGGATTGACCGCAACGTCGCTCGGGGCCACGAATTTCGCATTCCTCGCGAACTCGCCATCGCCCATGCTTCCGGACTGTGTACCACCTCCGGCGATCGTTGCGATATTCCCCGGGGGCACGATAATCGGAGATGAAGAGCCGGGATAGAAAGTCACACTGGCAGAGGTTACGTTGATGAAACGAATCGAGCCGGTTCGCTTGCCATCGACCGGCACTCCACGCTTTGAATCGGCGACAAACAATCCCTGACTTGTCACAGCCAGCCCCTGGGGAGTGTCAAAACCGGCGGTATTGACCGGCACACCATCGGTGTTGCCTGTGCCAAAATCCTTATTGATGCTGGTGATGTAGCCGGGCAAGACTATCTGCTCTGCGGGTGTGCCGGAAAAGATCGTCACAGCGCTGGTTCCACGATTGACAAATCGAATGTACTGATCGAAAGGATCGGCGAGATACAAATTATAATTCGGATCGACTGCAACGCCGGAGGGAAAGCCCAACGCGCTACTGCCGGCCGGGGCGCTGTCCAATGACGCGATGAGCCCACTGCCTGCTATTGTCTCAACGCTGCCTGGCGCAATCGTCACTCCTGCAAGGGTCACAGGGCTGCCGCTCAAATTGAGGTAACGAATACGCCCTTTGGAAATGGGCCCCTGATCGAGGATATAGAGGCCATTGTCATCGGATTCCAGACCGGTAAGAGGCGGAGACGCGGTGCTGCCAGCCAGGTAAAATGTCGCATTCGCGCCGGGCCCGCCATCACCACAGTTCGATCCCGAGTAATCGCAGATAGTGTTCTCCTTACCAGCAACTATCGGATTGCCGGGGACCGCACGCACAATCGTATGTGTATTGCCGTTCGCCACATAGACACTACCGCCTATGACCGCAAGCCCCGCAGGGTATGGATTCGGCGTCTCCGGCGGGTTTATCGACAGTTGGGCCGCCAGTGTAAGTCTGCCCATCGGATCGACCCTGACAACTCGCGCGTGCCCCGAATCTGCGATGTAAAGATTGCTCGCGGAATCGAAGGCTATTTCACGTGGGACAAGTAATGGCACGCTCGTCGCACCAACCGGTGTTTGTGGCAATGGATCTTTGGGGTTGGTGTTCTCGCCATTGCCCGCTACTGCTGTTGAAGTCTGACCGTCTTGAGAAATTTTGTAGACCTTGTTGATTCCCGCAGTGGCATCGGAAAAATAAATTTCCCCTGTCGCGGGGTTGCGCGCGATTCCGCCAGGACTGCCCTGAACGAGCGCGAATGTGCTGATACGACCAACACCAGTTGTTTTTCCGCCAATAGTTATGGGGCCGGAAGAGACATTGAGCAGACGCACTCGTCCGGACGAATCATCGCTGAAGTAGAGAACATCTCCATTCCCGCCGGCAACAATTCCGGTCACCTGAAATGATGCTAACGGCCCGGGCACGTCCTCGGGCTGTCCATCTGATCCCCCGCCGGCGAGCAGCCGGATTGTTCCGGGAGCTATCGTGCGACCTGCAATCGTTACCGGTGTGTTCCCGGTATTGATAAAGCGAATGATACTAATTCCGCCCGGCTCATCAACAACATAGATACCACGCCCTTGCGGGTCGAGAGCTGCGGCTACTGGTGTTGTAATTGACGCTTGCTTTGCCGGAGATCCATCGCCATAACCTCCCGCTACCGTATCGATCATCCTCACGCCTGAAGCTGCACTCGTGGTCAGCTTCCAGTTGTACATCCCGGGAGATGAGTATGTGTGTGTTGTGTTCTGCTCAGATGAGCCTGACGTACCATCGCCGAAGTCCCAAATATAGGATGGTGACGAGGAGCAGCCATTTGCTGTTGCGGTTGCATTAAATGAGACTGGCGATCCGACTTGCCCGGACTCAGGCACGCTTGCCGTGCATTCAATTCGACAATCCCCTTGCGCGCACACCCATTTTTCAGGCAAGGCAAGCGTCAGACACAAACTGACGATCAGAAGAGGCGAGATAAAAGAACAAGAGGAAAAATAGCGAAGCACGCGAAACCAGTACGGGGAGCGTGAGCGGCCTGGTGATTCGCAAGCAGCCGCTTCCGCAAGTAACAGGTCGCTTACGCTCCCCGTACTGGTTTCGCGTTCTCTAACCATCACTTGAACGAGGCTTGAACCCTATTGCAGACTATGCCATCAACGGTCAGCAATACATCAACTATCCCGCGTCCGATCAGACTCCGCGGGATCGGCCCTACGTTGAGCTGATCCAGTCCAAAGAAGTCGCCTTGCGGCCCGGCATAGGCTACCGGCACATCAGTCCCGCCTATTGTCACCCTGACTGCTCCGAGCTCGCTTCTCGCGCGGAATCCCGTTCCGAAAAATGACAGAAAGACTTGATGGTCATCAGGTCCGAGGTCTATTGCGAGTGGCACAAAGGGAAATATGCCGGGTTGGATGATTGGTTCGAGGGTTTGCGATTCACCAACCACTCGTGTTGCATTGGCTGCGGCAACCCCGGCTCCGTCTGCGTTGGCGCTGAACAACCCGGGCGCCACTGGAGTGATCTGCATCTGCCCGCTGCCCACAGAAATATTATCCCTGAAGACTGTCGCAGTTGCTGCCCCCAATGCGGTCTCCGCCGGCACGAGGTAGTTGATCTGGCCCGGGGATACGTAGAACAGCGACGCATCGCGCTCCACCCCAGCGCTGTCTCTAACCTTTACTGAGGTGCCGAGCATGTTGAGCGGTAACGGCAAGGTCATCGCTCCCTGAATACCATTGGCCATATTCAAGCCGAAGGCAGCAACGATGGAGTTTGGAGCAATTGCAGCTCCGCTGAAGCT
>JAKEHZ010000193.1 GCA_022614735.1 Acidobacteriota bacterium | reverse complement strand
TCGTTCAAGGAGGTCGTCACAACATCGATGCGCCCATCGTTGTCGAAATCGGCGAACGCGCTACCGCGATGCGCGCGCTTGATCTGAAAATCTGCTCCGGCAATGCGAGATACATCCTGAAATACACCGTTACTGAGGTTTACAAAAATGCTGTTGGGCTGGCGATAGGTTTGATTGTTGTACAGCTCGATATTGTCGTTTACGTGCGCGTTCACAGTGAACAGATCCTTGAATCCGTCGTTGTTGAAATCGTATAGCCCGAGACTCCATCCGCTGCGTTTGACCGTCTCAGCTCCGAGGCCGCTCTGCCAGGTGAGATCTGCGAAGAAGCCCTTACCGAGGTTGCGAAAGAGCGGATAGGTCTCGCCCTCGAGCGCAGAGAGGATCAAATCGGGCAGCCCATCGTTATCGTAGTCACGAAAATCAACGCCCATCCCCGAGACGGGTCTCCCACTATCATTGACCGCCACGCCCGAATTCAACGCAACTTCTTCAAATCCGCCGCGCCCGTTGTTCTTAAATAAAAAATTGGGGAGCGTATCGTTGGCAACGAAAACATCATCGAATCCGTCGCCATCATAATCCGCAACCGCCACGCCCATCCCTTTGCCTATGTGTTTGCCGATGCCGCTCTGAATCGAGAGATCGGTGAATGTCCCATCACCATTGTTGCGATAGAATTGATTCGGCAATCCTTCGTAACGATCCGGAAAACAGTAGGTGCGCCACCCTTCCTTCATCGCGCCACAGTACGGATCAGTATCGGGGGTCCATTTACAGTAATTGGCCACAAAGAGATCCACGTCTCCATCATTGTCATAGTCAAGCCAGGCAGCGGCCACCGCCCACATTTTGCCTCTTTGCGGATCAACGCCCGTCAACCCGGCTTTTTCAGTCACATCCTCAAATCGCCCTCTACCGTCATTGCGGAAGAGAATGTTGCGATTGACTCCGGCGACGAAGATGTCCTGATCTCCGTCATTGTCGTAATCGCTGACCGCCGCGCCCATCGAATAGCCCTCGCCCGCGACTCCTGCCCGCTGGGTTACATCGCTGAAGCCGCCGTTGCGGTCGTTGCGATACAAACGATTCCAATACTGTGGTGTTTTCTTCATGGACGGCAATTCAGCGCCATTGACGAAATAGATATCCTGCCAACCGTCGTTGTCGATATCTAGAACGGCCACGCCGCCAGTCATTGTCTCGACCTGATACTTGCGTGGCGTCGCGCTGTTTCGCAGCGTGAAATCGAGCTTTGCCGACGATGCGATGTTGCGGAATTTGACCGGCGCGACGGCCTGATCAGCTTTGGCGATGCTAGCACTCGCACTGACACCGGCGCGCAACCGTTCGAGAGCCGCGCGAGCCTGACTGTTACCATCAAGCGCGATAGCCAGCTGATAGGCTTCTTCGGCCTCTTTGATTCGACCGAGTTTTTCGAGGACACGCCCCCGCGCAAATTTCAGCTCGCTCGATTGAGGGTCGATCGCAGCTGCCTGGGAGAAAGAATCGAGCGCTTCCTCAAAGCGATTGAGTTTGACCAGCAGATTGCCTGCGTAAACGAGGGGGAGTGTCGGCGGTCGTTGCTGTTTCGCGCTCAACTGTATGCCGCGTCGATAGTGCGCGAGCGCTGTCGGAAAATCGTTCAGCGCTTCTAAAGTCATTGCCAGTTGCGTGTGCGCTCCTGAGTGATCGGCTTGCAGCGCGAGCGCCTGTCGAGCTGATTTTTCGGCAGGCCTGAGCGACGACTGCAGATATTGAACGCGGGCGAGGTAAAACCAGAGGTCGGCATCTCCGGGGAACTTCTGTAGAGCTGAAGTGAATTCCTGCTCTGCTTCAACGATACGTTCAGCCAGCTGCAGCGATAATCCCCTCAACTTCCATGCCCCAACCAGATCCGGATTTATCTCTCTGGCCTTTCGCGCTTCCTCGGCAGCCTCGACAAATCTTCGTTGATCGAACAACAACACTCCACGCTTCAGGTGTTGCTCCGCATCATTCGCAGATTTCTGCTGAGCGGGATCCTGCTGCCACAAGATCAGGCAGAAGAGGGCAAGATGAAAAATAATATTTCGAGCCGGCATTTTGTCTCTGAAATGATGCAATCACGGATAGAAGAAGAGAGAATACGAAACAAACGAAAGGAAGAAATCAAAAGGCAAAAGGCAAAAGGCAAAAGGCAAAAATAAAGAAGAAAGTTCTCATGAAATCAATAATCAAAAGGCCGGAATTTGCTACTTTATTTTTACCTTTTGCCTTTTGCCTTTTGCCTTTTGATTTCTTCCTTTCGTTTGTTTCGTATTCTCTCTTCTGACGTTTTGATATGCAACTACCGTCACACCTACAAAAAGCTATAGAGAGCGAGGTCTCAAAATACGGGCTGGGCAATATCACCAGGGCCGCTGCCGATCTTTCAGAAAAATACCGCCTCCTTCAGCCATCAACGGAAAGATTCATCACTACAGAATTGGATCGACTGGCTTACATTGCCGTGCGTATGCCGGCGACCTTCGCGGCCGCACGCGCAGTCTTCGCTGAGATGCGCAGATTGGCGACTGAGCTGCCGGTAAACAGTCTGCTCGACCTGGGCGCAGGGCCCGGTACAGCCGCCTGGGCGGCTGTGAATGTTTTCGAAGATGTTCATCGGATTACGCTGATCGAGCAAGATAGAGGCCTTATCAGTTTAGGCAAGACGTTTGCTGGCGAATCAGAAGACGAAGCGCTTCGTTCTGCAGATTGGCTCTCACTAAATTTGAAAACGGTCGATGAATTCCCGGCCCACGATTTGGTTGTATGCTCTTATTCGCTCGGCGAGATTGAAACAGAGGCCGCGCGTAAAGTCTTGAGAGCGGCATGGTATGCGGCTATTCGAGCTATTGCCATTATCGAACCGGGAACGATGAAGGGATTTGAATTGGTCCGCAATGCGCGCGACGAATTGATCAAATCCGGCGGAAACGTGCTGGCTCCCTGCCCTCATCATCAAACCTGCCCGATGTCCGGCGATGATTGGTGCCACTTCGCCCGACGATTCCAACGGACACCGTTACACCGTCGTATCAAATCAGCCGCACTCGGATATGAGGACGAAAAGTTCTCCTACATCGTCGTGGCCAAACATCCGGTTCGGCAAGTTCAAGCCAGAGTCATACGCCATCCGCTGCGGCGTCCGGGTTACACGCAGATTCAAATTTGCGATAAGGATCAGCTTCGAAGCATCACTGTGACGCGCAGCGACAGAGAACTATGGAAGCGGGCGAGGAAAATAGATTGGGGTGATGATTGGGAAGTAAAGGAAGAGAGAAAACGGAACAAACGGAAATAACGGAACAAACGGAAATTTTATTGATCTTCCGTTTGTTCCGTTTTCTCTCTTCCTTTCTACTTACTGCCCTGGCAGGGGAGGCGGGCCATTTGGAATATAGGGCTTATAGACGTGCCCTTTGGTCTTTTCCTTAAACTCGATCCGAATCGTCTCTCGCAACTTCGCATCTTCAAACAGGTCTACCATAGTTGCGGCCAGTGTCTTGGCTGCATGGATAAGACCTTTATGCCCAATTGACATACCACCTGCAGCAACCACCGGCCAGGCGTGCCAGGGTGCGCCCTCCGGCGCGGTTGTGACTTGAAAGTGCAATACCGGAACAATCCAACTCACATCTGCCACATCAGTAGAACCACCAGGCGGGTCTGGGGGCTGTTCTTTCAACGGCTGAATCTCGCCATTGAGACCCTTCACCTCTACACCTGTCGCGCGCTGAATAGCACGGGCGAATTCTTGTTCTTCAGCTGTATACTTAATTGGGCCGAGCCATGTCAGGTTGGAATGCAGCAGCCTGGCGCCGGCCATATTGACCAGCATCTCGTAGTCGCCGCCCTGCACCGTCACTTTTGATTCAACTCCGGCTATCAGAGCTGCACCCTCTGCTATTTTTCGCACCCTCTCAAAGACCTCTTCCATCCCTGCGCGTTTCGAATCGCGCACCCAGCACCAAAGCCTGGCGTACTCGGGAACCACATTAGGCACATCTCCGCCCTTCAGTATCGCATAGTGTATGCGCACCGATGGCTTGACGTGCTCGCGAAGCATGTTGAGACCATGTGTGAAGCTCTCCAGCCCATCAACCGCGCTGCGACCATTCCACGGATCATAAGCAGCGTGTGCAGCTTTCCCTTTGAACTCCACGATGAAGTCGACTATAGCCTGACTACTGTCGGTATCCGCCTTAGTTTTGTCTTCAGGGTGCCACGCGAGGCAAACATCGAGATCATTGAATAGCCCATCGCGCGCCATATAGATCTTCCCGCCAACTGATTCCTCGGCTGGAGTTCCGTAGAAGCGAATTGTTCCCTTAAGCTTGCCTGCCGCAATCAGCTCCTTGATTGCCACCGCTGCACCGAGACTTCCCGCGCCGAATAGATTATGCCCGCAGCCATGACCTGCACCGCCCGGTAGAAAGGCTTCTTTTACGGGCAAGGCTTTTTGTGAAATGCCCGGTAAGGCATCGTATTCGCCGAGAATACCGATGATCGGCCGGCCTTCCCCATATGTAGCAATAAAGGCAGTGGGCATACCAGCCACACCGCGCTCGACCTTAAATCCCTGTTTCTCGGCATAGTCGGCCAGCAAGCGGGCTGATCTGGTCTCACGCAGGGCAGTTTCGGCGAATGCCCAGATTTGATCGCTGAGGCTGATAAGTTCGGCCTTATGCTTCTCAATAGAGGAAATCGCTTCTTCTTTTTTCTTTATATCAATGCTACTTGCTGGTAGCGAAAAGAGGAGTAGAGCGGTGAGTGTAACGAACATACTATACCGATGTATCTTCATTTGATCCCTCCCAAAAATAAATTGATTGCACTTGCGCTAATTATGTGCTTTCGTTTAGCTTGACGTATGCAAAAAGAAATAGCGCCCCGAAAATTAAGTCTACTATGCCAGTGCCAAGTATTACTGCTGCCGTGCGCCCCTGAAGATAAAGAACAATCGTGGCAATTCCGTAACTCGCCTTCTCTACAACTGCTGCGAGCATTATGGGTCGATAGCGGACCGGGTCTTTACCAATGATCAAGACAACGATCTGCCAGGCTATCGCGACTCCAATGAACCCGTAATAGTATTCCGGATGTGTGATTGCAGGGGGATAATCACGCCCTGTTTTATCGAGCAGAAAATACTGTGGCACAAGTACGATCAAACCATAGATCCCAGCAACAAGATACAGAGCTTTGGCGAGTTTCATCTCTTCTTTCGCTCCTCTTCGATTTACATTGTTACTTATTCTTCACCTACATTTCGATTTAGAATTCTTAAAGCATTGGAGTAAGTATCTCTGACGTTTCTTTTGAGGTGACAACCGGGATTACCTCGAATTCAATCAGGTCCTGCCACTCAACTACCCATTGCTGGAGTAAGCGCGCATCGTCACATTCCATCACTTGAAAGCAACGGTCAAAGTTCGCCTCGATCCAGCTCCCTACGTACTTTAAACCTTCAGGCATCATCCGCCCTTTCTCCTTGAATCGACGATATATTGCCTTGGCGTCACGATCTCTATATCGCTCAATCACCATAAATAACATTTTGTCACCCATTACTAATGCGAAGCGTGTGTTGAATGCGGTAGGATATCATTTTATGCTCTGCAGAAAGTCAAGTACGACTTGGTTGAAGGCGCTGGAAACTTCCATATGAGGTAGGTGTCCGCTGTGAGTCACCACTACGCGTTTCGAATCTGCAATACCTGCCTGAATGGCCCCGATGTGCGCATGCACGTCGGGAATGTCTGACTCGCCTACTACAATCAGCGTTGGCACCTTGATCTGTGATAATCGCCCCAATGCCGGCGTGTCTGGCCAGCGGATAAGTTGCCATGGGATCCTCAGGTTTTGAGGATTGGCTGTCAATAATGCTTTCATCTTCTGCTTCGCGGCCAGGCTCTCCGGAGCCATTATCCAGGGATCTTTCGATGTCCAGTACTCAATCCTTTGCCCCACCGGCGCGTCGTCATTGGGCATTCCCCTGCCACCTCGCGTTGTGAAGTGATCGGAAAACCCAAACCCACTAACGATCGGGCCTACCAATACTAGACCTGAGACCATTTCAGGATGATCTAAAGCAAAATGAATCGCCAGCATGCCGCCAGCCGAGCAACCCATCAGCCACGCACGCTCAACCTTGTGAGCCTTCATGACGGCCAACAAATCATCGAGGTATGAGAAAGGCATCTTCGGTGTATCGGAACGTCCATAACCCCGACGATCCGATCTAATGACTCGATAGCGCTTGGCAAATTCGGCAAACTGCCCATCCCAAGTTTCGCGGTGCAACAGGCCGTCGTGGATCATAACGATGGCCGGCCCTTGACCCGCTGCTTCATAGAAAATCCTTCCACCGTTGACCTCAATGTAACCGGATTCAACAGTGGAAAACACCATCGATCGGCTTATCAAGCCCTCAGATGCCTGGCAGGTGCTTACCCTTAACGGTTCGTCTATAACCAAACAGGAGGTGATAATTACTACGACAAATATCATCATTGATAGGATGTATATTTTCATGCGAGAGCCTTCCTCTTAGCCATCAGACAGTATCTGTCAGGTTCCTACTTCACTCTATAGATGCGCGATGTCATTGAGCCGAACGATCACGCGCTCTCTCCACTCACTCTCGGCAAGTTCGGTGATGCTGCATGACCTAAACTCGAAGTCGATACTATGTTTGTATGGCTCCTCAAGGCGTAACCACCACTTCACGATCGCTGTTGCGGCTCCCGCGTGGGTAACGACAATCGCCGTCGCTTTTGATTCCAGCGCGAGCCGAGACATGCATTCACTGACTCTGTCTGTCATCCTTCGCCAGGTTTCGGCTTCAGGGTACGGAATCCAGTCGATGCCGGGTTCAGTCCTCGGGAGTTCGATTATTTTTGCCTCTTCCTCGGACAGTCCCGCAGCAATTCCGTTATTGAGCTCTCGGAGTCCTCGATCTTCAACGATTCCGAGCTCAAGCCGCCTTCCTATGACGGTGGCCGTCATGTACGCTCGCTGCAAATCACTGCTGAACAGTGAGGCGACCTGCTTACCAATTTGACGTGCAAGGTGCTCGGCAACTTTAGATGCTTGCTCCAGGCCGAGCGGCGTCAGCGGAAGGTCAGTCCAGCCCCCGGTCATGCCACTAACGTGGTTCTCGCTTTGGCCGTGTCGTACAATATAGATACGGTTCATGAAACACTCATGGCCGTCTAACACCCCAGGTCACGCAGCCGCGCGCCGGTCCAAATCATTGAATGCCAACCAGATGAAACTGCATAAACGCCAGTATTTGCCTAATGATTTCGCGAGAGGTCTCGCTATCATGCATCAGGTCAAATGCGTGGGGAGCTGCGAGGTGATTCACGAATGTAATTGGCAGATTGCAAGTCAACGTTTTGCTTAAGAATCGGTCCATCGTTTCATTGAGATGAGGCATTTCGTCCTGGCCCGCTCTCACAATGAACAGAGGTATATTCTGCGGAAGGTCATCAACTGATTTCCCAGCGCACGGGTTGACAAATCCCCATTGCCTGGCCGCATCCGCTACGCTCGTGGACCCTTCGAGGTCTAGCATGAGCCCATAGCACAGGACAGCACACTTCAGATAATCCCGATCTGCCTGCATCAGAACCGATAGTGTGTTTGGGACATTGCCGGAGGAAGCCCAGAGGCCGATCCTGTTCTCGTCAATTCCCAAGATAACAGCGTTCTGCCGAACATATTGAAGTAATGCGTGAATATCTGCTGCTGGATCTTTACCGGTCGTGTAGGTGATTGCCACCAACCCCGAGGCAGCCGACAATTTTCCCCACGAGATGTACGATTCCATCTCTTTCATCTTACACCCGAGTATCTTCTGATTTCCCGGATCAGGATATCCACCCACAAAGATTACAGCTGGAATCCGCGCTTCACTTTTCGCATCGGGCGGATAGTAGATATCCATTGTAAGAGCACTTGTATCGGTTAGCCGGTATTCCACGTCCTGCCGAATTGTAACGGCATCCATGCCGGGTATTTGGTAGACTACCCTTTTTTTCGTATTGGCATGTCGCTGAGTTTCTTGGCTCATTTGTGTTTCTCCCTTTCCGATTGTAATAGAAACTAGGCGCGCGCATCCTTACCCTTTCGGTCGTGAGGCGTCTTCTCACGCTATACTGCTTAGCTACGAAAATAGGCCACCCTCAAAAGTGAATGATCACTGCTGTATTATCTGCTTTTTGACACTACTGAACGTCAGTTCCTATCGAAGGAAGCTCATTCGTTAGAGAGACCTCTTTATTGATAAGGTCAATTATTGAGTAGAACTTCCTTGAATTTTTAAGGTAGATAACAGTCAAAGTGTTCTCATCCCGCAATGCTCGGCCAAAGATTAATGATACATCAGAAATAACTTCCGAATAATTTTTTCCGCCTGCATCTGATATTGCCAAGGTCTCTAAGTCATTGTACGATAAATTTCCATCCTGATTCGAGTCTCTTTTGATCAGTCTATATAAAAACCACTTTGTAGGATCAGTTGCTTTCCCATTATCATTTTTCTCTGGATAGGATATCGCTTGCACGATCAGATAATCATTATTAGGTAGTAACATATTAATTGACGAATCCACCGTGTTAAAAAAGACGTAATTGTAAGCATCACCACGATAACTATAGTCGTAGCTACTTAAGTAGGAATATCCGCCATGTTCCCCAGAACCTATTGCAGCCATTAGATAGCTTGTTCCTTCTACCGATTTGAAATTACCCAAGACCCTCTTCGTTCCTGGGTTAGCCCTAGTTACGGGAGCTTTTGACCTCTGAAAACTCTTGCACGATAAACCTCCTGCGAAAGGCATCACACAGATTATAAAAATGAACAGCGGTCTCAAGGATTGAAAAAGTGATTCTGTAGTTAGCATAACGCTTAATATTCTTTTCTCCTCATTTTATCCTGAAGCATTTTTCGATTTCGTCCCAATCCAATCTATCTTTGTTTTCCCTCCACACCTTTTCCCACTTCATCCTTATTGCTCCCCTTCCATGTTCTCTTATGTAATTTCTCAAAACATCTTCAGCAGTTAAGTCGGGCGTCCTACGCTCAAGTATCTCATCCCATCCTACTCCATCTATTGTTGCCTTCTTCCAAGTTGA
>JAKEHZ010000025.1 GCA_022614735.1 Acidobacteriota bacterium | reverse complement strand
GCGCCCGCTTCCTCACGCGGCACTTTGGATAGAAGGTCGCGCGCGCCCGCCGTCATCAAACCCAGATCGCTTGAGGCCTGGAAAAATCGGAAGCCCTGTGCGATACGCTTGTTGATCTCCGCAGGATTGCCTGCCGGGTAGCCAACCGGAATGTTGTATTTTTTGCCGGCGGCGAGGACTTTGCTTACTGCTTCTTCGACGATGGGATCGGTCGTCTTGCCACCCATTCCCAATGAGTATGACAGGTCATTGACGCCGATAAACAGCACGTCAATGCCGGGTACAGCGGCGATCTCTTCGATGTTATCTATCGCCTGCTTCTGCTCGATGATGACAATGACCATGACATTTTCGTTGGCAAACTTCGCGTAATCGGCCCCGCTCAATCCCCAGCGCGAAGTAGCCAACGATGGGCCATAGCCTCGGACGCCGAGCGGCGGGTACTTGCAGGACTTGACTGCCTGCTCGGCCAACACGCGCGTGCTGGTGAATGGAAAGATCACGCCCAGGCTGCCGATGTCGAGGACTCGTTTGGCCATCCAGGGCTCGTTGACCGGCACACGGGTGAAAGGCATGGCCTTCAACCCGCGCGTGGCCAGGATCATCGAGCGTACGGTCTCAAGCGTCAGCGGGCTGTGCTCCATCTCGATCCAGAGGAAATCGAAGCCCACGCCGGCCAGCGTCGACGCCACATCCGCGTTGGCCGCCGTCACTGTCCCGCCGATGACGACTTTGCCTTCTTTTAAAGCCTTCTTGACCGGGTTTTCGGTGATTGCACCCGCGGCCGCAGGAGCAGAGGTTTGATATTGCGCCATTGTCTCGGCAGGTATCATCAGCCAGAAAAAGGCGCAGGCTACGGCTAGAAAAGCTTTTCGCAGAGTTTTTTTGCTCATTGTCTGTGTCCTTTTTTTTTGAAATGACTCGTGATGGGAGAAAATTGGAATACGAAACAGACGAAAATAATGAAACAGACGAAAATCAGAAACTTTTCGTTTGTTTCGTTATTTTCGTCTGTTTCGTATTCTCTCTTAGAAATCCTAAATGAACCAGGAGAGATGGTCACTACAGTACTGCGAGCAGCGCCCTGGCTTCTCTCAAATCTGCGGTCTCAAAGCCTTCTGTAAACCAGTCGTAAACTGGAGCGAGCACCTGTTTGGCCTCCTTCCGCCTGCCCTGTTGCCACCACAGCCGGCTTAAACTGATTGCGGCTCGTAACTCCCAGGACTTCGCGCCCTGCTGCCGTGCCAGCTCAAGAGCATGAGTAAAGCTGGCTTCCGCTTCCGCGCAAATGGGCGCCTCGGGGGCGACCTGAGGCCAGTCACCAGCCTTCGTGACCACACCGCTGTCAATGCTCGAGGCTTGTCTCAACAGCAACTCGCCCTTGATCCGGTGAGTCTCTGCCTCACAAGCGCGATCGCCCGTGCGACGGACCAAATCTAGCGCTTCGTTTATGCTGGTCAACCCTTCCGCAGGGCTGCCGGCAAAGCCTAGAACGTCGGCAAGCAAAGTCAGATAGTGCGAGACTGACAGTTCAGAGTGAAGGTTGCGGTATGCATCAATGCTTTCGCGCATCCATGTTATCCCATCTTCAACCCGACCTTGAGCGGCGATGGCCCAGCCCGCTAGCGATTTAACCCACAGCCGCTCCTGCGCAGTGCCGTGTTCGTCGCAATGCTTGAGACATTTCTCTGCCCACTCCTCGGCCTTCTGCGACTCGTGGCAGCATTGATATAGGAGAACCGCCTTGACCAATGCGAAGGCCATGCCCTGCGGATCGGCGGATGTGCGCGCGAGCTTCAGCGCCTCGTCCAGTCTGCGCTTCGCCTGCTCCGGATAGCCCATCATCCACAGTGTGCGGACCATCTCGCTGAGGCAAAAGACCCCAGGGTCTACGCGGTATAATGATCTGTAAGCGCGGCGCTGCTGCGGGTCATAATACGAGATCGCCCGTTCCAGGTGCTCGTGTCCGGGCTGCAGTTCGGCGAGAAATTGCATGGTGGTGCCCAGCGTATAGTGCGCGCCCAGGAGCAAGACCGGATTTTGCGTACCTTCGGCCATACGCAATAGTTGCTCTGCCATCTGTCGCGCCTCTTTGAGTTTCGCGCTGACAATCGAGTAAGACCACAGCGCGAAGATCACAGTGAAGAGTTGCGGCGGCTCGCCCATCAGCCGGCACAACTCGCGCGCCCTGTTCATGCTCTTGCCCGCTTCCGGCAGCGAATGTCCCTTGGAGATGCTGAGCGAGGTTCCAAGCGTGAGTTGAAGCGCCATCTCTTGCTGCACGCGTTCGGGAGTCTCTGCCACCTTGGGAACCATCTCCAGCCCTCGGCGCGCCAGAGCTGCGGCTTCTTCGAAGGCGAACACTTCAGCAGCGTCCCTGGCCGCGATCGCGAAATAGTGAGTCGCGCGCGCAAAGTCCCGCGCTATCGAAAACATATGAGCCAGTTCCGAAGCTACCCCTGCACTCTTTTCGCCATAATGATCCAGCAACGCCTGCGCCATCGCCCCGCTCAAGGCAGTCCGCCGCGTTGGCCGAAGCCGCGCGTAGAGCGCGTTCTGATAGAGCACGTGGACGAAGCGGTAACGCAGCGTCAGCGTGTGATCGGGAAATTCTTTCTCACCCATCAGTCGGACGAACGCGTGGACGCGCTCCAAATCCTCCAGCCTCTCTTCCACTTCCGCCGGATCCGCCTTCAGTGCTTCAGCGATCACTGCTGAATCGAACTCGTATCCCTGCACGCTGGCGGCAAGAAGCAGGTGGCGGTCTTCTTCGTCGAGCTGCGCAATCTTGCGTTCGATCATCCCGCGCACCGATTCGGGCAGCTCCCGCTCGATCTGTGGGAGCGACCCGGCTAACACCCATTGTCCTTGTTCTTCAGCGATCACCTTTCGGTCACGCAGGTAGCGCACAAGGTCGGTCATAAAAAGCGGATTACCTTCAGTCTTCGCATGGATGAGCGCCGGCAATTCTTCAGGGAGGCGATGAGAAGGGAATTCGAGTGCGAGGTAGCGGTCGATCTCTGCGCGAATCAAAAACTCGAGCGTGATCTCACGACATACACCGCGTGCCTGTAAATCCGGCTTGATCTTCAGGAACGGATGCTTGACCAGCAGCAGGTCTGACGGGCGATAGGTGACCACGACCAGGAGACGCATCGTCTCAAACTTGCCGGCAAGGTAAGTGAGCAAGTCAATTGTGGAGGCGTCAGACCAGTGCAGATCATCGAAGAAGAGCACGAGTGGTCGCGACCGCGTGGCCTCCTGCAATAATACGCTCAACTCCATTTTCATCCGCTCCTGCGAGGCCGCCGTGCGCTCGGTCAGAGAGCGAACCTCAGAGGTGATTTCCCCCGAGAGCGGCGCAACCTGCATGTACCAGGTCGGTGCGAGCATTTTCATGAGGCGGACGGGTGACTCGTTGCCGAACTTCATCGTCCGGGCCATCGAATCGCCGGCATCGCTATGGAGCAAGCTGTCGAGGGCCTCGAGCCACGGCAGGTACGCTTCGGTCCCTGCCAACCGCTCCGAACAGCGTCCCCGCGCGATACGACAGGGTCGATCAGATGCGATTAACTCGCTAAGAAAATCCTCGACGAGCGCGGTTTTGCCAATCCCCGGCTCACCTGCCACACAGAGCAGCGACCCTCGGCCGCTCAATGCCAACTCAAAGCCCGCGCGCAGCTCCGAGCGTTCTCGCTCGCGCCCCACAATCTTGCGAGCGGGAGAGCGGAGGAATGAGAAAGAAGAAGAGGGCGAGAAGGGAAGAGCGGGGGACGACGTGAAGTCACTCCCTCTCTCCCTCTCCCCTGCTCTCCCCCCCTCGGAAAGAGCCGTCTCCACCTGCGCAGCCGTCGGCCGCATTTGTGGATCCTTCTCGAGCATCTGCATGATCAGAGTGTCGAGGGCGGCAGAAATCTCCGGGTTTGTGCGCGAAGGCGGCGGCACGAGCTCTGATGTGATCGCTTGCAACACAACGAGCGTCGAGCGACCCCTGAAGGGATGCCGCCTCGTAGCCAGTTCGTAGAGTACGATGCCGAGTGCAAAGACGTCCGAAGCGCCGCCGGCTTGCTCCCCCTTCGCCTGCTCCGGTGACATGTATAGCGCCGTGCCGACCAACGCGCCCGGAATCGAGCTCGCCTGTGTGTCTGTCTCGACCTCGATCAGGCTCTGCGGGGCGAGACGCGCCAGACCGAAGTCAAGCACCTTCACGTAACCATCCTCCCGCACCATTATGTTCTCCGGTTTAATGTCGCGGTGAATGATGCCTGCTGCGTGCGCCACGTCCAGGGCCTTAGCGATCTGGCCGCCCCACATCGCGACTGAGTCGAGCGTGGGCCGCTCGGCCACCATTGCGCGCAGCGTCCGCCCTTCAACGTATTCCATTACGATGAAGCGTCCGGCCTCGGCCTCGCCGATCTCGTGAATAGTGATGATGTTGGGATGATTGAGTGCGCTCGCGGCCCGCGCCTCCTGCTCGAAGCGGCGCACCCGCTCATTGTCGGTGGTGAAAGCGGCCGGCAGCAGCTTAAGCGCGACCTTGCGCCCGAGTTTCGTGTCTTCGGCCAGGTAGACTTCACCCATCCCGCCCGCGCCGAGCTTTTGAAGGATACGGTAATGGGAGAGCCTTTGAGGGACCACGTGCGTTCGTCTCAGTATGATGAATCAACACTCTAAACTCTAAATCAAACGAGGGAAGATTAAAACAGAGAGTGAGAGGAGGAGAGAATACGAAACAAACGAAATAAACGAAACTAGCTAAAGATTTCAACACAAAGGGTCAAAGGGTCAAAGGGTCAAAGGGTCAAAGGGAGATAAATGCTTGAATTTTTTCTTCTTTGACCCTTTGACCCTTTGACCCTTTGTGTTGAAATCTTTAGCTAGTTTCGTTTATTTCGTTTGTTTCGTATTCTCTCCTCCTCTCTCATCTCTTCTCAATTCTGTAAAGATGCGTCCTTGTCCGCAGGTAGAAGGCCTTGCCTGCAATCGCCGGCGAGGCCAGGAAACCATCCGCAAGCTGATTTTCCGCCAACAGATCAAATGTTCTCCCAGGCCGGAACACTGTGGTTTTACCATCCTCGCCGAAAAACCAAACCTTCCCGTCGGCGTAGACAGGTGAAGCCGAATATTCGCCCCCGATTCGTTTCTGCCCGACCACTTCCCCGGTCTTCGCCTCGACGCAACTGGCGATTCCGTTGTCGCTGATCATGTAGATCAGATCATCGATCAAAAGTATCGAAGGTTTGTTCGACACGCCCCGTTTGACTTTCCAGGCGACATGAGTGTCTGTGACCAATCCCTTGCCTCCGGTGCGGACGGCGAACAACTGGCCGGTAGAAAATCCGGTGGGGAAAAAAATCATTCCGTGCCCGATAACAGGCCGCGTGCTGGCCGAGTGCTGCGCGCGTTCTTCCACCCGCCAGAGTTCCTCACCAGTCAATGGGTTGTACGCATAGGCAGCCTTTGCTCCCAGGCTGATCAGCTCCAATCTGCCATTTATCACTGCGACGTGCGGCGTGGCAAATGCCTTGCGATAGTCTCCATCCGCCGCTGGCTTTCCGTTGGGCTCAAGATCCTGAAAATCTATCGATCTCTTTGTCTGCCAAATCGTCTTTCCGGTGCGCTTGTCGAGCGCCGTGACGAACTGATGGTCACTGCCATCAAAATGCATGATGAGGAGGTTTTGAAAGATAATCGGCGACGAGCCGGCCCCGCGAAAATGATTGCACTCCAGATCGCGCCGCTCCCAAACCACCCGGAAGCTCTTCGTATCAATGCAGGCAGTTCCCGGCGAGCCGAAAGTGATATAAACGCGCCCTGGCTCAATGGCGGGAGTCGGAGATGCGTAGGTGTTGAACGGATGGGCGTACTGCGGCTGCACCACGTCAAAAAGTTTCATGTCTCGGATGATGCTCCCCGTTTCGCGATCTATGCAAAGAGCGTAGAGCTTGCGGCCATCCTGGGTGGCGGTCGTTAACCAGATCTGATTGCCATAGATGACTGGAGATGACCAGCCACGATCGTGAACCGGCGTCTTCCAGACGACGTTCTTCGTCTCGCTCCAATTGAGCGGGAGATCGCGAGCATCGGAATGGCCATTTCCATCAGGCCCCCGAAACTGGGGCCAATGATCGGCGGCAAACACGATCAGACAGTGGAAAATGAGAATCAGCGCTGGAATAATTTTTACCATCTTAATCTCACCTCGTTTCGGGTAGGTTGTTCTATTGCCGCGTGATGGTCTTTGAAAATTACTGGTACTAACGGATTTTGTGGGATGGCGGAGCCTTTGGAGTGCGGTAGCTTGATACCGCTTTGGTAGTCTCTCGAGATTGCACGAACTTGGAAGACCAATGCCGCATTGCCATATTTTAAATGGTGGTTCCGGTCAAGCGAGAGACTACCAAAGCGGTATCAAGCTACCGCACTCCAAAGGCTCCGCCATCCCACAAAATCCGTTAATACCAGTAATTTTCAAGGACCATCAGGCGGCATCACTTAACTTCACTCACATTTGCAACCTTCAGTAACCACTCATCCGGATCAATGGTAAGCCCTTGCGGTTTAGCATCGAGTTTAAATGTAAAGTTCTGCTCACGTTCATCGATCTTGATGACCTCACGCCGCACCTCCTTGCCCGCTTTTATCTCAATCTCTACCGGCATGCGAAAAACGGTCTTCTCCTGCTTCTGTCTCACGCGGATACGCAACTCTCTTGTGCTCTCATCCCATTTCCAGACCGCTTCGTAAATCGGATAGCCCGATTCGAAGATCCATTGCTTGAAGAACCAGGCGAGCGGTTGGCCGTAGTGAAACTCCATCACCTTGCGGAAGTCATCCGTCAGCGCATTGCGGTCACGATAAGTTCGATAGTAATCACGGATGCCGGCAAAAAACTTTTCATCGCCCATCACGTAGCGCAGCATATGCAGCACCCACCCGCCTTTTTGATAGCTGTTTGCATTGAGAAGTTTTAAGAGGTCCGTGATGCTCGGATCGTAGATCGGAGGCGGGTCTTTTCCATATTCTTTGAGATAACTCTCTTTGTCATTCAACATCAATTGCACAAACTTGTCTCGACCGTCAGCCCGTTCAAAGAATAGATGGCCGAAGTAGGTTGCAAACCCTTCGCTCAGCCAGAGGTGATGCCAGTCGGCTTCTGTCACCGCATCGCCGAACCATTGATGCGCGATCTCGTGCGCAACCACACCTTCGCCGAATGTATCTTCAGCGAGGAAAATGTTGCTCGCGTTTTCCATTCCGCCGTATCGCGTTGATGATTGCACGAGCGCAAGTTTCTCATATGGGAAGGGTCCAATCAGGTTCGAATAGAATTCGATCATCTGTAACGCGCGTCCATAACCTTTGATGCCTTTGTCGCGGTCTCTGGGGAAGAGGTAGTAGTAAAGCTCAAGATCAGCGCCTTCTCGTTTGACCATACCGAGATTACGGTAGCTGCCCGATAGTGAGATTTGAACCCGCCCATCAGCGCGAGTAAACTTAGCCGCACGCTTATCCTCGGTCACTTGAACAACGGTCAATCCCCTCAGATCAAGCGCGATCGTTTTTACACCATCTTCCTTAAGCTCGAAGAGGATCTCCGCCTCCGCCTGAATCTCTTCGCTCGTTTCTCTGATCATAAGACGCAGGCGATAGTGAATCGCGTCGATTGCAGCGTTACGAGGATAATCGTCACGCGCAAAAGCATAGATAAATTGAGTACAAAGCAGCAGTGCCAGAACGAAGAGAGAATACGAAACATTTGATTGCGGATTGCGGATTGCGGATTGCGGATTTGAAGAGACGATTTCCGCAATCAATCCGCAATCCGCAATCCGCAATCCGCAATCAGTAGTCCGCAATCCGCAATCATTTTGCCCTGGTCTTGACATCGCTTCTAACCTGAACTAACGTGGCGCTCCTGCTGCCTCACTCATTCCGGCAGGCCCCTATAAAGAAATCCAGAGGTCCTCGATTATTTCATGAGTAAATCCAAACATAAGCGCGAAAAGGCGAGGGGAAAGCTCCAGCCCCAAGTCCCGACCGATGCTGGAAGAAGAAAATTCCTGGCTCTCGGTCTCGGAGGTCTGGGAACTGTGGCAGCCTCAGTCTTCGTCGGCTATAAGTTCGGATGGTTCGGTTCTGATCTCGCGGCTTCATCCTCGTCCCCGCAGGCATCTCCCACTCCCAACCTCGCGACAGGCAAGCCTCTGCTCCCTGTTTCACTTCCGGCCAATTATCAAAATGCTCTACTCGCAGGTGAGGAGATTGTCAAACACTACGCACGTGAATTGAATAACCCTTCTGCGCTGATCCACGCGGTTCGCGCCTTCGGTAAAAATTTCAGTTTGAATGATGGCACGAAGGCTGTCGATTTTCTATGCTCCAGATATGCGGTCGAGAGAGAAGTTAACGGGAAGCGATATGTCTCCTTTCCGCGCGAAGCTGAAGTCCACGACAATAGTTTCCTGAAAACAATGCTCGAGGCTGGTATCAGCCCTGACCAGCCGATTATCGCGGGCGGCAAAAAATACACCTTACGTGAGCTGGGTGAGAACGCCAGGGCGCTGTTCCGTTGCGACCCGCAAAACTTCCAACGCTTCGATCTGCAATTGCTTTACCAGCATTTACCATGGTGTCTGATTGCCTTCTCGATACTTCTGCCGCCTGCAAAATCGACCTGGGTCAATGCCTACGGCGATACAATCATTCTGCCGGATGTGATTGATCGCGGACTGGCGGCTTTCGAGAGCTCATGTTCGGGTGTCCGCGATCTGATTGCGCGCCACGAAGAAGAACCGCTCCAGTTCCGGCAGGAGATGGCCAAATACAGCTGTTCCGGGATGCATATGGCTTATGGATTCTTCTCCTGTCTCAATCACTCATATCGCAACAATGATCTATCTGAGCGACTGCGAGAGCTGTTTGATTCCTTGATCTATCGCTTGCAAGGCGATGCGGAAGCAATTGAACGTGAAACACAAGCCGCCCGCAGATCAGGCCAGGAATACATCTATAAAATGGGCATCGGCCCGGATGGCAAACCTATGACCAAAGGCAGTCCGCCGCCAGAGGCCATTGAAGTCATGGGACTGCGCCACCAGATCAGGATGCTGGGCCACGGGCTCGAAGCAATCAACTATGCTCAATTGCACCGCATCTTCACACTGAACCCCGAGCAGAAGCGACGGTTGCAGGCCGGAGAACAATTGCTCTATGAAAACATCATCAAAATGCGCGCTACGAACCTGGAGCCTTTCATGTTCTGGTACGGCAAATTTGTCAGCGATATTGTTGTTGCCCTGGCTCACGCTGTGCGGGCGATGAAACTTCTCACCCCGGATAACCCCGACACCATTGCCCTCAACAGATCATCGGGAATCGAATCATGAAATGTCAATCCTATAGAGTATTTTCCGGGCTGCTGAGCCTGCTCGTCTGCCTGCTGATCGATGCAAACTCTACCAGCGCACAAACGATACCGGTCCAGCCACAACCATTCTATGATCAATGTCAGTCTTTGACTGAGGGAACCTCGGCCGACGATGCGGTGGCGCGGGCGATCTCCTCGCTCAAAGATAAAGAATCGAGTGTTCGTTTGCAGGCAGCGCAGCAATTGAGTAAGTCATGCGACAAACGCGCAGTCGAACCAGTCACTGCCCTTCTCCAAGACCAGGAGTTACCGGTGCGCCTGGCTGCAATCGAAGCTCTCGGCAAACTCGGCGATCCGAATTCTATCCGTTCGTTGAATGAACTGATCGACGATAAAGAATGGCGTATACGTTTAGCGCTTGTTGGCTCACTGGCATCTTTTAATAATTTTCATGCCAGAAATCTTGTGGTCAATGGTATCGCCAATCCGAGCGGCGCGGAAATTACAGATGTCGACGATATGCGCGTGCGCTGTGCGGCAATCCTCACAGCCAATCAGATGAAGGACGTCGCGCATTCGCGAAAATCAATCCTTTTCCTCTATCTCTTTTTACAAAGCAAACACGAGCCAATTCGGCAGATTGCCGAACAAACTATGTTTGCACTCAAGAATACGCGTAATGGTTCGAGGGAGTTGATTGCTCTTCTTAAACAGAGTCATAATGTCGAAGCGCGCCGCTGGACTGCATACTGGCTCGGCAAGTTGGGGATTGAAAGCGGGCGCGAGGTCTTGACCGAAGTGGCGGACAAGGATCCGAACGCCAGGGTTAAAGAGGCAGCGAGTGAGGCGCTTAAAACTCTGAACGGAGCCAAAGGCACTTAAATGTCGCAATCAAGAATTGATGCTTTCACTGCAATGGCGAAAGATCAGCCCGACAACGAGATGATCTGGTATGGGCTGGCGAATGAATATACGAAGCTCGAAAGATGGGATGAGGCTGTTGAGGCTCTCCGCAATGTCATACGCATTAAACCCGATTACACTGCGGCTTATCAGCTATTAGGCACACAGCTCATGAATCTTGGCCAGCGCGAAGAGGCACGGCGCGTCTGGACTGAAGGCATTGAAGTAGCCAATCGCACGGGCGCCTGGAAGGCTCGACAGCACATGGAAGGATTGCTCGCCGGCTCGGAAAGTGAAGCCGATCCCGGCTTCTGTAATTAGTTCGCAGTTCGCAGTTCGCAGTTCGCAGAAGTTTAGAGGATCCCTGGACTACTGCGAACTGCGAACTAATTACTGCGCCAGTTCCTCAAAATCCTCGATGCTCGGCAAATCCGACAGGTCTTTCAGTCCGAACTGAACCAGGAATTCCTTTGACGTCCCATACAACATTGGCCGCCCGACCGTCTCTTTCCTGCCCTTCGTGACGATCAGCCGCTTCTCGAGGAGCGTCTTGATGGCTGAGCTGGAGCTGACACCACGGATCTCCAATATCTCAGGGATAGTAACCGGCTGTTTGTATGCGATGACGGCAAGCGTTTCGAGTGCGGGAAGGGATAACCGTGCCGATGGCCGCGATTTCAAATATTTCCGGATGAAATCGTGATATTGAGGGCGCGTGGAGATGCGCCAGCCGCCGGCTATCTCGCGAATCTCCAATCCGCCATTGCGTGAATCGTAATCGACAATCAACCCTTCAAGCGCAGTTCGCACATCATCCTCGCTCACATTGCCGAGCAACTTGCAAAGCTGTTTGAAAGGCAACGGCTCTTCGGCAACGAAGAGCACAGCTTCGATAGCGGGTTTGAGCTCCTCTCGCGTTGCGGTTATCTCTTCTTCAGTTTCACTTTCTGATTCCGGGGACGAAAGATCGGCTGTTTCCTGTATTATTTCATCGTTTTCGAGCTCGATGCCATCAGACGCTGCAGGCAATTCATCTTCTAATTCATCTTCCAATTCATCTTTCAATTCATCTTGATAATTCTCGTCATTCATAACAGCTCATCAGTCCCTTCCTTCTCAATAGTGTTCTCCGCAGCGCTCGAGCTGACATCTCCATTAGTCTCATTCTCTGCCGGAGCGGGAGGTGCGATCCGCTTGCGCGCGTAGATCTCACCGAAGAGCTCACGCTGTGCGAGGCTGACCCTCATCTCTTTGACCAGTTCGAGAAACGCCAGAAAAGTTAAGATCAACTCGCGTTTCGTGCGCGCCATCTCGAACAATTCCCGAACATTGATCTCTTCACGTTCAGCCAGCAGTGCATTGATCTGTTCCAGCTTTTCAGCCATCGTGATTTCGTCACGATGGATCTCCATCTCGACGACCGATTCGGCGCGTTTCAGGACCTCGCGAAAAACCCGGAGCAGATCGAATAATGTTGCTGAGACCTCGGGATTGCTCTTGTCGGTCTCAATCGCGCCGCGCGTGTAGCAAGCCCTTTCGATCTCTCCGCTTGAATAGAGCATATTCGCCGCTGACTTGAATTTCTGGTATTCGAGCAATCGCTCAACCAGCTCCGCGCGCGGGTCCTCGTTCAGATCCTCCTCGCCCTCAATCTTAGGATCAGGAGGCAGCAGCATCTTCGACTTGATGTAGATCAACGTAGATGCCATCACCAGAAAATCACCTGCGACGGCAATGTCGAGCTGCTTTATCAAACGAAGATATTCAAGGTATTGCTCGGTAATGTGCGAAATGGGAATGTCGTATATATCGATCTCATCTTTTTTGATGAGATAGAGAAGCAGGTCTAGCGGTCCCTCGAAGATTTCAAGCTTAACGCGGTAACTATCGCGCCCGGTAACATCGTCCTGTTCCGGGATCTCGACAAGCGAAGCGCTCGCTGCAGACGTGTGAGTTTTATCTTTACGATTTCTCGCCATTACATCTATCAGTACCAATCTATCCTCATCGCGCGTCTGACATCGGCCATCACCCTTCCTGCCTCTTCACGCGCGCGCCTCGAGCCTTCGAGGATAACGCTTCGCACTTCGTCCTGATGATCGCGATAGTAATTCAATCTTTTAGTGATCGGCGCAAGGTATTCGATCAGCGCATCAGCCAGAGCATTTTTGCGATCGACACAGCCGATAAGCGCATTCCGGCACTCTCCATCGAATTTATCAGCGACCGCCGGAGGCACGAACAATCGATGCACCTTGCAGACGTCACAATCTTCCGGATGGCCGGGGTCAGTGCGTTTGATGCGCGTGCGGTCGGTGATCATCTGCCGCACTTTGGCGCGAATCATTTCGGGCGAATCAGAAAGCTCAATCGTGTTGTTATAGCTCTTCGACATCTTGCGCCCGTCGGTGCCGACGAGCGTCAATACCTCTGTGTGCAAAGCGTCCGGCTCAGGGAAAACTTCACCGTAGAAATTGTTGAAGCGACGTACGATCTCACGAGTCAGTTCCACGTGCGCTGCCTGGTCTTTGCCAACCGGGACGTAATCGGCTCGGTACATAGATATGTCCGCCGCCTGCAGCACGGGATAGCCCAGAAAGGCATAATTGCCCAGGTCTCTGTCAGTGATGTTTTCGCGCTGCTCTTTATAAGTAGGCACGCGCTCCAACCAGCCAAGTGGCGTGACGGCGGAGAAGTAGATATGCAGCTCTGCGTGTTCAGGAACGAGCGATTGCAGAAATATCGTGCACCTGTTCGGATCAAGCCCCGCAGCCAGGAAGTCGGTGACCACGGCCATCGTGTTCTCTTTGATATTCGCCGTGTCGGCGTAATCCGAAGTCAATGCGTGCCAGTCGGCAATGAAATAGAAACACTCGTAACCGTCCTGGAGTTTCACCCAATTTTTAAGCGCGCCCTCGTAATTGCCCAGGTGTAACTTACCTGTCGGGCGCATTCCGCTAACAATCCGTTTCATAACTAATTGAAATGTGAATTGAGAATCCTGGCAAAGACTGTTTCATTCCAGAGATTACCGGTACAGAAGGTTATTAACCACATTGAAGATCGGGCTCACGAGATATGCGGTGAATCCGGTAAACAGCAATAGTGCCATCCCCACGATTCCAATCATCGGGGAAGCCTGTGCGAAGGATTCAGCCAGACTGTCGGGCAATAGATTACGCAGCACGTGGTGGCCATCGAGCGGCGGGATTGGGATGAGATTGAAGACCGCAAGGAGGATGTTGAGTTGCAATCCGATAGTCAGTGTCGTACCTATCGGAAAACCCATCTCACCCCAAATATCCGGAGAGACGAGAGAACTATAAAAAAAGACCTTCAACATCACGAAGCAGATGATCGCCAGCACTATATTGCTCGCCGGCCCGGCCAGAGCGATGACAATCTCTCCCATTTTACGGCTGCGCAGATGCAGCGGATTGAACGGCACAGGTTTGGCCCAACCGAACATCATACCTCCGTATATCATCATCATCAGAGGCAGAACGATCGTTCCCAGCGGATCAATATGCGGCACAGGGTTGAGCGTAACGCGGCCGAGATAACGACCTGTCGGGTCGCCCGACATTTCCGCTGCCAGGGCGTGCGCGCACTCATGCACGGTGAGGGACAATAAGAAGATCACGAACCAGATAACTATTTTGCCGGGGTCATCCATTTGCGCAGGTACTCCTGTTTCAATCGGATAGCATATCAAGAAAAGTCACGGTATCACGCACCGGAAAGGGCTGTCAATTTCACTGCTCGCCGCACGATTTCGCGTGATGAAACCAGGATCGCGCCGCGCTCAAGAGCGAGACCGTAGACCTCGCCGGTCAGGTCGTAATGCGGTATCGATTTCACTTGTAGCCATTCGCGTCTCAAACCAAGACATTCGGCAAACTCGTGCAGCTCTTCCAATGATGAATCCGAAACCAAATGCCCACAACGCCGATGCCTGAATCGCATCGGACCACGCGCGCCGTTGTAAAATGAATCAATTAAAATTGCCATCCTCAATCATCTCAAATATCTGGAAGAGCTTCGATTCCCATCTATTGACTGGATTTTGCCGTAACTCTTACTGACGGTTTGACAGAAACCGCAGAAGATTTGTCTTTCCCGGTCGAGTTGGCCGGTTTTGTTTTCTTAATACTCTTCGTCTTTTTCTGCTTCACCGCTTTATTCGCAAAATTGTTCGATTCGTTAAGCTTTGTCTGTAGTTCTTCAAGAAAAGCGATGGTCCGTTGCAATTGTTTCTCGAACTTCTCTTCACTTAGCTTGCGCCGTGATTTTTTGATCACTTTTTTAACGCGGCCTACGAGAGCGTTTTCATCTTCATCCTTACGATCTTTGATCTTCGCTTTCTTCTCTTTTATTTCTTTGATCGGAGAATTTTTAGCTTGTGCCTTTGTCATAACGGTGCCTCTCAATTTTTAATCCATATGTGATGATCTGCCGGATGCGGACAGAAGCGAGCAATCCCGCATCTTGATTAGACTTTTCTGCTTGTTTACGACTGCACAAGTATAAGGCAATCAGCCATCAATTGTCAGTCATTGTGGGCATCACTTGGTTGACCCCTGTCTCCAAAACGGCCTATCATCGTACGGTAATCTTTATTGTCTTTGAAAATTCCTGGTACTAACGGATTTTGTGGGATGGCGGAGCCTTTGGAGTGCGGTAGCTTGATACCGCTTTGGTAGTCTCTCGAGATTGCGCGAACTTGGAAGATCAATGCCGCATTTCCACATTTTAAATGGCGGCTCTAGCTCGGACTAGAGACTACCAAAGCGGTATCAAGCTACCGCACTCCAAAGGCTCCGCCATCCCACAAAATCCGTTAGTACCAGGAATTTTCAAAGACAATAAAGCTTACGGTACGTTTTCGAAGAGAGAGGATAGCCAATGACAAAAAGTCGCATCGATTTGTTCAAGAAGATGCTACAAGACGATCCGAATAATACCACCGTACGTTTCGGTCTGGCCAACGAGTTGCTCAAGCTCGAGAGGTTTGAGGAGGCGGCCACGGAACTCCAAACTTATCTGGGTCAGGCCGATGATCAGGGTGCGGGCTATGGAAAACTGGCGCAGTCGCTCGAGAGAATGGGACAGATTGACAAAGCGCGCGAGGCTTATCAGCAAGGCATCGCTGCTGCCAATCGACACGCCCATCCGGGAATGGCTCAGGAATTTGAAATGGCGCTGGATGAATTGATTGCGGAGTAGTGATTGCGGATTGCGGATTGCGGATTGACTGCAGAAATCGTCTCTTCAAATCCGCAATCCGCAATCCGCAATCCGCAATCAAATTACCACCATCCCAAAATCTTCCACCACACCAATCCCACTGCTGTCCAAATCAAAATATTCGGGATCGACGCGATCAATCCCAACTGCCACCACTTCTGCTGGGATACATAACCCGTGCCGAATAAGATAGGACCCGGAGTTGTGCCGTAATGAGTCAAACCGGCCGAAAGGGGTGAGAAGAAAGCAAGCAGGGCGACAGCAATGAAAGATGGCGAGCCGGCTGCGATTACTACAATTAAAAACGGCGTGTACATCGCCAGCGTGTGTGCGGTGATGCTCGCGAAGGCGTAATGAGCATAGAAGTAAACCAGAGCCAATAAAGCCAGGGCTGCCCACCAACGCCATCCCACTGTGATACCGGCAGCACCCTCTGCGAACCGCTTAGTGATCCCTGTTTCACCCAGTGCTTCGGCCATACGGACAAGTCCGCCGTACCAGATAAAGACATCCCAGGCTGCGCGCTCGGCAATCAAGTCTTCCCACGAAATCACCCTCCCCAGCAGAAGGACGCAAATACCAAATAGCGCAACGATGGCATATTCAATGCCGTGAAATTTGGTCGTCGTCCACATCGATGCCACGAGCACGAAAACACAGAGCATCATCTTTTCCTGCCACGTCATCCTCCCCATCTTTTCCAGCTCCACTCTGGCGAAATCCCTGGCTCCAGGCGTGTGTGTGACCTCCGGAGGGAAGAAGCGATAGAGCAGAAGCGGCACGACCATCAGGGAAACGAGCCCCGGCACTACCGCAGCCATCATCCATCTCGTATAGTTTAGATCTATGCCGGAGACCTGGTTCGCAAATTTCTGAACCAGGAGATTTCCTGCCTGCCCCGTCAGGAACATCGCACATATAATCACGTCGCATTGATAAAGGAAGCTCATCAGAAACGCGCCGAGACGCCTTGCCGTCGGTCCGGGCCTCGAGTCGTAAGCCTCTGCGACACTCTTGGCAATCGGGAAAATGATGCCGCCCATACGAGCGCCGTTCGATGGGATCACTGTCGCGAGCAAGACGTCTGTCCCGATTAAAGCATAACCCAATCCGAGCGAGCGATGCCCAAGAACCCTTATGAAGATCAGGGCGATGCGTCGTCCCAATCCTGTCTTGATCATGCCCACCGACATAAAAAACGCCGAGAGCACGAGCCATACCACCGGCTCGGCGTAACCAGCCAGGGTCGCCTTGAGCCGTAGCGTCTCGAGCGTCCTTGGATCAGTCACAGTCCTGGCTACTTCCTGGCTGACCGGCATTGACCTGGTGAGCGCAATTGCCGCAATACCCACTAGAACAACGGCACCTGCGGGTAAAGGACGCACAATCGACCCGACAATCGTGGCAACGAAGATCGCCAGCAGATTCCAGGCTTGTGGCGTGATCCCCTGGGGGATTGGCGCCAGATAGACCGCGATTCCGGAGAAAACAACAACGGCCCATTTGAAGATCAGCTTGCGGATTTCCCTTTGTTGGTAGTCATTTCTCTCGGCAGAGTCAACTACCGTAGTGGAATGTTGATTTGATTCCATGCGTGATAGGTCTGGTTCGTTTAGTTTTTTTTTGCGCAGGCGGGCCGGATACTATCACCGCATCCAGACCGACTCAAGCCGCAGACAATAAGGCTGAGGATGAAAGGTATTTAACATATTTTTTGATAACTTGTGTCAGTTAGCACACGTCTAAGGGCTGCTTTTATAATATAATGCGTCCAGACAATTCATCCATCGAATAACTAGCAAGAGGTGAAAACGATGAAAGTCAAATTGTTTCAAAGTGCAATTGTCTTTATTTTTTCGATCGTAATTGCCGCCACACCGGTAATGGCGCAGAAAAAAAAGCAGAAGCCGAAGCCGCTGGACACTAAGAACGATCCCCAGCTGATCGGCAAACGAGACATCAACAAGGGGCAGTTAGCCTTCTACGGTCTCGATCGTGAAGTTGCGCTGGGGCGCCAGCTCGCGAGGGAAGTAGATCGCTCATCGAAATTTGTTACCGATCCAGCCGTCACCGAATATGTCAACCGTATTGCGCAAAACCTGGTGCTTCATTCGGACGCCAAAGTTCCGTTCACGATCAAGGTGATCGACTCGAATGACGTGAATGCATTCGCGCTGCCAGGTGGCTTCCTCTATGTCAACCGCGGCTTGCTCGAGGCTGCCGACAACGAAGCCGAGGTTGCAGGTGTGTTGTCACACGAGATCGCGCACGTTACAGCGCGCCACGGGATAGAGCAGGCATCGAAAGCTGAATTGTTGAATTATGCCTCTATTGGCCTGATCTTCTTCGGCGGTATTGGCGGTTATATCGCACAACAAGCCTTAAGCGTCGCCGTTCCGCTCACCTTCCTCAAGTTCTCTCGAGGCGCAGAGAAGGAAGCTGACCGACTCGGCGCACAGTATATGTGGGCTTCAGGCTACGATCCGACTGCGCTGATCACCTTCTTCGAAAAGCTACAATCAAAGGAGAAGGGAAAAACCAACACTCTTTTAAAAGTTTTCAGCACGCATCCGCTGACTGGGGACCGAATCACAGAGGTGCGCGAGCTGATCACTCAATTCCCCGAGCGCAACGAGTATCAGATCAGCAGCTCTGAGTTCAATGGTGTGAAATCGCGCGTCATTTCCGCCAGCGCTTCCAGCCGGTCAATCAACCCGGGCAACGATCGTCGTCCAACTCTCAAGCGTCGCCCGGACTCCACCAGTGACGACGACTCAAGTGATCCGGTGGAAAACGAGCGTCCAGTGCTCAAACGGCGTGATCAGTCAGCGAATGACGATGCTGGCAGCCCCGAAACACCTCCGAATCAAACGGAGCGGCCAGTGCTGAAACGTCGAGACGGAACGCCAGCCGGCGAAGAGACCGGCAGCCCTTCTCAGCAAACCGAGAAGCCCGCTGAAACTACCGGGAAGCCAACGCTGAAACGGCGCACCGATTCGAACAACAATCCATAAGAGAATACGAAACAAACGAAAATAACGAAACAAACGAAAGAAGAATGAGATTCTTTCGTTTGTTTCGTTATTTTCGTTTGTTTCGTATTCTCTTCTTATTTCAGCAAGGCCAATCGCGCTGCGCCCAATAATCTGGCCTCATCACCCAGCGATGCGCTCACTATGCGGCAAGACCTGAAGACTTCAGCTGAGGTCCACCGGCCGGCCTCTTCGCGCACTACATCATAAAAAGGTCTGAGAGACAGGCCAAGCTCGCCCCCTATCACCACAGCATCAGGGTTGAGGATCGAGATCAGATTCGCGATTCCCCGCCCTATCCAACGACAGGTTTCATTGACTACCTTGAGCGCGAGCGGATCTCCGCCTCGCGCCGCGCGAATGATAGTCTCAGCATCGAGCTGCATCGGATCTGCTTTGATAATCTTGCCCAGCATTGAAGTGGAACTATCGCTCCATTCTTCGATAGCTCGTCGCGTCAGCGAAGCGATTGTCGCTTCGGTTGCCAGACAGCCGCGGACCTCATACCCCGGCTTATTTGACTCGCTTAAACTCAACCAGCCTGCCAGGCCTGCCAGCCCGCTCGATCCCTGCAAAACCCGCCCGTCAGCCAGAATCCCGACTTCAATCTCCTCGCCGAAAGAAGCGAAAACGACATTGTTTTTGCCTCTCGCTGCGCCGCTCCAGCTTTCGGCTGCAGCCGCGCACGAAATATGCGATTGAATTGCGATAGTCGGTTGAGATGAGATGCTGAGTTGTGCACGAGCGCGTCTTTCATTTGTAGGTATGCGAATATCGTGCCCCAGGTTGCTCAGCCCCTCCTCAAGCATCCTTCGTAAATCAACCCGCGTCCAGCCTTTTAACCCCGAGATCGAAATACGCCTGGTCGTTGGATCAACCAGTCCAGGGACTGAGACACCGATTGCTGTGATCAGACTGTTTCCACGTTCTTTTGTCGAAGCGACATTGAGGATCAACCTCGTCATCTCCAGAGCAACAGCACGGGTCGTACGCTGCGGGGTTTCATTTTGCCGGCGGGCAAGCATTTGGCCGCGCTCATCAATAAGCGCAGCAGTAATATGGGCGCGATTAAATTCGACACCGATAACCGATTTTGCAGGTTGTGGCTGGCTTGTGCGAGTTTTCATCACATTCACGGCAGGATCACCTGTCAGTATTTTTTATCACGGCCGAAGCGGCCGATATTATAACTTATCGAATTTGAGAGTAGCTCGTCGGGCGCAAGAACGAAGCGTGGATATTTGAAACTGCTTCAGGGTCAGTCCAACCGCTTCGGTTGCGCACGCGCGCCCAGTCGGGATTGGCTCGAAATGCATCCCAGGCCTTCTCTCGCGCAGCCATGTTGTCGAATCCTACCAGGTAAGTCAGGTGCGGCAATCGTGTGCCGAACACGGCTTCGCCGAAAAAGACGGTTGCAAAACCGCAATCGCGGAAAATCTTGATCTCTTCCTGATTGAACATCTCTATCTTGTTTCTCAATGAAAATGCGTTCTTCGACTCGTAAGTTCGCAGCTCGAACACGCGCGGCGGGCGCTTCTCTTCAGCCGGAGGAACTTCAAACTTCTGATGCGCGTCGAAGGCTTTGAGCAAGACCGATTCATAACGCACGTAAGGCAATTCACCCGCCGCCTCGAATGACTGCCAGGCTTTCATGAAATCTCTGTCCGAGCTCGCGCGCTCCATTGTTGATTGCACCTCCGCCAGCGATTTATAGTCAATCACAACAATGAGCGATGGGGTGTAAAGCCCCGACATCACATTGAAACATCCAACGGGCCCAATCCCCAGCCGCTTGATCATCGGCATAAAATGATTCTGAAAGAAATCCTGAATGCGCGCAGGCTGCAAATCATTTCGCAATTCGTATGTCCGCAGTTCGTAAAAGTGATTGCCCTCAGCCGCAATATTTGCTGCGCTCGCGATCCCAGCGGCGAAGCCCGTTTTCAACACGTCTCGACGATTCATTTCATTTGCCTCCGATTGCGGATTGCGGATTGCGGATTGAAATGAGCTCTACCGTAATTAAATCCGCAATCCGCAATCCGCAATCCGCAATCAAATGTTTCATATTCTCTCTTTCTTTCATCAACCTCCAACCGGCTTTGCGCCTACACCGAACCACCGCCTCTTCGCCGTCACAGCCACACGTTTATCTGTCGCCATCCTCGCTTCAGCCCACCGCGCCAATCTTACGAACGGCAAGCCCATTAAAAAATATATCGCCGCAGTCAAAATTCCTACACCGATGTAATCGTAGTAAGTCGAAGCCAGTTGTCCGTAGACCTTGGTTAGCTCGACCATCGTGATCACCGAAACGATTGATGAGTCTTTGAATAACGAGATGAAATCGTTGGTCACCGGTGGAATTACTAAACGCATCGCCTGTGGCACGATCACATGGCGCAACGACTGCCCGCGCGTCATCCCGAGCGAGAGCGCCGCTTCCATCTGTCCGCGCGGGATAGATTGAATTCCCGCTCGATAATTCTCTGCTTCATATGCAGCGTAATTCAGCCCAAGTCCGACAACAGCGGCGACCAGTGGTGATAATTTGATTCCTATGTTCGGCAATCCATAAAAGATCAGATAAAGTTGAATCAGGAGAGGCGTCCCGCGAAACAGCTCAACGTATGCTTTCGCCAACCAGGAGACCAGACGCGGCCCATATAAGTTCATTAATGCAAGCGCGAGACCGAAAGCGACGGCGACAGTCATTCCCAGGATCGAGATCAGCAATGTCATCGGCGCTCCCTGAAACAACAGTATCGGTAAATAGCTCGCGTACTGTTTCAGCCTCTCGCGCCATGTCAGCTTGCGTGTCACCGCCTGAGTGTAATCTGCCAGCGCTTCTCCCTGTTTCTGTGAATCAGCCGTGATCTGAGCAAACACCCTTTCAGTCTCGTCATTCCACAGCCCCCACTTTTCGTAAATCCGCCGCAACTCGCCCGATTTGATCAATGATAATAAAGCCCGATCGATCTGTTTGAGCAATTCTATATTATCCCTGCGCACGCAGATGCCGTACTTCATCTGCTCGATTACTGGACCGGCGAATTTAAGCCTGGGATTCGGTTTGCTGTAGTAGATCGCAATCGGCCAATCCATCAGTACCGCATCAAGACGGCCATTCGCCAGATCTTCGTATGCATTTATCTGACCGTCGTAAGTGCGAATCCTGATCCCACCCTCACGTTCGAGGATGCGCTGGGCCAGCGAGTATTTCAGCGTGCCCGCTGTCTTGCCCTTCAAATCGGCAAGCGAGTTGATCGTGTTCTCCTCAACCCGCACACTCAATTGTTCGCCCGTCGCATAATATGGAATTGTGAAATTGACCTGTTGTTTGCGGTCATCGGTGATCTCTATGCCATTGATTGCGACATCGTAATTGCCGCGCTGCAGCCCCGGAATCAGACCATCCCATTGGTTCTGCACGAAGACCGCGCGGCGGTTGAGCAAACGCCCAATCTCATTCATGAGATCAACTTCGTAGCCGACGATCTGTCGCGGGTTTTTCGGATCAGGGAAGACATACGGCGCGCCGCCTTCCGCATCGCCGCCCCAGCGCAGCTCATTGGGTTCATGGGCGTCGAGAGAGAGCTGAACAGAAAACCATGCGGCGATGATAAGGGCCGAAAGGAGAGCAGTTTTTTTCATCACAGATATCGTTGCAGGAAAGTGCGTGTTCGCTCGTCTCGCGGCGAGGTGAAGATCACATCAGGCGAACCCGATTCGATCAATTCCCCATCGGCAAGCACCAGGACCTTGTCAGCCACATCTCGCGCAAAATGCATCTCGTGCGTGACAACTACCTGTGTCATTCCCTCATCGTCAAGCCTCCGCATTATGCTCAGCACTTCTCCGACTAAACCCGGATCGAGCGCGGACGTCGGCTCGTCATAGAGCATCACTTTCGGCGACATAGCCAATGCGCGAGCGATTGCCGCGCGCTGCTGCTGGCCGCCGGATAATTGCGAAGGGTAGTAATCCAGGCGATCACCCAGCCCGACTTTCGCTAACAACTCGCGTGCTCGCGCTTCCGCTGTCTTTCGGTCAACTTTTTTGACAACCACCGGCGCGAGCGTGGCGTTTTCCAGGGCCGTCAGATGCGGAAAGAGGTTAAAGCTCTGAAAGACCATCCCGACCTCCTCGCGCAAATGTCGCAGCTGCGTGTTGAGATCGCGCTGAGTAGCGCCATTGTTCAGTTCCAACGTGATGTCTCCAATCATTACACGCCCGCTGTCGAATAACTCGAGCCCGTTAAGACAACGCAGCAGTGTTGATTTACCACAGCCTGATGGTCCAATGATGACGGTTAGCTCCGACACTTCAACATTGAAGCTGATGCCGCGCAATGCTGTGGCGTCGCCATAGTTTTTTTGGAGATTGTCTACTGAAATAAGCGTGTTCATCAATTTAGGGGATCGCGGATCGACTTCGGAGCAGGAAACTTTTTCAACATCTTCCAGAGTAAAATGACGCTCCCATCTTGATCCTGGCGAACTATGCGAAAGGCAACAAGCACATCGGTTTCGTCAAAATTGAATGAACGCAGGAGGTAGGTGTTCGAAGGATTAACTTGAACACGTTTTTTCGCCGTCATTTCACCGACCTTGAGCCCTTCCCAGGTTTTCCGATATTCCGCGCGAATTTCGTGCTCTTTAATCGGCGGATTGTATTCTGCCATAGACCTGGCAACAGGATGCTCGAGAGTCAACTCTTCGAGATGGAGATTTTCGAGAGTGACAATGAAACCAAAATCATACCCGGCGAAACCGACACTGAAGTAATTTTGCTCCAATGAGATATCATATCCGCGCCCAGATTCGTGCTTAAGCAGAGCAAACGAGTAATACGCTCCGCCACCATTAATCGGTAATTTACGTTTGGCATCGTATCTTTCCCTGGGCAACAATCTGATCAATCCGGTGTCAGGCTGCCTTAGAAATTCTGAATATTTATCCTTGTCTTCCCCCGAGACTTCGAGCAAAAGATTTTGCCTATCTCTGATTTGCTCCCACAATTCATCAATTTCTTTCTCAAGTTGGGTTCGATCAACCGCCTGAGCCTGCGAAACAATGCTGGCTGCGCAGACCACCAACAATAAAACTACAATTGAACAATCTATCCTTGTTTTCATACCACTACCTCCAAGACTATAAAGGTTACTAGAGCCTGTTATTAACATTGGGTTCGGCTCTTTGAAAACGACGCTTTTCCCTAGCCCAGTCGTTTACGGCTGGGTAGCGAGACACACAATCCCTAAGCCCGGTGATGGTCTTTGAAAAATAAATCTAACAATCGGCGCTCAAGTGGTGCGCCCGCGTCCTCGCGGGCAAGTCTCAGTACCCACGCCCCTGC